>CADEDM010000083.1 GCA_902826065.1 uncultured Acidobacteriota bacterium | reverse complement strand
CCGCGGCACCAGTAGCACCAGGGGCGCCGTCGTTGCCTGCAGGGCCTTGCGGACCGGCCGCGCCGGCCGCACCCTGCGGACCAATCGCACCCGCGGCGCCGGTCGCACCCGGGGCGCCGTCGTTGCCGGCGGGACCTTGCGGACCCATCGGGCCCACCGCGCCCTGCGCACCAGGAGCACCGTCGTTGCCGGCCGGGCCTTGCGGGCCCATCGCCCCAACCGCACCCTGCGGACCAGTGGCACCCGCGGCGCCGATCGCACCAGGGGCACCGTCGTTACCGGCCGCGCCTTGCGGACCTGCGGGACCAGCGGGCCCCTGCGGACCAATCGCACCCGCGGCACCAGTAGCACCAGGGGCGCCGTCGTTGCCTGCAGGGCCTTGCGGACCAGCCGCGCCGGCCGCACCCTGCGGACCAATGGCACCGACGGCACCGGCAGCACCAGGAGCGCCGTTGTTGCCGGCGGGACCTTGCGGACCCGCTACCCCAGCGGGCCCCTGCGGACCAATGGCACCCACGGCACCTGCAGCACCAGGAGCGCCGTCGTTACCGGCCGCGCCTTGCGGACCTGCGGGACCAGCGGGCCCCTGCGGACCAATCGCACCCGCGGCACCAGTAGCACCAGGGGCCCCGTCGTTGCCTGCAGGGCCTTGCGGACCGGCCGCGCCGGCCGCACCCTGCGGGCCAACGGCGCCGGGCGCGCCAGCGGTACCGGGGGCGCCGTCGTTACCAGCGGGCCCTTGCGGACCCGCGAGACCAGCGGGCCCTTGCGGGCCAATCGTACCAGCCGCACCGGGAGCACCGGGCGTACCCGGAGCGCCGTCGACGCCCGCGGGCCCCTGCGGCCCCAGAGGACCAGCGGGGCCCTGCGGTCCCGTCGGTCCGACCGGACCCACCGGGCCAGCGGGGCCTGCCGGCCCCTGCGCGCCCGCTGCGCCTGCGGCGCCGGGAGCGCCGTCGTTACCAGCCGGCCCCTGAGGGCCCGCCACGCCGGCGGGGCCCTGCGGTCCGACGGCGCCCGCTGCACCGTCGCCGCCGACACCGCCCGGGGCCCCAGCCGGCCCCTGCGGGCCTGCCGGTCCAACCGGTCCTGCCGGGCCCAGCGGGCCGATTGCGCCAGCGGGGCCCTGTGCACCAGCAGCGCCCGGAGTTCCGGCCGCGCCCATCGCGCCGACGGAGCCCTGCGGACCCGCGGGCCCCTGCAGACCGGTGGGCCCCTGCGGCCCGGCTGGCCCCTGTGCCACCGAGGCGATGCCACTGAGGTCGGCGTTCAACAGAACCACGCCCGGGGATACGCGGAGCGGCTGGAACCCCGCCGACGGCGACGTCGCAGCCTGCAGATAGTAGCGATCGAGTTCGGTGCCGCTGAACGGCGGCGTCACGCTGACGACGGCCTTACCGCTGCCATCGAGCGTGCTGAGCGCCAGCAGGACGAAGTCGGCGCCGACCGAGAAGTTGATGCCGCCGAAGGAGAAGCCCGATCCCTTGGAACTGCCGAGAATCGCAAAGCTCTCACCAGGAGCTCCGGTGACAGTGACCACCGACGCCGTGCCCGGTGTGACCACCGTCTTGCTCAGCTTCACGGTGGGCGCTTGCGCCGAGGCCGCCGCGGGGCTGAACGCGAGCCCAATCGCGATGGCGATGGCGGTGACGACGCGCGACGACGACTGCGAATCGCGCAGCCACTTCTTCTGTCCCTGGGGAATCATGTCCGACTTGGTCTCCGGTTCTGGCGACGATGCCGACCTGAGCCTTAGCACGGACAGTGCCATCGCTATTTCTGATATTTGTCTAACAAATTCGTCTAGAAATGGCCGTGCGCACACTGCCCGCACAATTACGGCACAGCTTTAGCCACATTCTTGACAAACCCTGTCAGCCAAAATTTTAGGGCGCGGCGAATCGCTTCGCCGCGCCCTTGAGGTGTCGCGTTCCCGAGCCTGGACGCGGGAGCGAGTTCCGCCTAGTAGCGGTAGTGCGCCGACTTGTACGGGCCTTCGACCGGCACGCCGATGTAGTCGGCCTGCTCCTTCGACAGCGTGGTCAGCTTGACACCCAGCTTCGCCAGATGCAGCCGCGCCACCATCTCGTCGAGCTTCTTCGGCAGGATGTAGACGCGCTTGGCGTCGTAGTTCGTGCCCGACAGCGTGGGCTTGCCCGTGGCGCTGAAGTGCAGGTCGAGCTGCGCGACCACCTGGTTGGTGAACGACGAGCTCATCACGAAGCTCGGGTGGCCGGTGGCGCAGCCGAGGTTCAGCAATCGGCCTTCGGCGAGCACCAGCACGCTGTGCGCGGGACGGCCGCCGTCGGCCGGGAACACCCACTCGTCGTACTGCGGCTTGATCTGCACCCGATCGGCGCCCGACTTGGCGAGGCCGGCCATGTCGATCTCGTTGTCGAAGTGCCCGATGTTCCCGATGATCGCCTTGTCCTTCATGCGCTTCATCATGTCGACCGTGAGGATGTTCTTGTTGCCGGTGGCGGTGATGAAGATGTCGGCGGTGGCGAGGACGTCGTCGATCGTTGTCACCTGGTAGCCTTCCATCGCCGCCTGCAGCGCGCAGATCGGATCGATCTCGGTCACGATCACGCGGCAGCCCTGGCCCTTGAGCGCCTGGGCGCAGCCCTTGCCCACGTCGCCGTAGCCGAACACGACCGCCACCTTCGCCGACAGCATCACGTCGCTGGCGCGGTTGAGGCCGTCGATGAGCGAGTGACGGCAGCCGTAGAGGTTGTCGAACTTGCTCTTCGTCGCCGAGTCGTTGACGTTGATCGCCGGGAACAGCAGCGTGTTCGCCGCGGTCATCTCGTAGAGGCGGTGCACGCCCGTGGTCGTCTCTTCGCTGACGCCCTTGATGCCATCGGCCACCTTGGTCCACACGCCC
The DNA here is from genome assembly GCA_902826065.1 of uncultured Acidobacteriota bacterium. Taxonomy (GTDB): domain Bacteria; phylum Acidobacteriota; class Vicinamibacteria; order Vicinamibacterales; family UBA2999; genus CADEFD01. Next base: position 17,165 of record CADEDM010000083.1, on the reverse strand, counting down.
GGACGCGCCTTCAGCTCACGCGTCAGCGTCTCGAGAATCACGCCCCACTCTTCGGGATCGTTGGCGTCGTTGAACGCAGGGATCTTGCCGGCGGCCTCGTATTCCTTGGCCTTGTGGACGAACAGCGTCGCGTCACCGCCGTCGTCGACGATGAGATCCGGGCCCGAGCCGTCCGGCCACAGCAGCGCTTCCACCGTGCACCACCAGTACTCGGGCAGCGTCTCGCCCTTCCACGCGAACACCGGCGTGCCCTTCGGCGACGCCGCCGTGCCGCCCGTCTCCGTGCGGCCGACGACCACCGCGGCGGCCGCGTGATCCTGCGTCGAGAAGATGTTGCAGCTCACCCAGCGCACGTCGGCGCCGAGCTCGGTCAGCGTCTCGATCAGCACCGCGGTCTGCACCGTCATGTGCAGCGAGCCCATGATCTTCGCGCCGGCCAGCGGCTTCGACGCGCCGTACTGCGAGCGCAGCGCCATCAGGCCGGGCATCTCGTGTTCGGCGAGCCGGATCTCCTGCCGGCCGAAATCGGCCTGCGAGAGGTCCTTCACCTTGAAGGGCTCGCGCCCGGCCTTGCGGGCGGCGTCGAATGCGTGAACGGTGGTCGCGGTGGCCATGTCGTCTCCTCAGTCTCTCGTGAATGCGGGCGGTCGTCGTGTCTACTTGCTGGCGACGGCGCGGAAGAGCGCGGGGCCCTTCACCGTCGCATCGGTGGTCAGTGCGGTGATCCGCCCCTCGGTCAGGCCGGCAGCCTCGAGCCACCGCCGAATCTGCGGCTCGGCGAAGCCGAGCCACACGTGTCCCATCTGCTGCCGGTAGTCGTCGCGATCGTGGGGCAGCATGTCCACGACCTGCAGACGGCCGCCGGGCGCGAGCACCCGGGCCGCCTCGAGGATCACGCGGCCCGGATCGGGCACGTGATGCAGCACCAGCGCCAGCATCGCCATGTCGATCTGCGCGTCGTCGATCGGCAGAGCCTCCAGTGTGCCGCGACGCACGTCGACGTTGCCGTGCGCGGCGAGCCGGGTGCGCGCGGACGCGAGCATCTCCGCGGAGGCGTCGACGGCCACGACCTTTGCGACGTACGGCGCGACGAGGGCCGCGAACTGCCCGGTGCCGCAGCCGAGATCGGCGATGCGCAGGCGCGGGTCGAGCATCGCCAGGACGCTCTCCTGCTGGAACTGCTGGCCGAAGAGCTCACCGCGCAGGTGGTCCCACTGCCCCGCCGCCGACGAGAAGAACTGCGCCGACTTCGAACGCCGTTCCGCCAGCACGCCTTCGGCGCGCCGCGCATCCTGCTCCGCCGCCGCCGTCTCGCTGGCCTGCTCGCGGATGAGCGGCCACAGCCGCGCCGCCGGCGCGCCGAGCGTGGGCGTCAATCCGTAGTAGCGGGACGTGCCGTCACGCCGCGACGTCACCCAGCCGTCGTCGCCCAGCGTCTTGAGATGGCGGCTCACCGTCGACTGCGGCAGCTGCAAGACTGCGCACAGCTCGGTCACCGTCAACTCGTGCTGCTCGAGTAGCAGCAGCACCCGGCAGCGCACCGGATCGGCCAGGGCCGACATGTGCTCGAGCAGGCGCGGCAGGCTTGCCTTGTCGGCGACGGCAACGGCACGTAGCATATTCATCCGTAAATCCGGATGCAAGGATACACATGAAAATTCTGCCCTGTCAACACCCCCATGCAACCGTTCTGGCCGTCTGGCCGTCTATGTTCACGGCGCGTATAGTCGCCGAGCACCTATGACCACGGATCGCCATCGTCCCGAGAGGTTCCTGCCGCTGCCGCCGGCGTGGCTCGACATCCTGCTCGCCCTGTGCGCCAGCGACCTGCACGGCTACGCCGTCATGCAGGAGGTGTCGCGACACGCCGAGGCGCCGCTGCATCCCGGCACGCTCTATCGGGCGCTGGCGCGGCTGCTCGAATCAGCGCTGATCGAGGAGCTCGACGAGCGGCCGCGCGACGGCGACGACGAGCGCCGCCGCTACTACCGCGTCACGCCGCTGGGCCGCGCGGTGACGCGCGCGGAGGCGGCGCGGCTGACGCGCGTCGTCGCCCGGGCCCAGGCCGCCAACCTGATCGCGTGACGCCATGACCGCGCGTGCGACCTCCCGCTGGATCCTCGTCGCGCTGCGCGCGTATCCGCCGGCGTTCCGCGCGCAGTTCGGCGGCGATCTCGCGCGCACGCTCGACGACGCGTGGCGCGCCCGCCGTGGGCGCCTCGCCGCGCGCACGGCGGCGCGCCTCCAACTGCTCGCCACCACCGTCTCGTCCGGGCTCGCCGAACGTGGCGTCGCCGTCTCGCGCCTGACGTGGCGCTCGCATCGTCCGCACCTCTACGAACCAGCCGGGAGACACGCCTCCATGTGGGACAGCCTTCGCTTCGATCTCGCCGCCGCCGTGCGCGGCCTCACGTCGGCGCGCGCGTTCACCGTGCTGACGGTGCTCGCCCTCGCGCTCGGCCTCGGCGCCAACAGCGCGGTGTTCTCGATGGTCAACGGCGTGCTGCTGCGTCCGCTGCCCTACCAGGATCCCGATCAACTGGCGATGGTGTGGAGCGAGAATCCGCGCCTCGCCAACGAGACCAATCCGATCTCGCCGGCCAACTTCGACGACTTCCGGCGCATGAGCCGATCGTTCGAGTCGCTCGACTACGCGTTGTCGTTCATCGTGCGCGTCGGCATCCAGGGCCAGGAAGATCAGGGCGTGGTGCAGGTGCTACGCGTCGGGCCCACGCTGCTGCCCATCCTCGGCGCGCGCATGCAGCTCGGCCGGCTCATGGGCCCCGATGAACGCGACGTGGCCGTCGTCAGCGATCGCGCGTGGCGCACACGCTTCGGCGCCGACCCGGCCATCATCGGCCGCAAGATCGTCCTCTCCGGCAACGAGTCGATCACGATCGTCGGCGTCGCCGCGCCGGAGTTCGTGTTCCCGCTGCGCGACATGCTGTGGCAGGCCGGGACGACCACACCGCAAGTGGCGGACCTGTGGATCCCGATGCCGATGGAAGGTCCGCGGTGGGTGCTGCGGGACGGCACCCTGATTCGATCCACGCATGCGCTCATGGCGATTGGCCGCCTGCGCCCTGGGGCGACGGCGGCGCAGGCCTCGGCGGAACTGCGGGCGCACGCGCAGACGCTGGCCGATCGCTATCCCGACTCGAATCGTGGCTGGAGCGCCCGCGTCGTCGGACTGCATGCGCAGGCCACGGGCTCGATGCGGGTGGGGCTCTCGGCCCTCCAGGGCGGCGCGCTGCTGCTGCTGCTCATGGCCGCCGTCAACGTGACGAACCTCGTGCTGGCGCGGTCGATCGCGCGGCAGCGTGAGCTCGCGGTGCGCTCGGCGCTCGGCGCGACTGCGCGGCAACTCGTGCGCCAGGCGCTCATCGAGAGCCTGCTGCTCGCCGGCCTCGCACTCGGGCTCTCGACCGTCGTCGGCGTGTGGCTGCTCCGCGCGCTCGTGGCCCTCGCCCCCGCCACGGTCCCTCGGATCGCGGACGTCGGCGCCGGGGTCGAGACCTGGGCGGCTTCGGCCGGGCTCGCACTCGCAATCGGCATCGCGCTGGCGATCGTGCCGGTGTGGGTCGCGGCCCGCACGGACGTCCGCGGCGCGCTGCAGGACGGCAGCCGCGGCGCGGCGGGAGTGTCGCGGTCGGGCGGGCGGCTGCGCACGACGCTCGTCGTCGCCGAGGTCGCCCTGGCCGTCGTCATCACGATTCAGGCGGGCTTGCTCTTCCGGAGTTTCACGTCGGTCGTCACCACCCACCCGGGCTTCCAGACCGAGAACCTTCTCACGTTCCAGATGACCACACCGGATCGTCTGACCGCCGTCGAGGCGAAGCGGGCCTTCTACGACGACTGGTTCGCGCGCCTCAGCACGCTTCCCGGCGTCACGGCGGCTGGCGGCACGACGCGCATCCCGCTGGGCAGTTCGAGCGTCACGACTTCGGCGCGGGTGGAAGGCAACACGAACGCGGCCTCGAGCCTGCCGGAAGTGGAGTTCCGGCGCGCCTCCTCCGACTACTTCCGCGCGATGGGGATGCCGATCGTCAAGGGCCGGGCCTTCAGCCCGGCCGACCGCCCGACCGATCCGGCCGTAGCGGTGATCAACGAGACGATGGCCCGTGCGGTGTTCCCCGGCGTCGACCCGGTCGGGCGGCGCCTGCAGATCGGACCCGACCCGACGGGCGCGTGGATCACCGTCGTCGGGGTGGTGGGCGACATCCGCCACAACTCGCTCGAAGTCGCGCCGCCACCCGAGATGTACATCGACATGCGCGGCAATCCGCCCAATGGCCCGTTCATGGCCGTGCGCACCGCCGGCGACCCGCTGGCGCTCGTCGAGACGATTCGCGGCCTCGCCAAGAGCGCCGATGCGACGCTCGTCATCTCCGATTTCCGAACGATGAGCGACTTGCGGTCGGCGGCGCTGGCGGAACGGCGTTTCGTGCTCACGCTGGTGTCGGGCTTCGGCGTGCTGGCGCTGCTGCTGGCCGTGGTCGGTGTCTACGGCGTGCTGGCGCTGGTGGTCGCGGAGCGGACGTCGGAGATGGGCTTGCGCATGGCGCTCGGCGCCGCGCCGGCGACGGTGGTGCGGCTGGTGCTGCGCCAGGCGCTGACGCTCACGGCCGTCGGCATCGGGCTGGGGCTGGTCGTGGCCGCCGGCGCCGCCGGTGTCACGCGCGGCGTGCTCGTCGGCGTGACCGCCTACGATCCGCTCACCTACGTGTCGGTGCCGGCGCTGCTCCTGGCGGGCGCCGCGCTTGCGGCGCTCGTCCCGGCGCGACGGGCCATGAAGGCCGACCCGGCCCTGGCGCTGCGCGTCTGACCACGGAGCGATTGCCCGTGTCGACGGGCCTCACGTTCACCATGCGCAACCAGCCGCGCGCGGGCGTGGCTGGCGCCGTTCCCGGCTTCGCGACGGTGACCCTCACGCCCGAGCCCTGGCGTCACTACAAAGTCGAGGTGCGGTCCGCGCCGCAGACCTTCTCGGCGCGTGTCTGGCCCGAGGGCCAATGGACGCCGGTCGTGCGCGACCGCACGGCCGATCGCGTCGTCAGCGGCGAGCTTGTGTGGAGACCGCCGCCCTGCTCCGTCGCGTCAGCCGAGCGCTGACTCGAGTTCGCCGACCAGCCGATCGAGCCGCGCGACCAGGGCGCGAATCGCCGTCGGTTGCGCGAGATCCACGCCGGCCTGCTTGAGCAGCGTCATCGGGTGGTCGCTGCCGCCGGCCCGCAGCAGATCGAGGTAGCGCCCGACGCCCTCGCGCTGCCGCGCCACGTCGCTGCTGCCCACGGCCTCCATCAGCGCCGCGGTCGACGCCATGCACGTCGCGTACTGATAGACGTAGTACGGCGCCTGGTAGAAGTGCGGGATGCGCGCCCACGTCCAGGCCGCGCGCTCGTCACGATGGATGGCGTCGCCCCAGTAGGCGTCGGCGGTCGCAGCGTAGAGCGTGCTCAGCGCGTCCGCCGTCACCGGCTCGTCGCGCTCGACCATGCGGTGCGCCTCGAGCTCGTAGTCGGCGAACAGCACCTGGTTGTAGAAGGTGCCGACGATGCCGTCGATGGCGTGCTGCAGCAACACCGTCCGTTCGTCGCGTGACGTGGCGCGCTCGAGCATGAACTCGAGCAGCAGCTCCTCGTTCAACGTCGACGGCACTTCCGCGACGAAGATCGTGTAGCCGGCGTAGACGAACGGCTGCGTGGCATGCGCGAGCAGCGTGTGCATCGAGTGGCCCATCTCGTGGGCCAGGGTGAACACGGCGTCGAGCGTGTCGTTGTAGTTCAACAGCATGTACGGGTGCGCCCCGTACACCGGCGCCGAATAGGCGCCGCTGCGCTTGCCCTTGTTCTCGTAGACGTCGATCCAGCGCCGGTCGAACGCCTCGCTCACGCGTGCCTGGTAGTCGGCGCCGAGCCGCGCCGTGGACGCCACGATCCACTCGCGCACGGCGTCGTAGCGATACTGCACGTCGTGCTCGACCAGCGGCACGTAGGAATCCGCGAGCGTATACGTGTCGAGGCCCAGGGCGCGCTTGCGCAGCCGGTGGTAGCGGCGGAACGGCTCGACGCCGGCCCGCGCCTCGGCGATCAGCGTCGTCACCACCTCGGTGGGAATCGCGTTGCCGAACAACGCCGCCTCGAGCGTCGAGTCGTAGCCGCGGCTGCGGGCCTGGAACCAGTCGCGATGCAGCACGCCGTTGTAGATCGCGGCGTAGGTGTTGCGGTTGGCGCCGAAGACATCGTAGTGGGCGGCGTAGACGGCGCGCCGATCGTCCGCCGATCGGCTGGTCGCGAGCACGCGCCGGTAGTTGCCGTAGGTGCACTCGACGCTGCCGCCGGTCGACAGCGTGACCGACGGGAACTTCGCATCGGCAGTCGTCAGTGACTCATAGGCGTCCTTCGGCGCGCCCGACAGGCGCGACGACAGCGCCAGCAGGCGCTCGCCGGCGAGGTCGAGCACGTGCGCCTGCTTGCGGAACAGATCGTCGATCGCGAACCGGTAGACCGCGAGGCCGGCGTCGACGTCCATCCAGCCGTGGATGCGGTCGAGCGGCACCGTCAGCAGCTCGGGGTTGAACCACGACGTCGCGTGCTCGAGCCGCGCGAAGAGCAACTGCACCTTCTGCCGGCGGGCTGCGGAGGTGTTGTCGCGCTGATCCTGGTCGTGCGTGAGCGAGGGGTAGTACCAGACGCGGTAGCTGAGCTGGCCGATGGCGTCGTGCGCCTCCATGGCCTCGCGCAGCCGCGCCCCCGAATCGCCAAGGACGCCCGAGAACGCCTTGAAGGCGCCGATCCGCTGCTCGAGATCGGCCACGGCCGCGTCCCAGGCCTCCCACGTCGGGAAGATCGCCGACAGATCCCAGGTGTAGGCCGGATCGATCGTGGTCCGTTCGGGCGTGACGAGCGTGGCGGACGACATCCGCCGATTGTAGTCGCCGCGCCCGAGCGCCCGCCAGCCGGCCGGCGAGCCGCGCGGCGATCGCGCGCTAGGGCGTCGACGCCATCGCCGCGGCGAGCGCGTCGAGCTGCGGCGGGATACGCGTGGCGACGACCGGCAGCGCCAGCCGCGCCGCGAGCGACGGCGGCACCGGGAGGACGCGCTGCAGCGTCGGCTCGACGACCTCGGGGAACTTCGCGGGATGCGCCGTGGAGAGCACGACGACGGGGCCGTCTCCGTCTGCCAGCCGCGCCGCCCGCAGGCCGATGGCCGTGTGCGGATCCGCGACGTACCCAGAGCCCGCCGCCGCTTCGCGGATCGTCGCGAGCACCTCGTCGTCGGTCACGACCAGTCCGGTCACGGCGGCGCGCAGCCGTGCCAGATCGCCGTCGAACAGCCACGTGAGCCGCTCGAGGTTGCTCGGCTGTCCGACATCCATCGCGCTCGCCAGTGTCGGCACGGCGTCCTGGGGCGTGAACGTGCCGGTGGCGAGGAAGCGCGGGAACGGATCGTTGACGGTGGTGGCCGAGACGAAGCGCCGCACCGGCACACCGCGGCGCGTGGCCATCACACCGGCGGTCAGGTTGCCGAGGTTGCCGCTGGGCACGACCACGGTAGCCGGCGGCGATCCGGCCGGCAGTTGCAGGATTGCCCACGCGTAGTAGGCCATCTGCGGCAGCAGGCGGCCGATGTTGATCGAGTTCGCCGACGTGAGCCGGTGCGCGCCGGCGAGCGCCTGGTCCGCGAACGCCGCCTTCACGAGGCGCTGACAATCGTCGAACGTGCCCTCGACCGCCACCGCCGCGACGTTGTCGCCGAGGGTCGTGAACTGCACCTCCTGCACGCGGCTCACCCGGCCGTGCGGGTAGAGCACGACCACGCGCGTGCCCGGCACCCGGTGAAAGGCCTGGGCCACGGCGCCGCCTGTGTCGCCCGAGGTGGCGACCAGCACCGTGAGCGGGCGGGCGTCGCCAGTGCCGGCGACGGCGGCGAGCCAGCGTGCCATGGTGCGCGCGCCGACGTCCTTGAACGCGAACGTCGGGCCGTGGAACAGCTCGAGGACGTACGGGCCGTGCGGATCCGGCCGCACCAGCGGCACCGGGAAGTCGAGGGCCGACGCCATCAAGGCGGCCAGGCGGACCTCGTCGAAGGTGTCGGCGACCAGGGGCGCGATGAGGGCCGTGGCCACCTCGGGCAGCGATCGGCCGCGCAGCGCCGCGAACTCCGCGGCCGTCATGGCCGGAATCGCCGTCGGGACGTAGAGCCCGCCATCGGGGGCGAGTCCCCGGCGCAACGCCTCGGCCACCGCGACGGGCGCGTCAGCGGACCCGCGCGTGCTGAGACACGGCATCAGCGGATCCCCGCCAGGTCGATGACCCGGGCGCCGGTGCGGCCCACGGGCGACACCCACAGGTCCGCTCCCACGGTCGAGGCCTGGCCGAACGCCGAGGCCATCGCCTGCCCGACCGCGTGCGCGGCGTCGAGCGTGCGCGTCAGCGCGAAGATCGAGGGCCCGGAGCCCGAGAGGCTGCAGCCCAGTGCGCCAGCCGTCAGCGCGGCGGCCTTGACCAGGGCGAATCCGGGCACGAGGCCGGCGCGTTTCGGCTCGGCCACATGGTCCACCAGCGCGCGCGACAGGAGGTCGAGGTCGCCACTGTGCAGCGCCGAGACCAGCGCCCCCAGGTTCGCCCACTGGCGCACCGCCGTCGCCAGCGGCACCGCATCGCCCAGCAGGGCCCGGGCGGCCCCGGTCTGCACTTCCTGATGCGGATGCAAGACGGCGCACGCGAGGCCGGCCGGCACCGGCAGCCGCACGATGTCGGGCGGATCGATGCTGCGCGCCAGCACGAAGCCGCCGTAGAGCGACGGCGCTACGTTGTCGGGGTGGACGGCGCCGCAACCGGCCATCTCGCCGGCCATCGCCGCCTCGCACACCTGCTCGAGCGAGGCCGGACGGCCGAGGAGCTCGTTCACCGCGACGACCGCGGCGACGGCGCTGGCCCCGCTGCTGCCGACGCCGCTCGCCAGCGGCAGGCCCTTGTGCACCTGCAGATCGATGCCCTGCGACGTCCCCAGACGCGCCAGCAGGGCCCGCGCGGCCGCGCCGGCGGTGTTCTTCGCCGGATCTCGCGACAACCGGCCGCCGTCGCCGCGAATCTCGGAGATCACGACGCCGGGCGCGTCGGCGAGCCGCGCCACCACGACGTCGCCGGGCTCGTCGAGGGCGAAGCCGAGGACGTCGAAACCGGCGGCGACGTTCGAGACGGTGGCCGGCGCGAAGGCGGCGATCATCGCGCCGCCGCTCCCTCGGGCCGCACCGGAATGGGGCGCCCGTCCGTGTCGATGGCCACCAGCACCACCTCGGCCTGGGTCACCAGTTCGCACTCGCCGGCGCCGGCGCTCCACCGCTCCACTTCCACGGTGACCTTCACCGTGACCGACGTCCGGCCGACTTTCAGCGTTTCCGTATAGAAATTCACCAGGTCGCCGACGAACACCGGCGCGTGGAACTCGACCTCGTGCATCGCCTTGGTGACGTAGCGGTGCCGCGCCAGTTTGCGCGCTTCGACGGCCGACGCGAGGTCGATGTGCGCGAGGATGACGCCGCCGAAAATCGTCCCCAGGGCGTTGGTGTCCTTCGGCAGCAGGAGCACCTTGATGGCGGGCACGCGGTCGGACATCCTCCGATGGTAGTAAAAAGATCGTCTCGGGCGCGAATCGCCCGTGCGGCGCCCGCCGTTTCGTTTTATTCTTTTTCCCTGCGATGAGCACGGCGACCAACGAACGACAGCGTCCCGCGTCGAACCCTCCCGCCAACGGCCACTGGACGGTGACCGAGGCGATCGAACACTACGACATCAGCCGCTGGGGCCAGGGCTACTTCTCGGTGAACGAGGCGGGGCACATGCAGGTGCACCCGACCCGCGACGCCGCCCGGTCGGTCGATCTGAAGAAGCTGGTCGATCGCCTCGACCTGCGCGGGCTCAGCGCGCCAATCCTGCTCCGCTTCCCCGGCATCCTGCAGCACCGGCTGGGCGAGATCCACGGCGCCTTCCAGAGCGCCATCACCCAGAACCAGTACCGTGGCCGTTACGTCTGCGTCTACCCGATCAAGGTGAACCAGCAGCGCCAGGTCGTGCAGGAGGTGATGGAGTTCGGCCGCCAGTACGGCTTCGGCCTCGAGGCCGGCTCCAAGCCCGAGCTCATGGCGGTGGCGGCCATGGCCACCAACGACACGCCGATCGTCTGCAACGGCTTCAAGGACGCGGAGTTCGTCGAGCTGGCGATGTGGGCGCAGAAGATCGGCCGCAACATCATCCCGATCGTCGAAAAGTACACCGAACTCGAGCTCATCCTGAAGTACGCCGAGAAGGTCGGCGTGCGGCCGCGCATCGGCATGCGCGTGAAGCTGGCGGCGCGCGGCATGGGCCGCTGGCAGTCGTCGGGCGGCTACCGCTCGAAGTTCGGCCTCACCGTCACCGAGATCCTGCGCGGGCTCGAGCTGCTCAAGTCGAAGGGCATGGAGGACTGCTTCAAGCTGCTCCACTTCCACCTCGGCAGCCAGATCACCCACATCCGCATCATCAAGAACGCACTCAACGAGGCGGCCCGCGTCTACTGCGACCTCGCCAAGGCCGGCGCGGGGCTGCAGTACATGGACGTCGGCGGCGGTCTCGGCGTCGATTACGACGGTTCGCAGACCAACTTCGAGTCGAGCATGAACTACACCCTGCAGGAGTACGCGAACGACGTCGTGTACCACATCCAGCAGGTGTGCGACGAAGAGCAGGTGCCGCACCCGACCATCATGTCGGAGAGCGGCCGCGCCATCACCGCCTACCACTCGGTGCTGATCTTCAACGTTCTCGGCACCACGGCGTTCGGCGAAGAGCAGGTGCCCACGACGACGAGTGACGACTTCGAGCAGCCGCTCGTCGACCTCATCGAGACGGCCCGCAACGTCAACGCCCGCAACGCGCTCGAGAGCTACCACGACGCGCAGCAGGCGCTCGACATGGCGATGAACCTGTTCAGCGGCGGCTACCTGCCGCTCGAACAGCGCGCGCACGCCGAGAACCTCTACTTCGCCATTGCCGAGAAGATCCGCCGGCTGCTGCCCGGGATGGCCGACGTCCCCGAGGAACTGCAGAACCTCGAGGAGATGCTCTCCGACACCTACTTCTGCAACTTCTCGCTGTTCCAGTCGATTCCCGACAGCTGGGCGATCAAGCAGCTGTTCCCGGTGCTGCCGATCCATCGTCTGCTCGAGAAGCCGAAGAACCACGCCGTCATCGGCGACATCACCTGCGACTCCGACGGCAAGCTGGATCAGTTCATCGACCGGCGTGACGTGAAGAAGACGCTGCAGCTGCATCGCTACAACGGCGAGCCGTACTACCTGGGCGTGTTCCTGGTGGGCGCCTATCAGGAGATCCTCGGCGACCTGCACAACCTGCTCGGCGACACCCACGCGGTGCACGTCAGCCTGTCGGAGAACGGCGACGACAGCGAGCCGGCTCGCGTCGATCACGTGATCAAGGGCGACACGGTGCACGAGGTGCTGCGCTACGTGCAGTTCGACCCGGAGGAGCTGCTGGGCAAGCTGCGGCGCGACGTGGAAGCGGCCGTCATCGCCGGGCACCTGCAGGATCAGCAGGCCGGGCGCCTGCTGAAGTTCTACGAAGAAGGTCTCCAGGGCTACACCTACCTGGAAGATCCCGGCGCGTAGCCGCACGCCGTCCTCCCCGCGACACCTGGGTCGGCGCGCCCGCATCTACGAAGACAGGGCCTCTCCGGCGACCGCGGGTCGTGACTGCTCGTCACGCGCGCGTCGATCGCGTCGACGCGCCCGGAAGGCCGTCATGTCACAGCTGTTCTCGCCTCTCGCTCTCCGGGGCATCACCCTGCGCAACCGCATCGGCGTGTCCCCGATGTGCCAGTACTCGAGCGACGACGGCTTCGCCTCCGATTGGCATCTCGTCCACCTCGGCCAGTTCGCCGTGGGCGGCGCCGCCCTCGTGTTCACCGAGGCCACGGCGGTCGTGCCCGAGGGCCGCATCAGCCCGCAGGACCTCGGCCTGTGGAGCGACGCCCACGTGCCGATGCTCGAGCGCATCTCGCGCTTCGTCGCCGCCCAGGGCGCCGTGCCGGGCATCCAGCTGGCGCATGCCGGACGCAAGGCCAGCACGTATCGGCCGTGGAGCGGCACCGGCGCCGTGGCCGAGGCCGACGGCGGTTGGCTCGACGTGACGGCGCCGAGTGCGATTCCGTTCTCCGCCAGCTACCCGCAGCCACACGCGCTCACCCTCGCGGGCATCGCCGACGTCGTCGCGGCATTCGCCGCCGCGGCCGTGCGCGCTGTGGCCGCCGGCTTCCGCGTGGTGGAAATTCACGCCGCCCACGGCTACCTGCTGCACCAGTTCCTGTCGCCGCTGTCGAACGCGCGCACGGATGCCTACGGCGGCACGCTCGAGAACCGTGCGCGCCTGGTCCGCGACGTGGTCGCCGCCGTCCGCGCCGTGGTCCCGGAGTCGATGCCCGTGTTCGTCCGCATCTCGGCGACGGACTGGGCGGAGGGCGGATGGTCACCGGAGGAATCGGTGCAGCTCGCCACGTGGCTGAAGGCCGACGGCGTCGATCTGATCGACGTGTCGAGCGGCGGCCTCGTCGGAGGCGTCCGCATTCCGCTCGGCCCGGGCTACCAGGTGCCGTTCGCGCGGCAGCTCCGCGCCGGTGCCGGCATCGCGACCGCGAGCGTCGGGCTGATCACGGAGCCGGCCCAGGCCGAGGCGATCATCGCGGGCGGCGACGCCGACATCGTGCTGCTCGCGCGCGAGTTCCTGCGCCAACCACACTGGCCGCTGCTGGCGTCACATGCGCTAGGCGGCGACGCGACGTGGCCGGTGCAGTACGAGCGGGCGCACCCAGCCGGTCCGCCGAAGCGCTGAACATCGTTCACGGCGCACGACGATAGATCAGCCGTCCACGCCGCGAGTCCTGTCCGGACTCCCTGGTCCTGACGGCGATCACCAACCGGCCGTCGGCATCCAGCGACCATTCCTGCGCGCGCTCGGACACACGTTCGAGGCCGTCGTCGGCCCGCACCGTCGTGCTGTTCCACTTCAGCAGTCGGTCGCCCCGCCACTCGACCGCGCTCTCCGTTCGCGATCTCGGCACCTGGCCCGGCCCGCCGATGCCGCTGACGGAGCCTCCGCCGACGCCAATGGTCCACGTCTCGTCGTGCACGACCGCGCCGACGGTCTGCCCGATCTCCAGCGCCTGGACGAACGGGCGCATCGGCGAATCCGCGGCAGTGCGGCCGTCGGCGACGACCTGGCGCACCGTGATGGCGTCGGCCACCTCCCAGCCGGCCGTGTCGCCGCTGGTGTCGACGCGCAGCCACCGGCCCGTGAAATCCGGCAGCGCCTGCGCCCCTGCCGCGACGAACAGCGCCAATGCGACAGTCGCCGTGCCCAGCGTCGTCATGTCCGTCACCTCAGGAGCATTGGACACCAGACACGACGGGACGTCGTCATCGCGCCGCCTGTCGGTCCTATCCTGCCGAAGGCAGGACCGTCCATCGGCGCCATGGTCGGTGTCTTCGCCGTCACCGTGTCGGTCGCGGGTACGATGCGCCGCGGTGACCCGCACTTCGTGTCGGCGGCGCCTGATCTGCTGAGCCTGACCCTCGTGTGCCTGGCCATGTTCGCCGCGATGCGCACGTTGAGGCCATTGGAGCCGTCGCGCGCCCGCGAGATCGCGCCCCGGCTGACGGCCATGGCGGCGGCCGTGCACGGCATCGGCATGGCGGCCTTTTCGGTGTGGTACTTGCCGTCGCATCCGACAAGCCTCGGCATCTTCGCCGGGCTCTCGACCGCCGCGATGATGGCACTCATCGGCTGGTCGGCGGCGCGCGTCGCGCTCCGGGCCGGCACGCCTCGGCTCCCGTCGGCCTGACGCGCCTCGCCCACCCGGCGCCCGCGCGGCGCGGCTCACCGTGCGCGCTGATGCATCTGGATCAGGTTGCCGCAGGTGTCCGCGAAGATTGCCATGATCACCGGACCGGCCGGCGTCGGCGGCCGCGTGAACACCACGCCTTGCGCCGACAGTCGTGCGGTCTCGGCCGCGATGTCGTCGACCTCGAACGCCGCGATCGGGATGCCCTGCGTGAACATCGCGTCCTGGAACGCCTGCCCCGCGGGGTTCGCGTTCGGCTCCAGCGCCAGTTCCACGTCGGGCGGTCCCTCGGGCGAGGTCACGGTGATCCAGCGGTACTCGCCAACCGGAATGTCGTGCTTCGGCAGGAACCCCAGCACCGTGGTGTAGAAATCCAGCGCCTTCTGCTGGTCGTCGACCATCACGCTCGTCAGCACGATTCGCATCCGTCGTCTCCTTCGCGCGCCTGGCGCGCGGACCGGAGTGTGTCATCACGTCTCGACGGAGGCTTCTCGAAAACTGCGATCGGATGGCAGCGCCGCAATCAGGCTGAAACAGCCGGGCTGTCGCGAGAGCGCGGATCCCGGATCGCCGGCCGGCGCGTGACGCATCCGCCGGCGGAAGACCGAGGGCGACTCGCCGACGCGACGCGTGAACAACGCGCTGAAGCTGCCGAGGCTCGAGAAGCCGACCGCCATGCAGACGTCGGTCACGGAGTCGCCGCCGCCGGCGAGCAGATCGCGCGCCAGTGCCAGCCGGGCCTCGATGCGGTACTGATGCGGCGTCACGCCGAACACGGCCTCGAACTGACGAATGAAGTGGAAGGGCGAGATGCCGACGCTGGCGGCGATCGCCTCGATCGTGTCGCCCTCGTCGGCGACGTCGCGCAGCCGATCGCGCGCCTCGCACAGCTTGCGGAATCCCTCGTGTCGCAGCAGCATCGCGGTCAGGGTGCGAGCGCGTGCTCGCGCAGCAACTCGTACACGAGGCCGGCGAGCTGCCGGTGGCCGTCGCGCGTCAGGTGCGATTCGTCCACGAACGCCGCGAGCTGGCCGTCGAGTGCGCGCTGCGCGTCGACCAGGGGCACCTGCATCTCCACCGCGACGCGCCGCGCCGTGGCGGAGTACTCCGGGACGCGCCGGCGCCAGCCCTCGCCCTTGGTGAGGGCGGCCTCACTCTCGCGGTGCGGGCGCGTCATCAGCACCACCTGCACGCCGGCAGAGCGGGCGCGAGTCACGATCGCCCGCAGGTTGGCGGCGTAGTCGTCGATCGACACGCGCGGCCCGATCGTGCTGGCGTCAGCGCCCTGCGGCACGGCCTGCGACGCCGTGGCGAGTCGCGCGGCGACCAGCACCGCGTCGTAGCGGAAGAGCACCCGCCGCAGCTGCACGCGCCACGGGCTCGCCGATTGAAAGGCCGCCGTCGCCGCGAAGGTCTTGTCGTCGGCCCCGATCGCATTGGCCGCGTCGTTCCAGCCGAATGAGATCAGCACGACATCCGGATGGTAGGTGTCGACGTCCTGTCCGAACCGCCGTTCGCCCTGATACGACGAGTAGCCGGTGACGCCGGCGTTCAGCACTTCCACGCGACGCGGAGCGCCCGCCTGGCGCAACACCTCGGCGAGCGCCTCTGGCCAGGCGCCGCCGCCGAGGGGGCCGTCGGTGTTCGAATCGCCGTAGCAGATGATCCGCAGTGTCTCGGCCGGCTTCGCGAGCGCGACCTCCGGGCCGCGGAAGCGTTGCGACGAGTACGGCGCGCGCGCCACCGGACGCCACAGCAGCACCGGGTCCGGCTCGCGGAAGTCGTCGCTCATGACGTGGGTGAGCCGCCAGTCCTCGGTCGTCTGCGCGAGGCTGGTCTCGGTGGGCGTGTAGCGACGCGCGACGCCGGCCCGCACCGCCGACGACGCCGCGAACTCGAGCGCGCCCAACGACAGCGCCACCGCGGCGGCCACGAGCGCCACGTGCGGCAGCGCCGGCCGCGACCCGAGCCAGTCCGCCAGACGCACCAGCGGCCGCGACGAACCGCCCGCGGTCACGGGCACGGCGATCAACGCGGCCAGGCACGCGGCGACGAACGCGAACTGCGACGACTTCGCCGGCCACCACCAGGTGACGATCGGCAACGCGAGGGTGGCGAGCGCGGCCAGCACCATCTGCAGGACCAGGCCGAGCAGCGCCGGCCGCCGGCCCGACGTGCGCACGAGCGGGCGCGCGCTCAGCGCGATCGCCAGCGCACACAGGACGTACCACGCAACGACGGGATCCCTCATCGCAACAACAGCACGAGCGTAGCAAAGCCGCTGACGGGCCACCACGGCCGTGCGATGTCATCTTCTGTCACGCAGCGGCGCCCTCGCCACACCCCGTGCGGAACGGGTCCCAGAAACGGCACGGGCCGCCCGTTCGGGGCGGCCCGTGCACGACGCGAGAGGCGTGGACGCGCTTACGCGCGGGCCACGGGACGGCGACGGCTGTCGAGGACACGCCGCACCGCCTTGTCGAAGCGCTCCTGCAGCGGCTTGCGGATGTCCGCCGGCACCGGACCCAGCCGCAGCCACGCCGACTGCGCGGCGCGTAGTTCCTGGTCGGCGGCGCGCTGGCGCGCCTCCTCGGCCTGCTTCGCGGCGCCCGCGCCCATGGTGTTGGCCGCCAGGGCCTCGCGCCACTGGCGCGCGAGCTGTTCGGCCGGTGACAGCGCGGCAGCGGGCTTCGACGACGTTCCGTCGCCCGGCGCCAGCGCCTCCACCTTCGCGCACAGCTTCTCCATGCGCTTGGCCGTCGTCGACGGGTCGAGCTCGCCGCCGGTGAAGGCGTCGGGCCAACGCGACACCAGGCTGAGCAGCGCGGCGTTGACGCGTTCGGCCAGCGGCTGCAGCACGTGCCGCGGCAGCTCGGGGCCCTGCAGCCAGCGCGCCCGCGCCGCCTGCACCTTGTTGTAGAGATCGTCGGGCATCGCGGCGTCGTCGGCCGGCACCAGCGCTTCGATCTCGGCGACCGCGGTGTCGCGATCGACGAACTTGGTCTGGATCGCCTCCTGGTCGCGGTTCTTGAAGCGCTCGAAGAACAGGTCGCAGGCGGCGCGGAACTTCTCCCACACCTGGTCGGACTTGCTCTTCTTCACCGGGCCGATGGTCTTCCACTGCACCTGCAGCGCCTTGAGGCGCGCGGCCGCCTGATCCCAGTTGGTCGACTGCGCGAGCTGCTCGGCCTCGGCGATGAGCGCCTCCTTCTTCGAGAGGTTCTCGCCCCAGTCCTGCTTGCGCTGCTTCATGTCGGCCTGGCGGCGCG
>CADEDM010000082.1 GCA_902826065.1 uncultured Acidobacteriota bacterium | reverse complement strand
TGCCGATCCGCCGCAACACCAAGGACCCGGCGTACCACATCACGCTCAAGGCCTACGTCGCGGAACTGCTGCGCGCGCAGGACTTCTTCTTCTATCCGGAGGGCGGGCGCAGCTACAGCGGCGAGATCAAGAGCCCGAAGACCGGGCTGCTCACCGCCTGCCTGCAGGCGGCATTGCCGGAGCTGGTGATCGTGCCGGTGGCGATCGCCTACGACCTCGTGCTCGAGGACCACGTGCTGGCACGGCAGAAGGTGAAGCGATCGCAGCGAGCGTTCAGCCGCGAAGTCGCCGAGATGGTGCGCTACGCCGTGGGCTATCGCAGCCGCGCCTTCGTGACCTTCGGCGAGCCGATCGACGTCTCGGGCTACGACGCCGACTCGCGCACCTCGGTGCTCGACCTGGGCCACACGCTGATGGCGCAGATCGGGCGGCAGGCGAAGGTGTTGCCGACGGCCCTGATGGCCTCGGCGATCGGCCCCTCGACCTCGGACCGTGAGTTGCTGGACCGGCTGGCGGCGCTGATCGACGGCCTGCGCGCCCGCGGCGCCAACCTCGATACCACCGACGCGGCGGCGGTGATGGCGGCCGCGGCCGGTCCGCTCGAAGATCGCGGCATCATCGCCCGCGACGAGGGCCGCTTCCGCGTGCGCGAGCGCAACCTGCTGCGCTACTACGCCCGGGGCATCGAGCACCTGCTGCCGGCGCCTGCGGCCACGGCCTGATGCTCGCTGCGACGTCGAAGGCGCTTTTCCACACGCTGGCGGGCATCGACCTGCTGCGCCGTGTGGCCTCCCGTTACGGCATGGCCGAGGGCTCGGGCTTCGCGCGGCGGTTCATCGCCGGCGAGACGACGGGCGAGGCCATCACCGTGGCGCGCACCCTCGGCGCCCGCGGCTTCGGCGTGTCGCTCGACTATCTCGGCGAAAGCGTCGCCACGGCCGAACTGGCCGATGCCGCCGCCCGTACCTATATCGAGTTGATCCGCGACGTCGTCGGCGCCGGCGTGGAACCCAATCTGTCACTCAAGCTGACGCAACTCGGCCTCGACGTCGATCGCGCCACGGCCATCGACAACCTCCGCCGCGTCCTCGACGCTTCCGCTCCCCACGGGTTCTTCGTCCGCATCGACATGGAGAATTCACCCTACACCGACGCCACGCTCGACGTCCTCGAGACGGTGTGGGCCCTGGGCAGCCGGCACGTCGGCACGGTGATCCAGTCGTGCCTGTTCCGCAGTCCCGGCGATGTCGATCGCCTCAACGGCCTCGGCGCCCGCGTGCGGCTGGTCAAGGGCGCGTATCGCGAGCCGAAAGCAGTGGCGCACCACCGCAAGGACGACGTCGACGCGGCGTTCGTCACACTGGCGGAACGGCTGCTCGACCACAATCCGTATCCGGCGTTCGCCACCCACGACCCGGCGATGATCGCCGCGGTGCAGCAGGCGGCCGCCCTGCGTCAGCTGGCGAAGGAGCGCTACGAGTTCCAGATGCTGTACGGCATTCGGCGCGATCTGCAGGCCTCGCTGCTCGCCGACGGCTATCGCGTGCGCGTCTACGTGCCGTTCGGCCGCCAGTGGTTCCCGTACTTCATGCGCCGGCTGGGCGAGCGGCCGGCGAACGTCGGCTTCGTGCTGCGCGGGATCCTGCGCGACCGCGACGGCGGCGTGTAGCGCGCTAGCGGCACCAGTCGCGGATGAGCCCGGCCAGCGCGTCGCGGCACTGACGCACGCTGGCGAGGTCGACCCACTCTTCCGTGCTGTGCAGGCCGGCGCCGGTGGGCCCAAAAAGCACCGACGGGATGCCGGCGGCACCCAGCACCGCGGCGTCGGTCCAGAAGCTCATGCCGATGGTGGCGGCGCGGCAGCCGGCCGCACGGGCGGTGGCGGCGAGGACATCCGGTAGGGGATGGCCGGTGGGAATCTCGTACGGCGGACGCGCGAACAGGGTCGTCGCCTCGCCCTGGAACGCGGCATCGGCTGCGGCGAGGGCAGCGAGGATGTCGTCGATCTCCGAGGCCAGCACCGTCTCCGGCTCGCCGGGAATCGTGCGGCGCTCGACCTGCAGCGCGCAGCGATCGGGATAGCTGCTCAACTCGCGGCCGCCGTCGATCAGCGACGCGTGCAGCGACGCCGGGCCGAGCCGGGCGTGGCGATCGCCGGCCTGCAACGCGCGATCGAGATCGCCGAGGGCCACGAGCACCCGGCCCATGTGGACGATGGCGTCGACTCCGTCGGCCGGGCGGCTGCCGTGCGCAGCCCGGCCAGTGGTGACGATCTCGCTCCACGCGAAGCCTTTGTGGCAGATGGCGATGTCGAGATCCGTCGGCTCCGTCACGACGCCGGCGTCGGCGCGCCAGCGCGTGACGAGCGCGTCGGCGCCGATGCTCGAGTGCTCCTCGTCGACGACGCAGGCCACGACCACCTCGCCGGCGTCGAGGCCGCCGCTGTCGACGACCGCGCGTACGGCATCGATCATCGCCGCCACGCCGCTCTTCATGTCCTGCGAGCCGCGGCCGTAGAGGCGGCCGTCACGCACGGCCGGGACGAACGGCGCCGCCATGCCGGTCACGCCCACCGTGTCGATGTGACCGCAGAGCATCAGCGAGCGTCCTGACGCCCGACCGCGCAGCGTGCCGACCACGTTGGGCCGCCCCGGCGCGACTTCCTGAGTCTCCACCGCGAGGCCGATCGCCTCGAGCTCGGCGACGAGCCGTCGCGCAATCGCCGCTTCCCCCGCCGCACCCGGCACGAGTGTCGGGTTCACGGAGTCGATCGCGACGAGATCGCGGAGCAGGCGTTCGACGGTGTCCATCGAGGGGAATTGTAAGGTGCCTGGCGCCAGTCCCGGCCGGACCAGACGTCACGCCGCCGCAGTCCGAGTACGATCGCGGTGTGATCGCCGACCCCGTCCCGCCGCTGGATCTCGCGCGCGCCGTCGCCGAGGCCGCACGGGCTCGCGGCGGCCGCGCCCTCGTCGTCGGCGGATTCGTGCGCGACCAGCTGCTGGGCCGGGCGTCGAAGGACCTCGACCTCGAGGTGTTCGGCATCGCCGAGGAAGCGCTGGCCGCCCTGCTCGCCACGCTCGGCCGCGTCGAGCCGGTGGGACGCGCCTTCCCCGTCTACAAGCTCGGGGAGATCGACGTCGCGCTGCCCCGTCGCGAGTCGAAGAGCGGGCGCGGTCACACCGCGTTCACGGTGCAGGGCGATCCGTCGATGTCCTTCGCCGAGGCCGCCCGCCGCCGCGACTTCACGATGAACGCGATCGGCTGGGATCCGCTGAGCGACGAGTACGTCGACCCGTTCGACGGCCGCGCCGATCTCGCCGCCCGGCGCCTGCGCGTCGTCGACCGGCATTCGTTCGCCGACGACAGCCTGCGAGTGCTGCGCGCGATCCAGTTCGCCGCCCGTTTCGAGGCGGCGCTCGACGACGAAGCGCGCGCGATCTGCCGGGCGATTCCGCTCGACGACCTGCCGGCCGAACGCCTGTGGGGCGAGATGGAGAAGCTCTTGCTAGTGGCCGAACGGCCGTCGATCGGGTTCGCGCTGGCGCGTGATCTCGGCGTGGTCGAGCAGATCCTGCCCGAGATGGTGCCGCTGTACGACTGTCCGCAGGACTCCGAGTGGCACCCCGAAGGCGACGTCTGGACGCACACGCTGATGGTCGTCGACGAGGCCCGGCGGCGGAACGCCGATCTCGATCGACCCCGCCTGGCCATCGTGATGCTCAGCGCTGTCTGTCACGACCTCGGCAAGCCGGCCACCACGGCGATGACCGACGGCCGATGGCGATCACCCGGCCACGAGGCGGCCGGCGTGGCCCCGGCCACGCACCTGCTCGATCGCTTCAACGTGCAGTCGATGGAAACCGTCGACGTGCGTGGGCAGGTGCTGGCCATCACCGCGGAGCACCTGCGGCCGAGCGCGTTCTACAAGGCCCGCGAGACCGTGCGCGACGGCGCATTCCGCCGCCTGGCTCAGCGCGTGGACCTGGAGCTGCTCGTCCGCTTCGGCCGGGCCGACTGCCACGGCCGCACGGGCGTGTTCGACTGCAGCGCGATGGACTGGTTCCTCGAGCGTGCGCGGGCCCTCGGCGTCGAACACGAGGCGCCCAAGCCGCTGCTGCTCGGACGTCACCTGATCGATCTGAGGGTCGCGCCTGGTCCGCGGATGGGCGAGATCCTCAGGGCCGTATACGAGCGTCAGCTCGACGGCACTGTGACCACGCTCGACGACGCGATCGCCGCTGCTCGCGAGGTCCTGGCCGGGCGCGCGCCAGCCCCCGGTCCCCAGCCCCCGGCGCCCAGGCCTTAGCTCGTGATGTACTTCGCGAACTGATCCGGCTGCACGTTGCCGCCACTGACGATCGCCGCCACCGGGCCCACGGGCGCGCCGAGTCCCAGCATCGCCGCCGCGGTGGTGGCCGCGCCGCTCGGCTCGGCCACGACCCGCGCGTTGCGGAACAACCACGCCACGGCCCTCGCCATCGCGTCGTCGGGCACCGCCACGAGATCGTCGACGAACTGCTGCACGTGCGCGAACGTGTGGTCGCCGGCGCGCATGTTCATGATGCCGTCGCCGATGCTCGCCGTCTTCTCGAGCGTCACCGGGTGCCCGGCGTCGCGCGCCGCGCGCATCTTCATCGCGCCGGTGGGCTCGACGCCGATGACGCGCACCGACGGCCGCGACAGCTTGATCGCCGCCGAGACGCCGGCGATCAGCCCGCCGCCGCCCATCGGGGCGTAGACGGTGGCGAGCTCGGGGATCTGCTCGAGCAGCTCCAGCCCCACCGTGCCCTGCCCCGCGATGATCATCGGATGATCGAACGGCGGGATGATCGTGAGGCCGCGTGCCGCGGCCTCCTGCTCGGCGCGCGCCTGGCGGTCGAGCGACGTGGTGCCGGCGAAGATCACCTCGGCACCGAACGAGCGCACGCCGTCGACCTTCACCGCCGGCGCCGTCGTCGGCATCACGATGACGGCCGGCACGCCCATCACCTGGGCGGCCATGGCCACGCCCTGGCCGTGGTTGCCCGACGAGTAGGTGATGACGCCCCGGTTCCGCGCGTCGGCGGGCAGTTGCGCCAGCATGTTGAAGGCGCCGCGCACCTTGAAGGCGCCCATCGGCTGCAGGTTCTCGCACTTGACGTGGAAGGCGTGCGCCGGCGGCGGCCCCGGCCAGGGCATGGCCAGCGCCGGGGTGCGAACCGCCGCGTCCTTGACGCGGCCAGCGGCAGCGCGGATGTCGTCGAGCGTCACGAGTGTCGTGTCGGTGGGCATCGTCGCTACTTCTTCCGGACCTGGGCGAACTGGTCGCCGTCGTTGTAGGCCGGCGCCACCGGGTCGGCGGCGATGCGCCAGGCCAGGGTCGCCAGCAGCTTCATGTCGTTGGCCGCGCCGCTGAAGTCCCAGGTGTCGTCGAACTCGTCCGACGGCTGGTGGTAGTCCTTGTCGTTGTAGGCGGCCTGCCTGGCCTTCAGCGCGGCGGCGTTGGCGCCCTCGAACTGCTCCGACTCCGTGAGCGACAGTGCCGGCACGCCGGCCTTCGCCAACGGGAAGTGATCGGAGCGGAAAAAGTAGCCGCGCTCCGGATGGGCGTCGTGCCCCACGACCCGTCCGCGCTCGGCGGCGATCGTCGCCAGCGCCGTGCCCAGTGACGACCGGTCCGACCCGAGCAGCGCGATGTCCTTCGTGGGCCCGAGCGGATTCGCCTCGTCGACGTTGATGTTGGCGACCATCGACGCCATCGGCAACGGCGGGTGCTCGGCGAAGTACTCGCTGCCGAGCAGTCCGGCCTCTTCCGCGGTCGTGAAGACGACGTAGATCGAGCGCGCGGGCTTCGCGCCGGCGCGCGCCATCGCCTGGGCGATGGTCAACACCGCGGCGCAGCCCGACGCGTTGTCGTAGGCGCCGTTGAAGATGCGGTCGGCTCCCGGGGCGTCACCGGGCGCCGCCGCCCTGGTGCCGAAGTGATCCCAGTGCGACGTGAACACTACGCCCTCGCGGTCGTTGGTGCCCTTGAGCACGCCGATCACGTTGGGCGACGTCTTGCGCGCCGAGGTCTGCGTAAGCGCCGCGGTCGCCTCGATGCCCAGGGGCACCGCCGTGAACCCACGCGCCGACGCGGTCGCCCGCAGCGTGTCGAGGCTTCGTCCCGCGCGCTTCACCAGATCGGTGGCGGCGCCGTTGGAGACCCACGCCTTCACGCCCAGGGCCGGCGCCCCGGGCGCCGGCGGCAACGCGTACTGCGTGCCGGTCCATGACGACTGCACGACCTGCCACGGATACGTCGCCGATTCGTCGGTGTGGATCAGCAAGGCACCGGCGGCGCCTTGCCGCGCCGCCTCTTCGAACTTGTAGGTCCAGCGGCCGTAGTAGGTCAGCGCCGGGCCGCCGAAGAGCGTCGGCTCGGAGGCCGGCGCCGGCGGGTCGTTGACCATGATGAGCACCCACTTGCCCTTCACATCGACGCCGGCGTAGTCGTTCCACTGCTGCTCAGGGGCAACGATGCCGTGTCCGACGAACACGACCTCGCCCTTCACCGTCACCTTCGCGTCCTCGACGCCGGAGAAGGCCACGACGTCGTCCATGTACGTGAACGTCCGCCCCGGCACGCGCAGCGTGAAACCACGATCGACGGTGGATTCGACCACCGGCACCTGCTGGAAATACGAACCGCCGTCACCGGCCGGCTCGAACCCGGCGAGCGCGAGCTGCGTCGCGAGATAGGCGGTGGCCAAGTCGCCTCCGCGGGTCGCCGGCGCGCGGCCTTCGAACAGGTCACTCGCGAGCATCCGCGTATGTGCGGCAATGCGGGCGGCGGTGATCTCGCTTTCCGCAGGACCTGTGACCGCCGACTCCGCAGCTGGCGTGGACGGCGCGGGCGTGCACCCGAGCCCGCCGGCAAGGCCGACGGTGATCGCGATCGCCACCGTTCGAGTCGTGCGGAACATCATGTCCCGGAGTATATCCGCCGGCGGCGTCGCGGCCGACCCACCGCCCTCGGGCGCTAGCCGCGCGCCGCTTTCCGGAACGCCAGGATCAGCTCGCCACGCAGGATGTAGCGGGTGGCTTCGTGGCGGAAGCCCTGCGCCTCGAAACGATCGATGAGCTCGGCGCGCGTGTAGTGGGCGATGTGCTCGTCGGCATACGCGCCGGGCGCGAAAAACCCGTACAGCTTCTCGGTCACCACCCACTCCCAGTTCGCGTAGTCGGGCGTGCCCAGCACCAGCCGGCCACCCGGCGCCAGCACGCGCACGAGCTCGGACAGGATCGGCGACGACTTCGGCACGTGCTCGATCACCTGCGAGCACAGCACGCAGGGAAAGCTCGCGTCGGCGAACGGCAGCGCGAAGCCCGACCCGTGCACCAGCGGCCGGCCGAAACGGCGGGCGTAGCGCAGCTTGCGGCGCAGCACGTCCACGGCCACGCTGCCCGGCGGCAACGCGCCGATGATGCGGCTCGATCCGCAGCCTACGTCGAGCACCGGCCCCTGGCCGGCGAAGAGCTCGGTCACGTGCCGGTAGCGCTCGCGCTGCCAGTAGCGCTGCAGCGGGATCACGCTGTCGTGAGCCCGGGCGTCGTAGTCGGCGCACTCGATCGAGTTGCGCAGCGCCCACAGCCGCCGGAAGGTGCGCAGGTAGTCGAAGGCGAAGCGCGGCGCCCGCGCGTGCGACGCGCCGCCGGCCTCGACGCCGTAGACGAAGGGGATCTCGATGACCCGCCAGCCCTCGGCGTAGATCCGCACCAGCAGGGTCTGCAGCGCGTCGAGCCCGTCGGGCAACGGGCCGGCGGTGCGCAGCACGTCACTGCGATAGAGGCGCACGCCGCTCGACATGTCGTGCAGCCCCAAGGACAAGCCGCGGCCGAAGACACCGTTCAGCGCGCGGCTGCCGAGCCGCCGCCATGCGGGCATCCGCGCCTCGCCGCCTGGCACGTAGCGCGACGCCACGATCACCTCGGCGTCGGCCCGCCGCGCCCAGAGGTCGCGCACCACGGTCGCGGGATCACGCACATCCGCGTCGATGGTGAGGATCCAGCGGCCGGTGGCCTCGGCCACGCCCGCGGCCAGCGCCGCACCGTAGCCGGCGGCGGCTGGACGCACGACGCGGACTGCGCCGCTCTCGGTGGCCGACGACGAACGGGTGACGAGCAGCGTCTCGGCCGCGACGCCGAGTGACATCACAGCGGCCGTCACGCGGGCGAGGGCGGACGCGACGTCGGCCTCCCCCTCGGCCGGGACGACCACCGTGAGGTCGGTCATCCGCGACTCGCGGCGCGGCGGTATTCCTCGAAGAGCCGGGGCGCGTTGCCCGTGATGCCGCGCATCGTGGGCGTCCAGCCCAGGGCCCGGGCCCGAGGCCCGTGCACGACTTGATCGAGGGCGAGCGCGTCGGCGTACGGGCCCAGCTTGGCGCGGGCCTCGGTGATCGGCACGAAGCGGATGTCGGCCGGCGGGTCGACGTGCGAGGCAAGGGCCTGGGCGATGTCGGCCACGCGCTCGACTTCCTCGTCGGTCACGAAGAAGACGCCGGTCGCGTCGGGCGAGGCGAGCGCCCGGGCGTAGAAGTCGCCGAGGTCACGGTCGTAGACGAGCGGCCAGCGGTTCGCGCCGTCGCCGACCACGCGCACGAGACCGTTCAGCGCGTCCTTCAGCATGTCGGAGAGGATGCCGCGGCCACTGCCGTAGACGAGACCGGGTCGTACGATGACCGTGCGCAGCGTGGGCGACGTCGCCGCCTGCACCAGCGCCTCGTGCGGGGCGCGCCACGCCGAGATCTGCGCCGGCTCGAGCGGCGTCTGCTCGTCGGCGCCGCTGGGCGCCGCGCCCAGCACCCAGATCCCCGAGGTGTAGACGAACGTCCGCGGCTGGCCGGTGGCGGCCAACGCCGGCAGGATCGCGTCGAGGAACTGGCGGTCGGTGGCCGGGCCGCGCGGCGAGTCATCGAGCGCCGTGTGCACCACGGCGTCGCAGGCCGCGGCGGCCTTGAGGTAGCGCGCGGGCGTCGAGAGCTCGCCCTTCACCGGTGTGGCGCCACGCGCCTCGAGCCGGGCCGCCTTTTCGGGATCGCGCACCAGCGCCGTGACATGGTGCCCGGCCTTGATCAGCGCGTCGAGGACGGCGGTACCGAGGTAGCCGGAGCCGCCTGTGAGGAATACGTGCATGAAGAGCAACCGTCGGGGGAGGCGGCGATCTTACTTGCAGCGGGCGGTGTCGCGCCAGCCGCGGCCGCGCGCGGTCACAGGTCCCAGATGCGCCCGCCGTCGTAGAAGGTGATGAGGCCGTCCTCGCTCACCTTCAACACCGGGCCGAAGCGGCTGGCCGCAAGGGCGGCCGTGGTGCGGGCGCCTTCGGCCAGACCGTCGGACTTGGCGTGCTCGCTGGTGAGCGGATGGCGCAGGATGGCGCCGACCGCCAGCAGCGCGCCGCTCACGTCGGTCACCGTGGCGCCGTCGAGCGTGGCCAGCGCCGCCAGGACGTTCGGATCGAGCTCGGTGAGCGAGCGGCCGGCGAGCAGGTGCAGGAGATCGCGGCGCGACGGCGCATCGGCGGCGCCGGGCGGCGCCACCAGCTCCATGTCGAGCCGATCGGCCGACGACACCAGCAACGCCAGCGACTCCATGGGCCGCCGCAGCACGGCGAACAGCGCGCCCTGGCGGGCGTCGGACAGGTCGAGGGCCGTGCGGAACACGCGCTCGGCCAGCGCCGCGTTGCCCACCGCCTTCTGCCACAGCGCGTACTTGGCGGTCTGATCGAGCAGCCGCCAGTCGGCGTGACTGAAGCTGAACACCTGCGCGCCCTCGGCGAACACCTTGATCTCACGCCGCGGGTTGAGCACGACGCAGACGTGGCCGCCGGTGGTGGTCGCCCGGGCGTGCCCCTCGTAGGTGCGGGCACCCACGTCGACGATGGTCGGCGGGGCCGCGGCCCCGGCCCAGCGCTCGATGTCGACGATATCGAGCAGGCGGCCGGCGCGGTTCACCAGGAACACCGTCCGCAAGCCGTCGGCCAGGCGGTAGAAGCTCTTGATCGACGCCAGCGCGCCCGTGTAGTGCAGCGCGTCGCGCTCGGCGGCCGGATAGTGCCCCACCGGATCCTCGTCGGTGCCGAGCAGCAGCACGCCCGTGGAGATCGGCTGGTTCTCGTAGGTCGAGAGCGCCGCGACGCGCATCATCTCGATCGCCAGGGCGACGCGGTCGGGCGTCGCGGCCACGCCGGGCTGCAACTGGTACGGCTCGCGGTCGAAGAACGCGCCGATGTAGCGGTCCTCGATCTCGCCGCGGAAGAGGTCGCCGCGCTCGACCATGAGCTGCGGGCTCAGGATGGCGCGGTAGCGGGCCGAAAGCACGGCGCCGATGGCGCGGGCGAAGGCCACTTCATGCGTCGTGAACGGCCGCGCCGCCGTGACGCGCAGGCGGTAGCGGGTGCCGAACCAGCGGATCGACAGCACCGAGGGATCGCCGGTCGGCTCGATGGCCAGCCGGCCGTCGGACGACGGCGACGGCACGGCCTCGGTCTCGAGCGTGGCGCGCTCGAAGAACTGGGTCAGCGCCGCCTGCAGCAGGCTGTCGTACTGGGCTCCAACGGCGAGGGCGGGCGGCAGCGACGGCATGGATCGGGCGTGCCGCGATCATAGAGCATGGCCGCGCACGCCCCGCGGGCACGCACTCCACCCCGCCGCGCGCACGTCCGTCTGCGGAGTGGACGACGCCGGCGCTCATGTGGCACACTTCTTGTTTGGAGACTCCTTGAGCAAAGACGATCTGATCGACATGCAAGGCACCGTGGTTGCGGTGCACAGTGGCGGCCTCTACCGGGTGCAGACCGAGTCCGGCCACGAAGTTCTCGCACAGCTCAGCGGCCGTATGCGGCGGTTCAGAATCAAGGTCGTGCCCGGCGATCGCGTGACCGTCGGCGTCTCACCTTACGACCCGGTGCGCGGCATCATCACCTTCCGTGCCCGATAGCGCCGCGCTTTGACATCCCGCGCTCCATCGTCCCGACCGCCCCGCCGTCGCGGCGGCGCTCCACGCGGCCGCCGCCGAATCTCCTCCGCTCCGGCCACCCTGCCCGGTCCAGACATCGCCTCCGACATCCCGTGGGAACTCGGCGACGACATTCCGTCGCGCACGTTCGCCTCGCTCGGGCTCGACGAGCGGCTCATGGCTGGCTGTGCGGACATGGGCTACGAGGACACGCGCCAGGTGCAGACCGCGGTCATCCCGCTGGCGCTGCAGAGTCTCGACGTAGTGGCCTGCGCTGAAACCGGTACCGGCAAGACGCTCGGCTTCGTGGTGCCGATCCTGCAGCGGCTGCTCATCGAACAGCCGCCCTACGGCGACTCGCAGCGCGAGTACTACACGCGGGCGCTCATCCTCGCCCCGACGCGCGAGCTGGCCTCGCAGATCGAAGACACCATCGTCGGCCTCACGTATCACACGCCGTGCTCCAGCGTGCCGGTCTACGGCGGCGTCGAGATGTTCCCGCAGGAACGCGCCCTCAAGGCCGGGGTCGACATCGTCGTCGCCACACCGGGCCGGCTGATGGACCACATGCGTCACGACTCGGGAGACTTCACCCGCGTGCAGACGCTCGTGCTCGACGAGGCCGACCGGATGCTCGACATGGGCTTCTGGCCCGACGTCCAGCGCATCCTCGGGGCGCTGCCGAAGGATCGGCAGACGCTGCTCTTCTCGGCGACCATGCCGAACGAGATCATCAGCCTCGCCCGTGAGATGCAGCGCAGCGCGCGCTACGTGCAGATCGGCCGCCGTCAGGGCGCCGCCCGCACCATCACGCACGCGATGGAGGAAGTGGAGACGCGCGACAAGACCGATCGCCTCGCCCGCTTCATCCGCCAGGAGGCCGACGGGCCGGTGCTGGTGTTCGTGCGCACCAAGATCGGCGCCGACAAGGTGGCGCGCAGCCTGCAGGCCAAGGGCGTCCGCGCCGCCGCCCTGCACGCCGACCGCACCCAGGCCGACCGCCAGCGCGCCGTCGAAGGCTTCCGCTCGGGGCTGCATCCCGTGCTGGTCGCCACCGACATCGCCGCGCGCGGCCTCGACATCGACGGCATTGCCGTGGTCGTCAACTTCGAAGTCCCCGACACCAAGGAAAGCTACGTGCACCGCGTCGGCCGTACCGGCCGCGCGGGATCGAGCGGCCGCGCGCTCACGCTGGTAGCGCCGGAGCAACGACGCGAGTGGAAGGCCATGGAGACCGCACTTGGACTCGAACTCGCCTGAGACACCGCCGCCCGCCTCCGAGGGGCAGCAGCGGTTCGCGAGCTGCCGCTGGCAGCGCGCCGCCGAGGGCGACTCGCCCGCCTGCTGCGGCCATCGCGACGTGCTGCCGATGGCCGGCACCACCGGGTTCAACCCCGACTCGTGGTGCGTCGACTGCGGCTACTACAAGGTGAAGCGCGCGCCCCGCGCGCGTCCCGCGCCCGGCCTCTCGCGCTGGGATTGAGATCGACGCTCACCCCTTGGGCGGCGGATCGTCGCTGAACTCGCGCGCCAGATCGACCCACTCGCCATCGGGCGCCAGGAACTGGTAAGCCCGCCAGTGCTGACGCGCCTCGGCCGAACGGCCCAGCTTCTCGAGCGTGACGGCCAGATAGAAGTGGCCTTCGGCGTACTGGCCGTTCAGTGACAGCGCGCGCCGGTAGTACTCCACCGCGTCGGCGTGACGGCCGAGATCGTGATGGATGTTGCCGAGGTTGAAGTAGGCCTCGAAGAAGGTGTCGTCGAGCCGCAGGGCGCGCTCGTAGAGCGCCTGCGCTTCGGGCAGCTCGTCACACGCGTAGCGGATGTTGGCGAGGTTGATGATCGCGGCGACGAGATTCGGGTCGTCGTGGAGCGCGCGGCGATAGGCGCGAGCCGCTTCCTGCTGCCGCTCGGGCGTGCCGTCATCGAGCCGCGAGCCTTCGAGGAACTGCTGCTCGCCGCGTGTCAGCGGACGTCCGCCGTCGAGGGCCGCTTCGACGGCGACCGATCGCGCGGCCGGCGCCGGCGGCTCCTTCTTGGCCAGCGCGATGATCCGCGCCGGCTCCGCGTCGAGGCGGAAGTCGAAGGCGAGCTGGCCCTGCCGTTCGGCCTGCAGATCGCGCAGCGCCGCGCGAAACGGGATGCCGCGCTGCAGTTCGCCGTGGATCTGGCGCAACAGGCTGAGATCCTGGAACGAGAACTGCGTGCCGCCGCCACGCTGCGCCGGCGTCACGAAACCCCACTTCTGCAGGTAGCGGATGTGGTCCTCGCGCAGCTTCGGATACATCCCCAGCACGTCGCGCGGACCGGGCGCCGCCACGGGCGCCGCGATCGTCTCGGCGGGATTCGAAGGTTCCGCGGGCATCGGCCCTTCAAGAGTGCGACGACGGCGACGCGCTGTCAACGCAGGATCGCGTGGCCGGCCAGCCTACAATCGGAGCCATGATTCTCGCCGCCGACGTCGGGGGTTCGAAGACGCTGGTCGGCCGCTTCGCCGAGGCCCGGCCGCGGCCGCAGCTGATCGACGTCCAGGCGCTGCCGACGCTCGACTACGACGGCCTGCCGGCGCTGCTCGAGGCGGCGGGCGCGCTGCGCGATCCGGAGATCACCGCCGTGGCGCTCGGCATCGCCGGCCCAATCGTCGATGGCGAAGTCACGATGACCAACGTGCCGTGGAAAGTTCGCGCCACCGAGATGGTCGAGGCGACCGGCGTGACACGGCTGCGGTTGTTGAACGATCTCGAGGCGATGGCCTGCGCCGTCCCGGTGCTCGCGCCGGCGGAACTGCACACGCTGCAGCGCGGCCGGCCGCAACCGACCGGCAACGCCGCGCTCATCGCCGCTGGCACCGGACTGGGCGAAGCGATCCTGCACCGCGTCGGCGAACGCTGGCTGCCCGTGCCGTCGGAGGCCGGCCACGCCGACTTCGCGGCGCGCACCGACGACGAACTCGCGCTGGTGCGCTACCTGCGCGATCTGGTGGGCCGCGTCGACGTCGAGCGTGTGATCTCCGGCATCGGCCTGGTGCACGTGGCGACGTTCGTCCACGGCGCCGATCGCTGCGAGGCGAGCGGCGTGTTCGACGAGCCCGGCGGCACCGCCCGCGTCTCGGAGGCCGCCGCGGCGGACACGTGTCCGCGCTGCCGCGCCACGCTCGATCTCTTCGTCGACGCCTACGGAGCCGAAGCCGGCAACCTGGCCCTGCGCGCCGTCGCGCGCGCCGGCGTGTTCGTCGGCGGCGGCATCGCACCGAAGATCCTGCCGCTGCTCGACGGCCGGTTCGTGCGCGCCTTCGTCGACAAGGCGCCGATGAGCCGACTGCTCGTCGACATGCCGGTGCACGTCATCCTCAATGACCAGGCCGCGCTCGTCGGCGCGGCGGTGGCGGGCCTCGACCTGCTGGACTGAGTCGGCGCCAACAGGGCGTGGCCCACGCCAGCTCTGTCGCACGGGCCGTAACCCACTCATCCGCCTCGACTTTTCCGGCCTCTGACACCAACACGTCGCCGCCGGCATTAAAGGTGTTGTCACGCTGATACGCATCACATGCTTCAGCTGGCGGAGGAGATGGAGATGTTGACCCGACTATTTGCCACAGATGCCTCGACGACGCGCCTGTTCCAGCGGGTGGTGCTGGGCCTGGTGATCCTGCCGCACGGCCTGCAGAAGACCGTTGGCTGGTTCGGCGGTGGCGGTTTCGAGGGGACGATGGGCTTCCTGACCGGCGGGGCCGGCCTGCCGTGGATCGTCGCCCTGCTGGTGGTCGCGGCCGAGAGCGTCGGGGCGCTGGCGCTGGTCGCGGGCGCCGCGTCGCGTCTCACGGCACTCGGCATCGCTGCGGTGATGGTGGGCGCGGTGCTCACCGTGCACCTGCCCAACGGTTTCTTCATGAACTGGGCCGGCGCGCAGCCCGGTGAGGGCTTCGAGTACCACCTGCTGGCCCTGGCCCTGGCGCTGCCGGTGATCGTGAAGGGTGGCGGCGCGGCGTCGGTAGACGGCTGGCTGGCCGGCAAGCTCGCCACGGCGTCGGCGTCGGGCGTGCCCGCACACGCCGGCAGCCGGGCGTAGGACCGCCGGCGCGCTACAGCGACAGCGGATCGCGCACGGCGCGCTGCAGATCGTCGAGCGTGCCGCGCGCGGCCGGGTCCGGCGCCAGGCCGCGCCGGATCGCAGCGGCCGCCTGCGCCGGGGCCTCGCTGCCGGCCACCGGAGGGAGCGCGGTGGTGAGCATCGCACCGAGCAACTCCGGCAGCGTCGCCGCGGCGAACGGCAGACGCCCCGTGACGAGCTGGTAGGCCATCACGCCTAGCGTGAAGAGGTCACTGCGGTCGTCGGGGGCGCGGCCCATCAACACTTCCGGCGCCAGATAGGGCAGCTCCAGATCGCTCGACTCCTGCCCGCGCAGTTGCGACTCGCGCATCGTCGCCAGCACGTCCGGCAGCGCCCTGATCCCGCCGCTCGTCAGCACCACGTGCTCGGTCCCGACGCTGCCCGTCACGCGCACCGTGTCGGGATTCACGCCGGTGAGCAAACCGCCGTGGCGGTGCAGCGCGCCGCCGGCATCCGTCATCTGCAGGATCATCCGCCGCGCCCGCGGCCAGCCGGCCGGCCCGCCGGCCAGCACCTCGCGCAGGCTGGGGCCTTCCACGAGATCGGTCACCACGAATACGCCGCTCGCGTCTTCGCCGTAGTCGCGCACGTGCAGCAGGTGCGGATGGCGCACCTGCAGCGTCCGCGCCTCCTGCAGGAACCGCGCGCGCAGCGCGTCCCACTGTGGCTGGCCTTCGC
This sequence comes from uncultured Acidobacteriota bacterium, assembly GCA_902826065.1. Lineage (GTDB taxonomy): Bacteria > Acidobacteriota > Vicinamibacteria > Vicinamibacterales > UBA2999 > CADEFD01. Next base: position 4,281 of record CADEDM010000082.1, on the reverse strand, counting down.
GCCTCAGATGGCGGATGGCGACGGGAATACCCAGCGCGCGGTGCTGCCCACGCCGGACCGTGCTGCCCAGACGACCGGGGCCCAGCACGTCGCCGATGTCATAGCGCGACAGCAATGCATCGCCGTCGAGTGACCCGGTGTCGTCGGGCGCCGCCTCCGGTTCGAGCGCCGCCACCAGCGCCTCCACGAACGCGGCGACGGATGGCCAGCGCTCCGCCGGCGTCCGCCCGAGGGCGCGGGCGAGCACCGCATCCACGCCGGGCGGCAGGCTCTTCCGCACCGTCGAGGCCGGCGCGGCGTTGCCGGCCATCACCTTCTGCGCGAGTTGCAGCGGCTCGGGCGCGTCGAACGGCCGCTTGCCGGTGAGCATCTCGTAGGCGACGACGGCCAGCGAGTACTGATCGGCGGCCGGTCCCACGGCCTCGCCGGCGAGCTGCTCGGGCGCCGAGTAGGCGATCGTCCCGAGGAAGGTGTAAGGCAGCGTGAGCCGCGTCGCGTCGGCGGTGGCCGCGAGCGACACCAGCCCGAAGTCGATCACCTTGTAGACGCGATCGCCCGACTCGTAGCGATGCGCGACGATGTTGGCGGGCTTCAGATCGCGATGCGTCAGGCCGCGATCGTGCGCGAGCTGCACGGCACCTCCGACCACCGTCAGGACCTCCGCGGTGCGCGCCGGGCCGAGCGCTCCGGCGACGTCGAGTTCCTCGCGCAGGCTGGGCCCGCTCAGCAGCTCCATCACCAGGAACGGGCGTCCCTGGGCGTCGCGGTCGAAGTCGAGGATCGAGACGATGTGCGGATGGCGCAGTTGCGCCGAGGCGCGGCTCTCGCGCAGGAATCGCTCGCGGGCCTCGGTGTCGGCGTCGGCCGACAGCAGCATCTTGATGGCGACGTCGTCGCCGAGCGCCACGCGCCGCGCGCGGTAGATCTGCCCCATGCCGCCGGCGCCGAGCGGCCCGACGATCTCGTAGCGGCCGTCGATGACGTGGCCGGGGGACAGCACCTCGAAAGCATACAGCGGCGAACCACGTCCGCCGCCCTCGCCTTACACGTGTGCGAGCGGCGTCGGTTCGGCGGCGAGCAGGTGCGCGAGCCAGAGGTCGGCGAGTCGCTCCTGCACGCTGTTCTGCTTCAGCCGTGCCCGCAGGTGATCGAAGTCGACGGCGTCCAGCGGCTGGTCCTGGTTGAAGCACGAAAACACGAACGACTCCTGGCCGGTGGCGGGGTCGACGTGCCGCTGCAGGCACTGCGCGCACACTTCCTTCATCATGCACTGCATCGGCGAGTTGATGCTGCCGATGGCGACGTGCGCCGGCGAGAGGTGCGGCGCCAGCACGCCGTGGCGCGCCCGCTGCACCGCGTGCATCATGCGGTCGGAGCCGATGGCGATGAGTCGCGACACCGACGACAACGGCACCTCGGGGCTGCCCAGCCGGCCCTCGGCGTACGCCACCATCGCCTCGACGATGTTGCCGCGGAAGTGGACGTCCTGCGGCCGGGCGGGCGCGATCTCCACGCCGCCGTCGGTGGCCCAGATCACCTGGTCGGTCGCCGACTCGATGTCCTCGCGCTTGAACAGGTCGGCGCCGTTGCGATAGCCGGCGAAGTAGAGCACGCGGCTGCCACGCGCCTTGAGAGCGCGCGCGATCGAGAACAGCACCGCGTTGCCGAGGCCGCCGCCGGCGAGCAGCACGGCCTCGCCGTCCGGGATCTCGGTGGGCGTGCCCGTGGGCCCCATCACGACCACCGGCTCGCCGTCCTGCAGGTAGGCGCACAGCCGGCTCGAGACGCCCATCTCGAGCGTGATCAGCGAGAGCAGGCCGGCGTCACGATCGACCCACGCACCGGTGAGCGCCAGGCCCTCCATCACCAGCGCGGTCCGCAGGCCCTCGGCGGTGAGGCTGGTGCTGCCCCGCTCGAAGTTCTGCAGGCGGTAGAACTGGCCGGGCTCGAAGTGCCGTGCCGCGGCCGGGGCCCTCACCACGACCTCGACGATCGTCGGCGTCAGGCGCACCACCCGTTCGACGCGTGCGAGCAACGCGTCGTCGAGCCGTGACACGAGGGTCTGCCAGGCGCTGTCGCGCTCGGGCTGCGCGGCGGCGTCGAGGCCGGCGAGAGCGTCGGTGAATAGCGCCACGACGTGCCGGTAGCCGTGCTTCGCCGACGCCATCGCCTTCACGACGTTGCCGTTGTAGCGCGGGTGGTTGTCGCCGTAGTAGCTGACGAAGCGTCCGTCGTGCTCGTACGAGGTGAAGAACCCGTCGGCGTCCTCGACCAGCCGACGCGACCCGTCGGCCGCGCGATCGACGCGATAGCCCTTGAAGAACTTCGCCCGGCCATCGAGCTGGAACGACCCCGGGTGCTCCTTTTCGTAGGTCACGTTCGGCGCGGTGCCGGCGGCGACGAGCACGGTGCGCGCCGGGAGTTCGACGCGGCCGTCGGGCGACGTGAAGATCATCGCTTTCACGTGGCCATGCTCATCGGGCACGGCCTCGACGGGGTCGAGATTCTCGGCGAAGGTGATGCCCTCTTCGAAGGCTTTCGCCACTTCCTCGTGGTTCAGACGATAGGCCGGCGCGTCCTGGAGGCGCTTGCGATACGCCAGCGTGACGCCGCCCCACGCGCGCACCAACGGCACGAAATCGGGCGGCTGGCCGGCCGCCGCCGCGCGGGCCCGCTCGGCCCGCACCGCCCGGCCGTGGGCAAGGAACTCGTCGAGGATGCCGGCCTCTTCCGCGTCGAACGACCGGCGCACGGCCGCCTCGCCGATCACGGTCACCAGGGCCTCGAAGCGATCGAGCGTCTTCTCCACCTGGCCCGGGTAGTAGGCGAACAGCTCGGTCGCGGTGTCGACGCCGGTCAGTCCTCCGCCGATGACCACCGCCGGCAGTCGTGCCTGCAGGTTCGACAGCGCGTCCGCCTTGAAGGCGCCGGTGAGCTGCAGCGCCATCAGGAAGTCGCTGGCCTTGCGGATGCCGCGCAGCAGGTTGTTCTTGATGTCGACGATGGTCGGCCGGCCGGCCCCGGCGGCGATGGCGACGTGATCGAACCCATGCGCCCACACGTCGTCGAGCGGCAGCGCACCACCGAAGCGCACGCCGCCGTAGATCCGCATGCGGGTGCGCCGCGCCAGCGTCAGGTGGATCAGCGACAGGAAGTTCTTGTCCCAACGCACCGTGATGCCGTACTCGGAGACGCCGCCGAACCCCTCGAGCACGCGGGTATCGAGCGGCCGGTAGATGTCGGACCAGCGCGCGATCGGTCGCGGCGAGCCGCCGCCACCGTCGGTGAGCTCGCGATCGGGTGGTTCGATCTTCAGCCCGTCGATCGCGGCCACGCCGAAGCCCTCGTTGAGGAGGTAGTGCGACAGCGTATAGCCGGCGGGGCCGAGGCCGACGACCAGGACGTTCTTCCCGTTGTACGGCAGGGCATGCGGACGCGCCTGGTTCAGCGGATTCCAGCGCGTGAGCAGACCGTAGATCTCGACGCCCCACGGCAGGTTCAGGACGTCGGTCAGCGTGCCGGTCTCGATCTGCGGGATGTTGACGGGCTCCTGCTTCTGGTAGATGCAGGCCTTCATGCAGTCGTTGCAGATGCGGTGGCCGGTGCCCGGGCACATCGGGTTGTCGAGCATCACCAGCGCCAGCGCACCGATGACGTCGCCCCGTTTCCGCAGCAGGTGCATCTCGGAGATCTTCTCGTCGAGCGGGCAGCCCGCCAGCGCGATGCCGAGCGCGTTGGTGGTGACGGCGCCCTGCTTGTCGACGATGCCCTTGCTGCAGCTGTCCTTGTCGCGCTCGTGGCAGAGCACGCAGTAGTGCACTTCGCTCAGCACCTCGCGCGTCTCGTAGCGGCCGTCGGTGAGCGCGAAGCCGTCGCGGCGCCGCAGCTTCGCGTCAGGACCGGTCATCGCGCCGGGCAGGTCGGTGCGCGGGCGGGTGACGTGGACGAGGTGTCCGTAATCGAGCGTCTCGGGGAAGCGGAAGGCCACCCAGTCGCGCGTCGACGGCGCGTGCACGTGCGCCGCGCACCAGCGCCTGAGGATCTCGATCTTGGCGGCGACGGCCGCCTTGGCGGCGTCGTCGCCCGCGACGCGGGCCGCGTCCTCGCGGTCGAGCAGCGCGCACCCGGCCTGCGCCACCAGCAGCTCGCGCGTGCCGGTGTCGACGGCGCCGGCCATGACGGCGTCGACCCAGGCGTGGTCGTCGGCGGTGGCGGTCACGATCGCTCCGCCCTTCAGCAGCGGCAGGGCGCGCCGGCGCACGAAGTCGATCTTGAAGCGGA
>CADEDM010000081.1 GCA_902826065.1 uncultured Acidobacteriota bacterium | reverse complement strand
TGCGCAGCACCGCGAGCGCCTCGAAGATCTCGGGGCCGATCTCGTTCTGGCCGCCCTCGCCGCGCGTGGCGGTGACGAGCGAGGTGCGGAAGCCCTTGGTCAGCCCGAAGTACGCGAGCAGCGCGTTGTTCTCGTCGTCGGGATGCGCCGTGGTCATCATCAGATTGCCCACGGTGTCGAGCTTGCGGAGCTGCAGTTCCAGCGCCGGACGGCCGGTCATCGCGGCCACCGGCTGCAGCCGGTGTTGCGCGCGGGTGGCCGGGAGCGAGGTGGTGAAGACGAGAGCGAGAACGGCGGGGACGAGCAGCAATCGGCGCATGGGGAAGAACGACCTCAACCTCCAAGCGTATAGGAGTCGCCGCCCCGGCGAAAGCGTCGCCCTAGCGCTCGAAAAACACCTCGCCCAGGTCGATCAGGAAGCCGACCGAGCTGACCGGGTCGTTGGTCTCGCCGCGCCACGGCGAGTTCTCGATGCCGAAGTCGGTGCCGTCGATCCGTCCCAGCAGGACCGAGGTCTTGTAGTACCACTTCAGGGTCGCGAACCCCTTCTGCCATCGGCTCGACAACGGCTGTGCTCCGGCCTTTTCGGACAGCATCGCCAGGAGCGTCAGCGGCTTCGCCACCAGGCGTCCGGGCGTGAGGGTCACGCGGGTCGCGCTGGTGTCCTCGGTCCGGAAGTGGTACACGCCGAACCCGACCCCCAGCTCGAGGCCGCGGTTGATGCGGTACGACGCACCGACGTCGAAGGTGTCGAGCTTGACGTCGCCACCGACCAGCGGATCCTCTTCGCTGATCCACGGGGCGTAGTCGAGATAGAGACAGGCTCTCCGTTCCGCCGACAGCGTCGTCACCTTCATGCGGCCGTCGCTGAAGCAGAACGGGGAGCGTATGCCAATCGTCGGAAAGCGATTGGTGCCGATGCGCGGGTGGAACGGGCCGGGCCCGCTCAACCGCTCCAGCCACCCCCACAGGTCGTTCTTGCGATCCGCCGAGGCCGTCGCCGGCAGGGCCACGATCAGCGTCAATGCGACGACGACGACACTAGCGATCCGATGCACCATCACGCGCCTCCGGGGAACAGGAGCCACACTCGGGACAGAAACTGCAGAACATGTACTGGACGACACCCGTGCGTTGCAGCTTGAGGTCGTTCGACGCGGCGATACGGTTGCGCCCGCCGATCTGCAGGGGACAGAACAACAGCACCTCGCCGCCCCACGACGACACCAGGTAGCACGGCTGGCCGTCGTAGCGCACCGCCTCTTTCTCGCCGTCGGGATGCCACAGGACGCGGTAGGGCGCCGCCCACAGGAACAGCGTGGCCATCGTCACGCCGACGCCGGCCGCCACGACGCGGAGCGACGCGCTGCCGAACCGCAGCCGGCGGCCCACGACGTACCATGCCACGGCGAACACCGCCACGACCATGCTGGCGGCCTGCCGGTACTCGGCGTGCTGATCGCGGTGCGCGGGCGACATCGCCTCGAGCGAGCCCGGCGCCGACGCGCTGAAGCGCCACAACGCCGCGAGCAGATCCTGCTGCCACCAGGCGAACGCGACGATGGTCACCACCTGCGCGAACACCACGGCCATCGCCAGAGTGTCCGGCGCTGCCGACCGCAGACCTGCAACCACGGCCCGCACCAGCCGGCGAACCGGCGGCGGCCAGATCGGCACGTGACGCCACAGCCACTCCAGCACGCTCAGGACGATGGCCAGCACCGCGGCCAGGAACACCGGCGCGACCAGGCTCTTGAGGCCGACGGCGATCCACTGCAGCGGGCCCGTCCCCTGCGCGAACCGCCCGACGATGTTCAACCCGGACTCGTAGACGGTGGACGTCATGAAGCCGATCAGGCCGCAGAACCCCAGGGCGGACGTCGCGGCCGCGGTCACGGTACCCACCGACCGCAGCAGCCGTGATCCCTCTTCGGCGTCCGTCTCCGGCTTCGCCGACAGCGCCGCCGTCAGCTCGTTGGCCGATCGGAAGCGCTGCGCCGGATCGCTGGCCAGCGCCCGTTCCACGGTGCGGGTGAAGCCGTCGGGCAGGTCGACGCGCCGGTCGCCCAGCGCGACGCGCTGGCGGCGGGCGTGCGCCAGGCGCAGCTCCTCGTAGGTCTCGCCTTCCACCGGATGCCGGCCGGTGACGAGGAAGTAGAGCAGCACGCCCAGGCTGTAGATGTCGCTCTGCACGCTCGCCGCCGCGCCGTCGAAGAGCTCGGGCGCCATGTAGAGCGGCGTGCCGGTGGTGCGCTCGGAGGCCAGCCGCACCGGATCGGTGACGTCGAGCCCGGCGCCGAGGTCCATCAGCACGAAGCGCCCGGCCCGTTCGCGCATCACGTTCTTCGCCTTGACGTCGCGGTGCAGCAGGCCGGCCAGGTGGATGGCGGCCAGGCCGCGGCCCACCGAGAGTCCGGCCACGGTGGCTTCGTCGGCGTTCAGGGGCCCGTCGAGGCGCACCGCCGCATCGAGCGTGCGGCCCTCGATCAGCTCCATGCACAGGCCGACCTGCCCCTCGTGCTCCTCGACCGCGTAGATGGCGACGACGTTGCCGTTGCGGATCCGCGCCAGGTCCTTGGCTTCGCGAAGCAAGGCGGGCCCGACGGCGTCGTCGGCCGGGCCGCCCGGGCGCAGCAGCTTGATGGCGAGGTCGCGGTGCAGTTGCTCGTCGCGGGCGCGGTAGACGTCGCCGAAGCTGCCCTGGCCCAGCGGGCCGATCAGGCGATAGCGTCCCCAGCGCGTCAGGGTCGCGGCACGTCCGGCGGGATTCCCCGGCGGCTTGGTGCTCTGGTCGTCGGCCCGCGTCGGCGTGTCGTCGGGCAGCCGGCGATGCGTGTCGTGCAGGCGCTCGATGACGCGCAGCTCCGACAGCAGGCCGCGGGTCGCCGCGTCGTGGCCCAATGCGTCGGCCGCGTCCCAGTCGATGGGGCGCCCGTCGGCGATCTTCCCGATGACGTCGTCGATCGGCCCGGCCATCGCTAGCCCTTCAACGACTGCATCTCGAGCGCGAGACGGCCCATCGCGCCGATCACTGCCGCCCGTGCCGCGTCGGCGGTGGGCGTGCCCAGCGCGTCGGCGAGCTGCTCGTAGGTGTACTGCAGCTCCAGGCGGCCGATGATCGCGTGCCGCTCGGGATCTCCGAGACGGGCCAGGGCGGCGTCGTAGCGCGCCACGTTGCCGGCGCCCACCGCCTCGTCGAGCGGCGACCCCGGCGGGCCGTTGACGATGGTGGCCATGCCGCTGCGCTCCAGCCGGAAGAGCCGGCGCCGGATGACGTCGGTGATGCGCAGCGCGAGCGCCTGCCGAAGGTGCGCCTGCAGCGCCCCTTCGTCGCGGATCTGCTGCGGGTCGAGGCGCCGGATCTCGGCACCCACGGTGTCGTCCACGTCGACCAGATCGGCGGTGTCATCCGCGTCCCGTGCGAAAGCCGGCAGCCGGTGGCGCGCCCAGCGCCGCAACGCCGGGAGACAGCGGTCGCCGAGCATCTGGCGGGCGTCGGAGTCGCCGCTCCGGACACGAGCGAGGAGGTCGACGGTCGACGCTGCCTCCGTGGCGGAGGAGCCGGCCGCTCGGTGCGCCGAGACCGGTTCTGGACCCTCGATCATGACCGCTGGGGCGGAGCGCACAGATGATACCCGTGGTCCGGGACGGACGCGGGCGCCTGATTTCCGGTGCGGACAGGCCCTTCGGGTGCTGGTCAGTGGGACGACGCCACGACGCGCCCGGCCTGGGCGGCAGCAAGCTGCCGGTCCACGAAGGCGTTGCCGGGGAGCCGCTGGCGCCATCGCTGCCAGAGCTCGAGGGACCGCTGCTGATACTCCGCGGCCCGGGCGGCGTTGCCGGCGGCCGCGTGCAGCCGGGCCAGCACGTCGAAGTGGCGCGACAGGGCGCCGGCGTCGCTCAGGTCGACGTCGGGCTCGGGCTTCGCGGCCAGCACGCGCGCCAGCAGTGCCTCGTGGGTGGCCACGGCGTCCGCGACCTTCCCGTCCGCCGCCTCGGCCTCGGCCTTCGCGACCAGCACGTGGTCGGCTTCGGATTCGAGATCGATGGTCTCCGCGGGATACAGCTTCAACGCCGCCAGGCGCTGGAACGCGCCGTCGAGACGGGCCCGCACCTCGGCGCCGCGTCCGAGCTGGCGCAGCACGCGCGTCGACGCCGCCAGCGCCCGGGCCTCGTCGCGGCGGCTGCGCGGGTTGTCCTTCACCTCTGCGAGATGCAGCAGGACGTGGTCGTGGATCGCGAGCGCGCGCGCCGGGTCGGTGGGCGCCACGCAGTCGGCGAGCAGGCGGCCGATGGCCGCGAGGCTGCTGCGGAACTGCGCGTTCGAGGCGTCCTCGTGCGCCGCGTCGTCCATGATCTCGAACCCGCGCGTCAGCGGCGCGATGGCGTCGGCCGGCCGGCCCAGGCTGGGCCCGGCGGGCTGAGCCAGCACTTCGCCTTCGGTGTTGAGCATCAGCACGAACACCGCCCGGGGACCGACGTTGTTCAACACCTCCTTGCCCAACGCCTCCATCACCGCCTGGCCGTCGCGGATGGTCCGCAGCGCCTCGTCGAGGTCGCCGCGATCGCGATGGATGCGCGTCATCCCGATCAACAGTGCCGCCCGCTGGCGTTCGGCGTTGGCCGAGCCCACCGATCGCGCCAGCTCCACGCCTTGCGTCGTCAGCCGCAGGGCGGTCTCGTAGTCGCGTGCGATGCGGAAGCGGTTGCCGACGTTGTTGTAGAGGATCAACGCCTGCTCGATGTCGAGCCACTCCGGCGGCGGCGCGGGCGACGACGCCCAGCGATCCAGCCAGGCTGCCGACTGGCGCGCGAACGGCAGCGCCTGGTGGGCCGGCCGTCGTTCGCCAGCCAGGATCATGCGATCGTGCGCGACCTGCGCCGCGCGCAACAGCGCCATGCGGTTGTCGGGCTCGGCGCGCAGCACGGATGCGATCAACGCCTCCGCTTTGGCCAGCGTGCGATCCGCGTTCTCCGACTGCCCCAGGTTGGCCGAGATCGGCACGCCCTGCACGCGGCCCACGCGCATGTAGGCGGTGCCGACGTCGAGCGCCAGGCCGGGGTCATTGGCGACATCGCCGCCCAGCCCCTCGAGATAGCCGAGTGCGGTGTTGACGATGGTCTGCCGTGCGTTGGTCGCGCCCGGCAACTGCCGCACCTGGACGTCGATGTCGAAGAGCTTGTTGGCGAGCTGCCGCACCTGGCTGAAGCGCTGCTCCGCCAGCGCCCGCTCGCGGTTCACCACGACGAACCCGGCCGACAAGGCCGCCGCCGCCACGACCGCCGCGGCCACGCCCCATCGATGACGCCGGACGAACTTCGCGCCGCGATACGTCATCGACTCGCCACGGGCGGCGATCGGTTCGTGGGCCAGGTAGTGCTGGAGATCCGCCGCGAAGTCGCCCACGGTGGCGTAGCGCTGTGCGGGCGCCTTGCGCAGGGCCTTGGCGGCGATGACGTCGAGATCGCCGCGCAGCTGACTGCGCAGGCGCGCCGGCGCGCGTTCGGACATCCGCGGCGGTTCGTCGTGGACGATCGCGCGCAGCAGCTCGGTGGGGCTGCCCAAGGCGTGCGCGGCCGGATGCCGTCCCGCCAGCAGCAGGTAGAGCAGCACGCCCAGGGCGTAGACGTCGGTGGCGGTGGAGACGTCGCCGCGTTCCACCTGCTCGGGCGCCGCAAACGCGGGCGTGAGCAGCGCGTCGCCGTCCCGGGTCAGCGACGCCATCGACGGCGCGTCGCCCTCGGCATCCAGCAGCCGCGAGATGCCGAAGTCGAGCAGCTTCACGCGTCCTTCGGCGGTGACCATCACGTTCGACGGCTTCAGGTCGCGATGCACGACGAGGTTGGTGTGCGCGTGCGCGACCGGCGCGAGCACGTCGAGGAACAGGCGCAGGCGGGCCTCGACGCTCAGGGCGAGGCGGTTGCAATAGGTGTCGATCGGCTCGCCGTCCACGTATTCCAGCACCAGGTAGGGCTGGCCCACGGCCGACACGCCGGCATCGACGAGGTGCGCGATCTGCGGATGGGCGAGCCGGGCGAGGATGCGTCCCTCGCGCGCGAACCGCTCTTCGCCGCTGCGGCCGACCAGCGCGGCGTTCAACAGCTTGACGGCCACCTTGCCCTCGAACCGGCCGTCGATGCGCTCGGCCAGCCACACGCTGCCCATGCCGCCGTGGCCGATCGGCGAGACCAGGCGGTAGGGCCCGAGCTGCGTGCCGGCCAGGCCCGAGCGCGCCGGTTCGATGGCGACCGCGGATTCCAGGAAGCCGTCGTCGGCGAGTGCGTCGCACTCTTTCAGCCAGCGCTCGATGTGCGCGGCCAGCTCCGGCGAGCGCGCGCGAATGCCCTGCAGCCACTCCGCGCGGGCCTCCGGCGGGAGGTCGAGCGCCGTGTCGAGGTAGGGACTCGCCGATTGCCAGCTCGTGGCGCGATCGTCGGCCATGACGGTGTCAGGACTCGAGATCGCGGATGGCCGCGTGCAGGTAGGCGCGCGCCTTGGTCCACAGCCGGCGCACCGTGCGCTCCGAGACGCCCTTGATCACCGCGATCTCCTCGAACGAGAACCCGCAGAAATATTTGAGGTCGACGATCTCGGCCAGTTCGGGCTCCACACCAGCGAGATCGTCAACGGCCTGGCTGATCCGGCCAAGCTCCTCTGGCGCGGCCGGCACCTCGAGCGCTTCCTCGGAGATGGCGGTCAGCTCGAACAGGCCGCCGCGCTTCTGCGCCCGCCGGTTGCGGGCGTAGTCGACGATCAGCCCGCGCATCACCCGGGCGGCGTACGCCATGAAGTGGTTGCGGTCGGGGAAGGCGCTGCCGTCGCGCTTCGACAGGTCGAAGTAGGCCTCGTGCAGCAGGCTGGTTGCGCCGAGCGACACGCCCCACCCGTGCTTGCCCAGCTCGCGCGTGGCCACCCGGTGCAGTTCCGAGTAGAGCGCGGTGAACAGCGCCGAACTCGAGGCGGCGTCGCCACGTTCGGCCGCTGCGAACAGCACTGCGATGGAGGACTGCTCCGGACCGTCCATGGGCGTCAGGAAGGGTGCCGCCAAGCCTACTCGATTGCCGTGGCCGGTTCGGGACGCCGTTGGCGATCCCCCGGGTAGAGGGCAGCCGGAGCGCGACGTCGTCGCCGGCCGGCGCCGGTCAGGGAGGCTCACGTGTGGACGAGGCGGTCGAACCGTGGCTGGCGCGCGATGGCGGTCGTGGGCGTCGCGGTCTTGCTTGTGGGCATTCCGGCGAGCGCTCTGGCGCAGAACGGCTCACTGAGCGGCACGGTGACCCGCGCGGCGACTGGACAGCCGGTGACGGCGGGCGTGGCCGTGCTGTGCAGCACCGTGACCAGCGCGCCGTGCCTCGACATGCCGTTCAACGCCAGCGGCGGCTACTCGGCCATCGTGCCGGCGGGCACCTACGTGATCTTCACGAAGGGCACCGGCCTGGCGGACGAGATCGCCGACGGCATCGTCTGCCCGGAAGCCTGTGAGGAGAACCTGGCGAGAATCGTCGGCGCGCCATTCACGCTGCCCAGTGGGGGCAAGGTCGTGCGCAACTTCGCGTTGCACCCGGCTGGCAGTATCAGCGGCATGGCGATCGATGCCGCCACGCGCGCGCCGATTGCCAACCTCCAGATCGCCATTGCCACCAAGGTGGGCGCCATCGGCCTGCTGGCAACGGCGACGACGAACGCGTCCGGTGTCTTCTCGTTCCCGCACCTCGGGGCCGGTCGCTACGCCGCTTACACCGGCGGCGCGCAGGCGATGGGTTACACCGAGGAGATCTTCGGCAATATCGCCTGCCCGGGGACATGCCACCCCGAGACGGCCGTGACCAGCGGCACGCCTGTTCAGGTGACGCCGGGCACGGTGACGGGCGGCCTCGAGTTCGCACTCGACCGCGGCGCCGTCATCTCCGGCACGGTCACCGTGGCGACGATCGGAGGCGGCCCGCCGCAGGTGCAGGTCGCCGCACATGTGCGCATGGGATCCGGTCTGCGGCGGATGGCGCTCGGCGCCGTCGACGGCTCTGGCACCTACACCCTCGGCGGTCTGCCCGCCGGCAGCTACTTCCTCGCCACGTCGAGCGATCAGCTGGTCGACGAGGTCCACGACGACTCGCCGTGCCTGGCGTCGTGCACGAGCCAGGAACTCGCCGCCAGCACGCCGGTGACAGTGGGAGCCGGGCAGGCGGTCTCGAACGTCGACTTCCAACTCACCGGCGGGGGCTCGCTGAGCGGCACGATCACGGAGGCCGGCACGGGAACGCCCCAATCCGGCGTCGTACTCGTCTATCGCAAGGTGGGATCGTCCGTGGTCAGGAAGTCGACCACGAGCGTCGGCGCCGACGGCGCGTTCGTCGTGCGTGGCCTCGCGGCGGGGACCTACGTCGTCCTCGTGCGAGCCAACGCGCATGCGCTCGAGCTGTTCGGCGGCGTCCAGTTGCCGGAGATCGACGACGCAGTCGTCGCGACCGGCACGCCCGTGACGGTCGCGAACGGCGCGACCACGCCGGGTGTCGATGTGGTCGTCGATCGCGCGGCGGCCATCACCGGCACCGTCAGGCAGTCGCCGTCGAACGCGGTCGTCGCCCGGGTGCGCGTGGAGCTGTTCCGCGCCGGTGCCATCGGGCCTGAGCTGATCACGGCGGTGGCGACCGACGACGCGGGCGCCTACACCTTCGGCGGGTTGCCCGCCGGCACGTATTTCGTCGCGACGCGCGCCGACCGGCTGGCCAACCACGCCTACAACGGCGTCGTCTGTCCGGCCGATTCCTGCTCGGCGGCGTTCGTGGTGGCCAACGGCACGGGCCTCCAGGTGGGACCAACGGTCTCGCTCGCCGGCATCGACTTCCTCTTGTCGCCGACGACGCGGCCACCGGGATCGCCGCGGAACTTGCAGGCCGTCAACACCGCGGGCGGCGTGCACTTCACCTGGCTGGCACCCGCCTTCGGCGGCGTCGCGACGAGCTACCTCTTCGAAGCCGGGCTCAGCGCTGGCACCACGTTCGCGACGGTGCCAGTGTCACCGGCGTCGTTGACGGTCCCCGGCGTGCCGCCAGGCACGTACTTCGTGCGCGTGCGGGGCGTGAACACCAGCGGTGTCGGCGCGGCATCGGCAGAACTGACGGTGATCGTCGGCGCTGGAGGCGTGCTGGCACCGGAGGCCCCGATTGGCCTGACGCCAGGGCTGTCCGGCGACCGCCTGACGCTGACGTGGCTTCCGGCTTCGAGGGGCCCGGTTCCCACGAGCTACCTCCTCGAGGTCGGCTCTGCTGTGGGATTGGCGAACATCGCCGTCCTGCCGGTGGCCGGACCGTTGTTCCAGTTCACCGGCGTGCCGCCCGGTTTCTACTACGTGCGGGTGCGGGCGGTCGCCGGCGGGGTCGTCGGCCCGCCCAGCCGCGACGAGCTCATGGTGGCGGGCACCGTGCCGGCGCCGCCGGGTGAGCCGGGCAGCCTGACGAGCCGCGTGGCCGGCAACGTCGTGACCTTGTCGTGGTTCCAGCCCACGTTTGGTCCGGTCACGAGCTACGTGCTCGAAGCCGGGACGGCCTCGGGCCTCTCGAACATCGCGGTGTTCAACACCGGCAATGCATCGACGTCGCTCGTGGTGCCCGGGGTGCCGCCAGGCAAGTACTTCCTCAGACTTCGCGCCGTGAACGCGCAGGGCGTGAGCCTGGCGTCGATCGAGCACGTCGTGGTCGTGCCGTGAACGGCAGGCCGCACTCGGATCACGCCGGGGAGGTTCATGTGTCGATCGAGTCGATGTCGAGCCACCGCAGACGCGCGCCCTTGATGCTCGCGCTGGCCTTTGGCGCAGTGCTCCACGGCGCGGGTGTCGTGCAGGCGCAGACTGGCGTCGTCGCCGGCACCGTGACCAATGCGACCACAGGTGCGCCGGTCACGACGGGTCTCGTGGTGTTGTGCGACGAGCCACAGATCAACTGCTACAACTCCGCCGTGAACGGCGCCGGCGCCTACTCGCAAACCGTCGTGGCGGGCACGTATTTCGCCTATACGCGGGACACGACGCTGGCCGACGAGATCTTCGATGACGTCGTGTGCGCCCTCGGCTGCGACCTGTCCATCGCAGTGCGGTTCGGCACGGCGATCGTCGTGCCGTCGGGCGGGAAGCTCGTCAGGAACTTCGCCCTGCGCCCCTTCGGCACCATCACGGGCACCGTTCGCGACGCGGCCACGCGCGCCGGCATCCCCGATCTTCGGCTGCGGGTGCAGGCGCTGGTGGGCAGCAACGTCTACTTGCGCGACGCCATCACGAACGCGGCCGGCGTCTTCACCATCCCGTCACTGGGACCCGCCACGTACTTCGTCTACACCAACCAGCCCGCGCCGGCCACGCACGTCAACGAGATCTTCGGCAACGTCCTGTGTCCGAAGTTCTGCGACTTCAGCGTGGCGCTCAGCGGCACACCGGTGGTCGTTTCGTCGGGCGCCGTCACCACGGGCGTCGACCTCCTGCTCGATCGCGGCGCCGAGATCTCCGGCACCGTCAGGCTCGCGCCGATCGCGGGCGGACAGTCGCCGGACCTGCGCGTCCATCTGCACACCCGGATAGGCGACTCCCTGGTCACCGTCGATTCCGTCGCTCCCGACCAGACCGGCGCCTACCGGTTCAGCGGGCTGGCGCCCGGCACCTACTTCGTCTCCACCGACAACGCGGTCTTCCTCGACGAGGTCTACAACGACCGGCCGTGCGCGGCCCGGTGCCAGTCCAGCGAGATCGCCAGCGGTCAGGCGGTGACGGTGGCCATGGGCGGCACCGTCTCGAACATCGACTTCGACCTCGGCACCGGCGGGTCGCTGAGCGGGACGCTCACCCAGGCAGGCACCAATGCGTTGCTCTCGGGCGAGGTCGCCGTCCATCGCCGCGACGGGCAGACGGTCACCCTCGCAGGCAGCGCTACGGTCACGAATGGCGTCTTCACGGTGCGCGGCCTCACGACGGGCACCTACGTCGTGAGCGCGAGCGCTTCCGGTCACGCGACCGAGTTCTTCGGCGGACTCCAGTGCCTGTTCTGCGGACTGAACGAGTTCGTTCTCTCCGCCACGCCGGTGAACGTCACATCCGGACTGCAGACGCAGGGCGTGAACGTCGTGCTCGACCGCGAGGTGACGATCTCGGGCACGGTGCGGCGGTCGCCGTCGAACGCGCCCGCCGGCGGCATCGCCGTGCGCCTGTCCATCGCCGGGCTATCGGAGACCCGGGGGGTCACGACCGATGCCCTCGGCGCCTATTCCTTCACGCGTCTGCCGGCGGGCGCGTACTTCATCGCCACCGCCGCCGACGATCTCGCCAACGAGGTCTACGACGACGTGCCGTGCCCGGGTGGCTCGTGCTCGCCGGCCTTCGCCAGCGCCAACGGCGTCCCGGTCACGGCGCCGGCAGGCGCCACGGTGAGCGCCATCGACTTCACGCTTGGCCCGCCCGCCGGCGTGCCGGGCGCGCCATCCACTTTCGCGGTGACCAACGTGCCGGGCGGCATGCTGTTGACGTGGCGCGCCGCCGGCGCGGGTGGGGCCCCGACCGCCTATCTGTTCGAGGCCGGACTGACCACGGGCACGACGTTCCTGTCGCTGCCCGTCGGCGCCCCCTCGCTGTTCGTGCCCGGTGCGCCGCCCGGGACGTACTTCGTCCGCGTGCGGGGCGTCAATGCGGCGGGGACGGGGGCGGCGTCGGCCGAGTTGACGTTGCGGGTCGGCGCCGGCGGCTTCGCGGCACCTGACGCGCCCTTCCAGAACCTGTCGCTGGTGTCGGCCGGTCGGCTCAGCGCGACGTGGATTCCGTCGCTGACCGGTCCCGTGCCGTCGAGCTTCCTCTACGAAGTGGGATCGGCGACTGGACGGTCGGACATCGCGATCGTCCCTGCGGGCGCGCCCCGCTTCAGGTTCGATGGCGTGCCTCCGGGCTACTACTTCACCCGCGCCCGCGCCGTCGCCAATGGCGTCGTCGGTCCGCCATCACCGGAGATCGTCATGGTCGCCGGCAACGTCGCCGCCCCGCCCTCCCCGCCGACCAACCTGACCTCGCAGGTCTCTGGCCGCACGGTCACGCTGCGCTGGATCGCGTCGAGCTTCGGCCCGGTGACGAGCTATGTCCTCGAAGCCGGCACAGCGCCGGGCCTGTCGAACATCGCGGTGTTCAACACAGGGAGTGCGGCGACGTCGCTGGTCGTCCCCGGGGTGCCGCCAGGCACGTATCACCTTCGACTCCGCGCGGTGAATGGGCAGGGCGCGAGTCCGCCGTCGTTCGAGCGGCTGCTTGTCGTGCCCTGACCCGTCAGCCACGCTGATTCCCCGTCGCGGAGGCGTGTCCGGTTCCACTGGCGACTTCACGATTGTCAGATCAGCGCCCCGCCGCCTGCGTGCTCCCCGCGTCCAGGCCGACGCCGGCCGCGCGGGAGGTACTTGTGTCGCGTACTGACAAGGTCGAGTTGGGTAAGGTCGCGCAGTCGTGGAGGGTCGCGCTGCTCCTGGGCGTCATGCTGTCGGCGCCGGCTGCGGCGTTCGCGCAGCCCGGCGTGGTGACCGGCCAGGTGACGCGCACGACGGACGGGGCGGCGGTGACCACCGGCAGCGTCGTGTTCTGTACGCCGACGCCGACGCTCAACTGCTACTACCCGACCATCAACACCGCCGGCACCTACACGCAGGCGATGCCAGCGGGCACCTACTACGCCTACACCTCCAACACGGGCCTGGCGAACGAGATCTTCGGCGACGTGCCGTGTCCGATCTCGTGCTTCTCCAACGTCGCGACGCAACTGGGCACGCCGATCGTCGTCGCCCCCGGCACGAAGATCGTCCGGAACTTCGCATTGAGTCCCTACGGGACGCTGACCGGCACGGTGCGCGACGCGGCCACACGCGCCCCGCTCGCCAACCACTACGTGTACATCGTGACCCGCTTCGGCGACAGCCTGTCCCAGAACTACGTGACCACCGACGCCACCGGCGTCTTCAGTTTCCCGTCCCTGGGCACGGGTACCTTCTACGCCTACACCGCCGCCGGCGCCCAGGTCACGCACACCGACGAGATCTTCGGCGACATCCTGTGCGTCTCGTCGTGCTACGCGTACGACGCCGAGGCCAGCGGCACGCCGATCGGCGTCACCTCGGGCGCGGTCACCAACGGCATCGAGTTCCTGCTCGACCGCGGCGCCACCATCTCGGGCACCGTCCGCCACCCGACCACGCTCGGGCAACCGGCGCCGATCGACGTCGAGGTCTACGCACGGGTCGGCTCGAATCTGTGGCGCGTGAGAACGGTGCGGCTCACCGGGGGCGGCCCGTACCAGCTCACGGGGCTCGCGGCCGGCACCTATTTCGTGGCCACCTACAACGACCTCTTCCTGGACGAGGTCTACAACAACCGGACGTGTGTCGGCCGCTGCCAGACCGACGAGATCGCGGCGGGCACGCCCGTGACCGTCGGCACCGGCGGCAGCGCCACGAACATCGACTTCGATCTGGTGCTCGGTGGGTCGCTGAGCGGGACGATCACGGAGGCGGGAACCGGCACGCCCCTCAGGGCCTCGGTCCTCGTGTTCCGGCGGATCGGGAACACGGTGGTCGACGCCGGGTCGGTGAATTCGGACGCGGCGGGCGCCTACCAGGTGCAGGGACTCGCCACGGGCAGCTATGCGGTGATCGCCCTGGACGCCGTGCACGTGCCCGAGTTCTACGGCGGCTTCCAGTGCGTCGGCTGCTCGACGGCGTCGATCCTGAGCGCCGCGACCGTGCCCGTCACGACCGGCTTGAACACGCAGGGCGTCAACGTGACGATGGATCGCGCGGCCACGATCTCGGGCACGCTGCGGCGCTCGCCGTCGAACACAACGGTGCCGAACACCTACCTGCGCCTGTTCACCGCGGGCCCGGCACCCGTCAACGTGGCCGTCGCGGTGACCGACTCGAACGGCGCCTACACCTTCGATGGACTGACGGCGGGTGCGTACTTCGCGAGCACCGCCACCACGGACCTGGCCAACGAGGTCTACGACAACGTGGCCTGCCCGGGCGGGACCTGTTCGACCGGGTTCATCGCGGCGAATGGTCAGGCCATCAACGTGCCGGCGTCAGGGGCGGTGACCGGCATCGACTTCGCTCTCGGGCCGCCGTCGGGTCTGCCCGGGCCGCCGTCGACACCGGTGGCCACGACCGTGGGCGGCGGCGTGCGGTTCACGTGGAGTGCTGGAACGTTGGGCGGCCCGCCGACGAGCTATGTCTTCGAGGCCGGGCTGACGGCGGGCACGACGTTCGTGTCGCTGCCGGTGGCCACCAACGCGTTCTTCGTGCCCGGTGTGCCTCCGGGCACGTACTTCGTTCGCGTCCGCGGCGTCAACGCGACGGGTCTCGGCGAAGCGTCGCCCGAGTTGACACTGCGCGTTGGCGGCGGCAGCGTGGTCGCCCCGAATGCGCCGACGAACGTCATGACGTACGTCGCCGATGGCCGTCTCACCGCGACGTGGTACCCGCCGCAGAGCGGTGCGACGCCGTCGAGCTATCTGCTGGAAGTCGGCACGGCGGCGGGGTTGTCGAACATCGCCGTGGTGCCGGTGGCCGGCCGGGTGTTCCTGTTCAGCGGCGTGCCACCGGGCTACTACTTCATGCGGGTGCGGGCGGTCGCGGGCGGCGCCGTCGGTCCGCCATCGTCCGACGTCATCCTGGTGGTCGGAAACGTCGCCGCGCCGCCGACGGCGCCGATCGCCCTCACGTCGAGTGTGGCCGGGAACGTGGTGACGCTGACGTGGTACGCCCCGACGTTCGGCCCCGTCACGAGCTATGTGCTGGAAGCCGGCACCGCGTCGGGATTGGCGAACATCACCACGTTCAACACCGGCAACGCGGCGACGTCACTGGTGATCCCCGGCGTGCCGCCCGGCCGCTACTACCTGCGCCTGCGCGCGCTCAACGCGCAGGGCTCCAGTCCGCCTTCGTTCGAGCACGTGCTGATCGTGCCGTAGCGTCGCGACACATCTGGCGATCACGCGATCGCCGGATGTCCTCGCTAGAAACGCACGACCGCCGTCACGGAGGCGGTGCGTCCCGGCGCGAAGATCGCGCGGACGTCCTGGCTGGCGTAGAACTCCTCGTCGCCGACGTTGCGGAGCAGGCCGCGGATCTCGAAGAACCGCGACACCGTCACGCCGGCGCCCAGATCGAGCAGCGTGTAGCCAGGCACGATCCGCTCGGTCGGTCCCGGCCGTTCGTCGTCGGCGTAGCGGGCGACGCGCGCCTGCACGAAGCCACGGCGCGACGGGAACTGGTGCCGCACCTGCAGGCTGGCCGTCACCGGCGCGATCCCGTCGAGATTGGTGGTGGGATTCAGCGCCTGGCCGCGCGCCTTCTGCACCGCGCCCTCAACCGTGACGCGCCCCGGCAGGTCGAGCTGCGCTTCGGCCTCGACGCCCTTCACCTCGGCACGGCCACGATTGCGGAAGAGGAAGTTGTCGACGTCGGGCTGGAAGCGCTCGATCAGGTCGTCGATGCGGTAGTGGTAGCCGTAGACCGCGGCGCGGATACGCCGCGCGGTGTAGCGCACGCCGCCGTCGAACTGCAGGCTGGTTTCGGGATCGAGGTCGGGGTTGCCGGTGATGAAGCCCCGGCCCGACGGGCCGCGGAAGTAGCGATCCGAGAGCACCGGATCGCGGAAGCCGCGGGCGACCTGCGCCGTGAACGAGACGCCCCCGAAGTTGCCGGCGGTGAGCGACAGGTAGCCCGACGCGGCGCCGTTCTGCGTGTCGCGATCGCCGAAGTAGCCGTTCGAGTTCACCGTGGTGACGTAGTCGACGCGCCCGCCGCCGGCCACCGACAGCCACGGCGAGGCGGCGACGTCGATGCTGGAGTACAGCGCCGAATCGACCCGCCGGGCCGAGTCGATCGAGACGTTCGTGGTGATGGTCTGCGCGCCGGCCAGCGTGTAGCGCTCGAAGATGTCGAGCGCGCGCAGCCCGGTGCGGCCGTTGATGTCGACGCCCATCTCCCAGCGCGCGGCGCCCAGCGCGCGCCGGCCGTAGCCGCGCACCTGGAAGTCGTGGGCGCTGATGTCGGCGCGGTCGACGCTGCGGGCAGCCGTGGCGGTGGCGAAGCGATCCTGGTCCGTGATCTGTGCGTAGTGGCCGTAGAACGCGTTCAGGCCGATCTCCGAGAACGGGCCGGCGTCGGCCTTGTCGTATTCCGCCGTCACGCGGTGCGACGTCTCTTCCGGATAGAAGAAGCGCACCGTCGACGAGTTGTTCCGCGGCCGTTCGATGTCGCGGCCGAAGTCGCCCTGGTAGCCGCCGGCGAGCAGTCCGCCGCCGATGGCGGTGGTGCCGCGCACCAGCACTCCGCCGTCGTTGTAGCCCGAGTTGAAGATCTCGCCGCTGGGCGCCTCCCAGTCGTCGACGTCGCGGCCGTGGCCGGCGACGAGCAGGCTGCCGGTGGCGAAGCCCTTCGACAACTCGCCGCCGATGCGCTTCTCGGGCACGCCGGTGCCGGCGGTGACCGAGAGACGTCCGGCCAGCGGCGCGCCCGGCGCGATGCGCCGCGTGGTCATGGCGATCACGCCGCCGAACGCGTCGGATCCGTAGGCCACCGACCCCGGGCCGCGCGCGACCTGCACGCCCTCGAGGATGTCGGGATCCATGTAGGTGGCGCTCGGACCCACGCGCCGCTCCGAGGTCACGCGCGCGCCGTCGATGAGCAGCAGGGTGCGCCCGGCCGACAGACCGCGCACCGCGGGCACCGCGGCCTGGCCTTCGCTGACCTGGTTGACGCCGGCGACGTTCTCGAGCGCCTGGATCAGGTTCGACGGCATGCGCGTCTGCAACTCCGCCTGCGAGAGGCTGGTGGTGGCGGCGCCCGGCGTCGACTGGATGTCGGGCGCGGCGCCCGACACGACCAGGCGTTCACTGACCAGCGCTTCGACGGTGATGGTGAGTTCGCGTCCGGCGTCGGTCCGCTCGACGAGGATCGGCTTCATGAACAGGCCGCCGGGTGCGACGACCAGGATCTCGAACGGCGCCGGCGGATCGGGCGTCCACGAGAAGCGGCCGTCGGCGTCGGTGATGACCGAGCCGGGCCGTCCGAGGATGGTGACCTCGGCGCCGGCGACCGGCGCGCCGCTGGCGGTCACGACGCGGCCGGCAAGCGCCAGCGCCTCCACGACGTCACCGAACATGAGTGAGACGACGAGGGTGGCAAGACGGGCCGCGCGCATGGCGGGCAGCGTAGTGGACGACTACGGCCTACTACCAACAATCGTAGTTCCCCGACGAGGAGGCGCGTGCTGCTGCCTTGACGGCCAGTGCGCGGGACCGATCCGGCCGCGGTCAGCGGCCGAGCCGGACGAGGAACTCGGCGGCTTCGTAGACCAGCGGCAGGGCGAACAGGCCCAGGGCGACCGCCGGGAGCGCGGCGAACAGCGCCACGCCGCGCACGTGCCGGCCGGGAGCGGTGGCCGGCGCCAGCAGCCGGCGCACGCGCCGTTCGAGCGAGTCGCCGCCGATGAGGGCGCTGGCCATGACCGGCGGCGTCGACGCGTTCACCGCGAGCCGCGCGACCTTCGTGAGCGCGCGGGCGAGCGTGACGCCGTCGCCGGCATCGCGGGCCCGCAGGTCGGCGACTTCTTCCGCGGTGGCGGACCACTGTTCCTCGAGCCGCTTGGCGGCGGAGCCGGTGATCGGCGTGGCCAGGAACAGCATCCGCGTCAGGTTGTCGCGCCCGGCGAGATGAGCGCGTTCGTGCGCGACGATCACCGCCAGCTCCGCCGGGCTGCAGGCGCCGAGCACGCCCGAGGAGACGAACAGCTCGGCCGTGTGCACGCCGGCGACCGCGACCACCGGGAACGTCGTCTCGACGGCCCAGGCCGGTCCGGGCCAGCCGGGCACGTCGGCCGGGGCCGCGCCCGAGGCGCGCCAGGCGCGGATCAGCGTGCGCGTGGCCCACCACGCCTGCCAGGTCCGGGCCGCGGCCAGGACCGCCATGCCGACACCCGCCGCCGCCAGGAGCAGCAACGGAGCGCCGGTCTGCTCGCCGTCGTGCGCGGGCTCGAAGACCCAGAAGGCCAGCTGGACGAGCGCGGCAAAGGCCAGCGCGAACGTCAGCGGCGCCAGACGCGCGCCGGCCACGAGGCTGGCGCGGGTGCGCGGGCCGAGACGCATCCACCACGCCGTGCGCGTGAGGCGATCCGTGGCGATGACCACGAGTGCGCCGGCCAGGGTGGCAGTAGCAAAAGCCGCGAACGCCAGGCAGACGGCGAGCGCGGCCGGTGTCACTCGGGCGACTCCGCGGCGCTGCCAGGGCTGTGTTGCCGGATCAGCGTATCGAGGGCGTCGAGCACGTCGCGATCCTCGCGGCGGACGGCATCGACGAAGAACGACACCACCGGGCGCAGTTGATCGCCCGAGGGCCCGAGGATGGCGGTGAGGGCATCACCGGCGAAGGAAGACAGCAACTCGTCGCGGGTCGCCGACGGGCGATACAGGAAGCGGCGCCCGTCCTTCTCGCGCAGCAGCACGCCCTTGCGATGCAGCCGGTCGAGGGTCGTCATCACCGTCGTGTAGGCGATCCCCGGAAACGAGGGCTCGAGATCGCGCACCGCCGACGGTTCCTGGCGGGTCCACAGCGCGTCGAGCACCCGCAGTTCCAGCGTGCCGAAGAAGCGTTCGAGCGGGTCGCCTGGGGCAATCGGCCGTTTGACCATGAATAGACAGCGGGTCCGGGCGCCATGCCCGGACCCGCGGGCAATTAGAACACGAACTTGAAGCCGAGCTGCAATTGGCGCTGCTCGTAGCCGTTGTTGGGGATGAGGTCCGACCCCTTCGCCGGCAACACGCCCGCCCCCACGCCGGTGGGCAGCCCGGTGGCCGCGTCGACGTTCACGGCCGCGTTCTGCACGCCCGCCCACTGCACCGTGTTGAAGATGTTCTTCACTTCGGCGATGGCTTCGAGGCGGCGCGAGCCGCCGATGCTCACCTGGCGCGACAAGCGGAAATCGACGTTCTTCCGCGCCGGCAGGTTGAGGGAGTTGCGCGGAACGCCGGCCGGCCGGTCGCTGCCGATGCCGTCGTTGTTGATCTCGCCGGGGTTGGCGCGGATGTTGATGGGCACGCCGCTGGCGAACTGCATGGCCACGCCCAGCACCGTGCCGTTCACGATCGTGCGGAGGACGTCGCTGCCACCGTCGATCATCGGCCGCGCCACGATGCTGCCCGTGAAGGTGTGGCGCTGGTCGAGCACGTTGGGGCCCTTGTCGTAGTCGAGGCTCTCGGGGTTGGTGCGGCCCGGGTCGCCCTGCACCGACAGCACGCCGGTGATCGGCGCGTTGTCCTCGGCCTTGCCGAGCGTGTAGGCGAGGTCGAACTGCACACCCTTCAGGCTGCGGCCGGTGAGTTGCGCGGTGAGGTTCTTGTACGTCGACTCGCCCAGCGACTCGACCTGGCTGATGACGTTGTAGCGGGGATCGACGCGCGTCGAGGCGTTGATCGCCGTGCTGTAGATCGGGCGGCCGTCGGCCAGGCGGCCGGTCGGGTTGATCAGGTTGATGTTGCTGATGAGCGGCAGGTTGTAGCCCCGCACGTAGGACGTGCCGACCGACGCCGCGAAGTGGTCGTTCAACTGACGTTCGATCTGCAGGTTGCTCTGCCAGTTGTAGGCGACCTCGAAGTCGCGCGACACCGTGGTGAGCGCGTTGGGCGTGGCGCCGGTGCCGCTCGACAACGCCGCCGGGAAGGCCGGCGCGCCGGGCGTCGCGGGCTGGAAGTTGGCCGAGGCGCGCGCGTTGGTGCCGTCGTTGATGAGCGCCTGCTCGTAGCTGGCGAGCAGCGCCTGGTCGTACATCATGCCGGTGTTGGCGCGCACCACCGTGCGGCGATCGCTGCCCACCGTCCACACCACGCCGAGGCGCGGCGCGAAGTTGTTCTTGTCGACCACGAAGTCGCGCGAGGTCTCGAACGGCGCGCTGGCGTTGGGCGTCGGCACGTCGTAGACGTCGTAGCGCACGCCGTAGAGCACCTTCACCGAGTCGCTCAGGCGCCAGTCGTCCTGCACGAACATGCCGTAGAGGTTCGACGAGAAGTCGAGGTCCGGGATGCCGAAGTACTGCGTGAAGGTGTTGTAGCCGAAGCGGTTGGTGCCATTGAGCGCGGCCTGGTAGGCGGCGACGTTGGCGAACGTGTAGAGCTGGAACTGGGTGCTCGTGCGCGTGTCGGCCACGTGCTGGATGTCGATGCCGGCCTTGAACGAGTGGTCGCCGGTGAGCCACGTCAGGCTGTTGTTCACCTGCGCGACGTCCTGCGTGAAGCCGAAGCCGGCGTCACTGAGGCCGGCGATCGGGCCGCCGAAGTTGGCGACGTTCTGGATGTTGATCGCCGGGCCGGTGCCGGCCGCCGAGCCGCCGGCGCGCGCCTGGGCGCGGGTGGCGTACTGCAGGCGCAGCTCGTTGAGCAGCGTCGGCCGGATGGTCGAGATCATCTGCAGCGCGGTGGAGTGCTGCCGGTCGGTGAAGTCGGTGGCGCGCTGCACCGAGCCGATGCCGCCGCCGACGTTGTTGGTGATGAAGTTGTCGAAGAAGATGTAGCGCAGCGACAGCCGGTTCGAGGCGTTGAGCTGGTGGTCGATCTTGCCGATGGCGAATTCGGTGTTGAGCGCCGTGGGCATGTAGGCCGGCTCGGTGAGGCCCAGCGCCGCCTGGTTCGCGGCGGTGATGGTGATGACGCGCTGGCCCGAGAGGTCGCGCTCGGTGTGCTCGTAGCCGGCGAAGAAGTGCGTCTTGTCACGCACGATCGGACCGCCGATGTCCGCGGTATAGACGTTGACTTCGGTGGGCGGCTTGCCGCGCGACTTGTCGGCGGTGAAGAACGGGTACGACGCGAACGAGCGCCGCTGCATCCGGTAGCTGCCCTGGCCCTTGTAGGTGTTGGTGCCCGACGGCGTGATCGCGTTGTAGATCATGCCCATGGTCTGGCC
>CADEDM010000080.1 GCA_902826065.1 uncultured Acidobacteriota bacterium | reverse complement strand
CGCAAGCGTTGCAGCGTGCGCCACACCCGGTTCACGGTCGTAGTCGTTCCGGGTGGCATACGGTTGTTAGAGAACGCCTCGCGGATGACTCGGGGCGCCACCTGCCTCACGTGGCGATACGCCTCGAGCTCCTCGGGCAGCTTGTATTCGATCCAGCCCACTGCCAGCGCTTCGGCTGACTTCATGCGCGCGGTGTACTTCTCACCGAGGGCGGCCGTGAGCAGGCGCTTTTCGTTGGCGGTGAGGCCGTCGGCGTGGTTCCAGAACTCCGACTCGTCGATGCCGATGACCTTCGGATCCTTCTCGTCGACCAGCTTGCGCAGGCCCTCCCACTGGCCGTCGTTGGCCGTGGGCACGAGGGTGAAGAGCTTCTCCATGTCGAAGCGGCCGATGGAATAGCGTTCGACCGGTTTGCCGCCGCCGGGATTCCAGAACACCAGGATGGTGCGCCGGCGCGACGAGTAGGTCGTGAGCGGCGCCATCGAGCGGAACACCGGGTCGTCGTTGTACTCGCGCGAGACGATGATCCACATGTCGATGCCGGTGCGCTGCATCAGGGACGGCATCGCCGTGTCGAAGCGCTTCTGAATCCAGCCCTTCACCAGCGTCGCCTGTTCGCGATGCGTGAGGACGCGCTGCGTGGGATCGGGATACGCCGGCGCCTGGGCCCGCGCGGGCGGCGCGACGGACCAGAGTGTGACGAGGAGTGCGGAGGCGGTGACGACGCGCGCGGAGATCGACATGGCGAGCAGTGTAGTGCGGCGCCGGCCGCGCTGCCGCATCGGGTTGACGCCGCGCCGCGGCGGCGCGACACTCACGGGGAGGAGCTGTGGTGCCGATCCGACTCGGGCTCGTGATCGCCGCTGCCCTGACCGCGCGGATGGCGGCCGGTCAGGCGCCCCTCGCGCCGAAGACGCTCGAGCAGACCGAACCACTCGTGCGGGAGGCGCTCGCGACGTTGTTGAAGGTGCCGGCGTCGTCGCTCACGGTCGTGGACCGCGAGTCCCGCGTCTGGCCCGACGCCGCCTTCGGCTGCGCCCCGCAGAAAGGCGTCTTCGAGCCCCGGCCTACGCCCGGCTATCTGTTCACCCTGGCGCACGCCGGCCGCACGTACGAGTACCGAACCGACCGGCTCGGGCACGTGCGGCGCTGCATCGCCACCGCGCCACCACGCAAGCCGATCGCGCCAGTCGCGACGGCGCCGACGGCCCCGGGCGCACCGTGAGGGACAGGCCGGGACGTCGCGACGCCCCGGCCCGTCACGCCCGCTATCGCAGGGGCTCGCGCACCCAGCAGCCGTCAGGATGGCGGCGGCCCGGCAGCGGCCGCAGCGCCGACGTCAGCGTCGGGGTCGCCGCGTTGATGTGCCCGGCCGCGGCGGCGACCAGGGTGTAGGCGAGGCGCGCGCTCGCGGCGGCGTTCAGGTAGTCCCACGCCTTGAACGACGACTTCGCGCCCCACGCGGCGAGATCCGCCGCCGCCAGCAGCAGCCAGACGCGGCGCGCATCACCGCTCTGCAGCACATCGCCGGCGAGGGCGTTGGCGCGGTTCAGATAGCCCGCGGTTTCCCAGCGATAGAGATTGTCCTTGTCGAAGCGGCCGAACGCCGTCGTCAGGTGCAGGTAGTGCATCACGGTCGCGCTCTCGTCGCCCGACCACGCGAATTCGGTCTGCCCCGACGGGCCGAAGTCGACCCCCCATTC
Source organism: uncultured Acidobacteriota bacterium (assembly GCA_902826065.1). Classification (GTDB taxonomy): domain Bacteria; phylum Acidobacteriota; class Vicinamibacteria; order Vicinamibacterales; family UBA2999; genus CADEFD01. The sequence continues at coordinate 19,410 of CADEDM010000080.1, read as the reverse complement.
CGAGTCGTAGCCGTCGTGCGGGTGCGACATCCCGAGGTGATGTCCGAACTCGTGCACGCCGGTGGACGTGAAGCCGTAGCCGGCCTGTCGCACGGTCGGGTAGTCGAACATGAACACGTAGGTCTGGGTGCCGTTCACCCAGTTGTCGTCGGCGAACCCGAGCAGCCCGAACTGCGTGCCCATGCTGGTGTCCTGCGCGTTGTAGGCGAGGATCTCGCCGACGTAGTCACGCCCGCCGTACGACGGGATGTAGGTGCCGAGATTGGCGTCGAAGTAGCAGAAGAGCTGCGCGAAGGGCGTGCCGAAGGGCGGATACGGGGCCCAGCACTCGCTCACGTCCACGACCGTGCCGGCGAAGATGTCGAGCGCTTTCTTGGCGCCGGCGTCCACCGACCGAGCGCCGAGGCCGACCGTCCACGGGTAGTACGGCTGGAACTTGCGCAGCTCGCGCTTCATGAACTCGGTGTTGATGAAGTCGACGCCGAGGCTCGACGGGTCTTCGTCCAGCATCTCCACGTGCGCCACCTTGCTGCCCCCCGGCTCGGGCGACGTGACGATCGGGTCGTACAAGGGTGACGTCGTGAACAGCAGATCGATGGCGACCAGGCGTGCCACGAGCCCGAGGTCGAAGCCGAGATCGGCCGGCGGCCGGAATCCGTTCGCCGCGTACTCCCAGATCGGCGGCATGTGGTAGCCCTCGACGTCCGCCGCATCCACGGCCCAGTTGTTGGTCCACGACTCCGGTCCGGCCGACAGGTCGTAGAACCACGTGCGCGACGTCGAGCCGCCCCACGCGATCATCTGGCGCGAGCCGCGGGTGCCGAAGTTCGCCTGCGTGTCGGGATCGACCTCGTCGGTCTTGGCGTAGACGTGGAACCGGAAGCCGGGATGCCCGAACCAGTTGATGAAGTAGATGGTGTAACCGGGCCGGCGGCGGCCGTCGTTGGCCTCGAGATATCGCTCCACGGCCAGCGCGTCCAGGTAGAGCACCGGGCCGGTGACGTCGAGCACGTTCGTCACCTGCGCGTTGTAGTTGGCTTGGAACTGCGTGAGCGGCCCGGCGACCCCCGACCGCGTCAGGAACGCGAAGAACCGCTGGGTGAAGCGCTCATCCGCGAACTCGACGCGGTAGGCGAACTCGTACGCGAGGCCCATGTCGCGTCCGCTGATGCCATAGAACTGCGGGTAGCGGACGACCGGGGCATACGTGGCGGGCAACAGGCTGCGGAACGTCTCGAGATCCACGGCCTGACGGTCGTAGCCGATGAACACCACGTTCACGGGGATCCGCTGATCGAGCACTTCGAAGCGACCCGGGTTCAAGCCCCGGGACTGGTCGGCCGCGACGGGCGCGGACACGGCCAGGGTCAGCACCAGCGCGGGCAGCGCGTGCGGCAGCAGTCGGCGTAGCAGTCTCATGGATTCCTCCGGGCGAGCACAGCACCGGCAGGAACGGCTGCCGCGCGGGGGGAATCCGCGGATCCTGACGGCCGAACGGGCGTAGCTTAGCGCGCCGGCCACCGCTGTCAAGCGCGCGTTGCACGCGAAGCACACCCGAGGCGGCGATGTGCACCTCCGCACACGGCGAGGGTGTCCGCTCGCCGTGCCAGCCCATGCACTCGCACGTCCTGCCGCGCGCCACCATCACGGTGGACGCGTCGCCCCGTTCGTCCGATAGGATGGAACGCGAGCGCGTCCCTCCGCGCCTCGGAGGATTGCCCATGACCCCATCGTCGACGTTCGTGCGGAGCGTCCTGCGGCGAGCCGCGGCGGCCGCATTCGTGGTCACCGCGCTCATGCCCGCCGTCGTCGCGGCGGCCACCCTGCCGCCCGGCTTCACCGAGGTCCTCGTCGCCCAGGGCCTCACCAATCCCACCGCGATGCAGTTCGCGCCCGACGGCCGGCTGTTCGTGTGCGAGCAGGGCGGGGCGCTGCGGGTCATCAAGGGTGGCGTGCTGCTGCCGACGCCGTTCGCGACACTCGCCGTCGACCCGAGCGGTGAGCGCGGCCTGCTGGGTGTGGCGTTCGATCCGGACTTCGCCACGAACCAGTACGTCTACGTCTACCACACGGTGCCGACGAGCCCCAGCGCCACCGCGCACAATCGCGTCAGCCGCTTCACCGCCAACGGCGACGTGGCGGCGGGCAGCGACACACTGATCGTCAAGCTCGACGACCTGAGCGCCACCAACCACAACGGCGGCGCGATCCAGTTCGGCTCCGACGGCAAGCTCTACATCGCGGTGGGCGACAACGCCAACAGCAGCAACGCGCAGACGCTCGCGAACCGGCACGGCAAGATGCTGCGCTACAACAGCAACGGCACCATTCCTTCCGACAACCCGTTCTACAACACGGCCTCCGGCGAGAACCGCGCGATCTGGGCGTGGGGCCTGCGCAACCCCTTCACGTTCGCGTTCAACCCCGGCGGCTCGCCGGGCATGGCCATCAACGACGTGGGGGGCGGCGCGTGGGAGGAAGTGAACGCGGGCGTGGCGGGCGCGAACTACAGCTGGCCGAACACCGAGGGCGACTTCAATCCCAGCGGCGCGACGGCGTCGCACACCCGGCCGCGCTACGCCTATCAGAACGACACCAGCACCTGCGCCATCACCGGCGGCACGTTCTACAACCCGGCGGCGAACGCGTACCCCACCGAGTATCGCGGGATGTATTTCTTCGCCGACTTCTGCGGCGGTTGGATTCGCTACATCGACCCCACGGTCGTGCAGCCGTTCCCGCTCCAGCCGTCGCTGTTCAATACGTTCGCGACCGGCATCAGCAGTCCCGTGGATCTGAAAGTGGGCGCCGACGGCGCGATCTACTACCTGGCGCGTGGCCAGGGCCGCGTCTACCGCGCCGTCTATCAAGGGCCGACGGCGGGTCCCACCGGGCTGACCTCGTTCGTCAACGGCGCGTTCACCCGTCTGCGCTGGATGGGGAGCTTTTCCAGCTATCGGCTCGAGGCAGGCACGGGCCCTGGCCTGGCCAACCTCGTCAACGTCGACCTCGGGAACGTCACGGCGTTCGAAGGCCTGGTGCCGCCCGGCACCTACTTCGTGCGGGTACGCGGCGTGTCCGGCGGCGCGGTGAGCCCGCCGTCGAACGAAGTGACGGTGTCGATCACGACGACGGCGTCTTGCGTGACGCCGCCTCCGGTGCCGACCGGACTGGTCGCCAACGCTGGGGGGCTGCTCGCCGCGTTCGCGTGGACGTTCTCGCCGGGCGCCACCGGCTACCTGCTCGACGCGGGAAGTTCACCCGGCGCGGTCGAGGTCACGCTGCCACTCGGCCCGGCGGTCGGATTCCAGACGCTGGCGCCGCCCGGCACGTATTACGCACGCGTCCGCGCGAGGAACGCCTGCGGCGCGAGTGCCCCATCGAATCAGGCATCGGTGACGCTGGCCTGCTCGCCCACAGCGGGGCGGCCGTCCTTCTTCATCGGAGGCAAGGGGGGTGGCTTCGCCACGTTCAACTGGGCCACGGCGCTCGGCGCGACCAGCTATCGGCTGCAGGTGGGCACCGCGCCCGGCATCGCCGACATCGCGACCGTCGACGTGGGCACTGCCACGACGGTGTCGGTGCCACTCGCAGGTGTGCCGCCCAGGACGTACTACGTGCGGGTCGTGGGGGTCACCGCCTGCGGCGTGAGCGCGCCGTCGAGCGAATTCGCGCTCGTGGTGCCGTAGCGCGCGTCGGTCGCCGTCGCCCGGGCGCTACGCCAGCGACCATCCGTCGCGGCTGAACGGCGTCTGCCGCAGCCGCGTGCCGGTCAACGCCGCGATCGCATTGGCGATGGCGGGCGCCACCGGTGGCAGCGGGATCTCGCCGGTGCCGGTCGGCGTGCGTCGGCTGGGCATCACGTGCACCTCCACGAGGCGCGGCGCTTCGCGGTGTCGGATCAGGCGATAGGTGTCGAAGTTGGCGACGGTAGCGCGACCGCGCGCGATCGGCACTTCGGCGTAGAACGCGGTGCCGAGTGCGTCGATGATGCCGCCTTCGACCTGCGCCTCCACGCCGAGCAGGTTCACCGGCTGGCCGCAGTCGATCACCGCGGTCACCTTGTGGACGGTGACGCGTTTCGACGCATCCACGGACACCTCGGCGACCTGCGCGCAGTACGAGCCGAACGTGAAGTGCGACGCGAAGCCGCGGCCGCGGCCGGCAGCGGCGCGACCGCCGATGCCGCCCCGTTCGGCCGCCTCACGAATCACGGCGCGCATCCTGGCCGGGTCGTAGGTGTAGCCCTCGGCCGATGAGGGGACGTCGGCGGTGTCGCCCAGGAAATCCAGGCGCAGGTCGACGGGACTGCGTCCCGCCTTCGCGGCCATTTCGTCGAGCATCGTCTCGACCGCGAAGGCGATCGCCATGTGCGACGGCGCGCGCCACGCGCCGGTGGGCACGCCCGTGCTGAGCGCGGCGTAGCGCAGCCGCGCGTTCGGGATGTGCGTGGGCACCAGGTCCGGATCGAGTTCCTGCACCGTCTTCACGCGTCCGACGTACGAACCATAGAGCTCCGTCGACGACGGCGGCCGGGTGTCGAGGCGGTAGGCGTTGCGCGAGCACGTCGCGAGCGTGTGATCCCAGGCGACGACGCGGCCCTGGGCGTCGACGCCGGCGCGCAGGCGCTGCACCGCGAACGGCCGGTAGTAGTCGTGCTGAAGGTCGCCGGACCGCGAGTCCACCACCTGCACCGGCGCGCCCATCGCCTTCGACACGACGGCCGCTTCCGCCGCGTAGTCGGACATCAGGCGCCGCCCGAAGCCGCCGCCGATGCGCGACGACATCACGTGCACCTTCTCCGGCGCCAGACCGATGGCCGCCGCCACCACCTGACGTCCCGATGCCGGCATCTGCAGCGGGCCCTCGATCCAGCATTCGCCGTCGCGGACGTCGGCGGTGCAGTTGTGCGGCTCGAGTGTGGCGTGCGCGACGAAGGCGCATTCGTAAGTGGCGTCGACGACGTGACGGGCGCTCGCGAGCGCCGTGTCGACATTCCCGCTGTTGTGCAGCACTTCCGGTGGCGCCGACAGCCGCTCGGCGGCTTGCGCACGCAGCGACGCGGTGCTCTCGTCGGCGAACGGACTCGGCTCCCACTCGATGTCGAGCAGGTCGCGCGCCTTCAGCGCCGTCCACGTCGAGTCGGCGACGACGGCAACGCCCGGGATGAGGTGCGTGGGATTCGGCAGGCCGGCGATCTCGACCACACGCGCGACCCCCGGCACGGCCATGGCGCGGGTGGCGTCGACGCGCACGGCTCGCCGCGCGAACACCGGGCTCTTGGCGACGGCCGCGTACTGCATCCCGGGCTTGCGAACGTCGAGCCCGAACAGCGGCAGCCCGCGGACGATCGCCGCGACGTCGCGTCCCGGCACGCGCGTTCCGATCAGCGTGAAGCGCGACGCGTCCTTCAGCGCCGCCGAGGCCGGCGGCGTGAGTTCGGCGGCGCGCGCGGCCAGCGATCCGTAGGTGGCGGTACGGCCCGAGGCGTCGTGTCGTACGACCCCTCGCGACGTCGAGCAGACGTCGGCGGCGACACCCCACTGCGCCGCGGCCGCCGCCACCAGGAGATGCCGTCCTACCGCCCCCGCCTGGCGATGGTGCAGCCACGCGCTGGCGATGGCGTCGGATCCGCCCACGCCCTGGCCGCCGTAGCGGCGGTCGAGCGGCGCGTTCTCGAGGCGCACGCGCGTCCAGTCGGCGTCGAGTTCCTCCGCCACCAGCATCGGCAGCGACGTCTTCGTGCCTTCGCCCATGTCGGGATTCGAGGCCCAGATCGTGACCGCGTCGTCGACGTCGATGCGGATGAGCGCGTGCGGCTGGAACGGGGCATCGGCCACCGCGCCGGCGCTTGCCGAGACGAGATCGCGCGTCGCCACCAGCACGAGCAGGCCGCCGCTGCCGGCGGCGCTGACGCGCAGGAACGTGCGGCGGGTGAGCGGCAGTGCGGCGGCGATGGCCGCCGGCGGCTCGAACAGGTACCAGCCGGCGCGCGTGGCGTGCAGCACCTGCTGGCGCGAGAGGCGAACCGTCATCGCGCCCTCCCGTCGGCACGCGTCAGCTCGGCCGCGCGCTGCACGGCGCGACGGATGCGCGTGTAGGTGCCGCAGCGGCACAGGTTGCCGTTCAGGGCCGTGCCGATCTCGGCGTCGGTCGGGTCGGGACGTTCGGCCAGCAACGCCGCCGTCGACATGATCTGCCCGGCCTGGCACCAACCGCACTGCGGCACGTCGATCTCGACCCACGCCCGCTGCACGGGATGCGAGCCGTCGCGCGACAGGCCCTCGATGGTGGTGACCGCCGCGGTGCCCAGCTGCGACACCGGCAGCGTGCACGAGCGCCGCGCCCGGCCGTCCACATGCACCGTGCACGCGCCGCACAGCGCCTGCCCGCACCCGAACTTGGTGCCGACGAGCCCGATCGCGTCACGCAGCACCCACAGCAGTGGCGTGTCGGGCGCGACGTCCACCGCGCGCCGCTCGCCGTTCACCAGCAGTTCGAAGTTGGCCATGTGCGGACTCTGACGCGGTTTGCGCGTCGCCGGCCGCGCCGCGCTCCAGAACGCGGGGACAGAGTCAGTGACGAATCCGTAATGGTCCGTTGTTCCCCAGGCGCTGGCAGTGCAGGTTCTGCGGACACCGTGCGATATTTGAAGGGTGACGGGGTCCTGGGTCCGTGTGCTGGCGCTGGCCGTCGTGCTGGCGGCGTGCGGCAACGCCGAGGAGATGGCCGCCCAGAAGCACGAGAAGCGCGACGCCTTCCCGCCCCCGGGCAGCAACATCGGCACCTGCCGCGACGGCCGGACCTGGGCCACGTCCGAGGCCGAACAGGCGCGGATGCTGCAACGGTTGAACGCCGTGCGGGCGGAGCAGCGCCGCCAGCCCCTGCTGCGCCATCCCGTGCTCGACAAGATGGCCCTGGCGCACGCCGCCGACATGGCGTGCCGCAACTACATCGCGCATCGCAACTCGGCCGGCGACAAGCTGCCCGACCGCCTCGACCGCGTCAACGACGGCTCGTTCGACGGCTGGACCCGCCTGGCCGAAGTGCTCGGCACCAGCGTCGCGCCCGAGCGCCAGGTGGAACGCTGGCTCGACAGCCGCTCGCACCGGCGCGCGGTGCTGCAGCCCGAGCACGACCGGGTCGGCATCGGCGTCGTCCGTATCACCGGCTCCCGGTACTCGACCTACTGGGCGGTCGAGTTCACCGAGTCGCCGCACCACACCACGCGCTGACGCCTCCCGTACCGCCGGCGGTTACGCCGCAGGCTTGATCGCCGCTTCGACGTCCTTCACCGTCACCGGCGCGCCGTGCAGCGGCAGGATCTTGTCGACCCGCAGCTTGCGCTTCGTGATGTGCTCGAGCAGGTTCGCGGCGTAGGGGTGGTAGGTGCCGCCGGGGCTGAACGCGTCCACCTCGATCAGCACGCGCTCCTTCGGCAGATACGCCATCAGCATCGTCTCGGTGTGCGGGTTGCCCGCCAGGTGGTAGAGCACCAGAGACCGGGTCCCGTCGGTGATGGTGTGCGTGTCGGCCACGGCCTCGACCGTCGCGGGCTTCGCCCCCTTCGCGAGCGCGTCGGGCTGACGCGTGAACGGCCGCGCCGCGATCATCTTCACGAAGTCGGCATTGCCGGCCTGCGTCACCACCGTCATGCCTTCGGCCAGGGCCGCGCGCAGTCCGGTCGAGTGGTCGAAGTGGTGATGCGAGAGCACGAGATGCGTCAGCGGCGTCTTCGGCGACAGGTCTTTCGCCTTGGCGATAACCGCCGTCGATCGCGCGTCGCTCTGCGGCGCTTCGATCAGCACCAGCTTGTCCTTGAACGCGACGGCGACGCTGTGATGCGACTGGCCGGCCAGGAACCAGACGCCGGGCGCCACTTCCTCGACCGTGACGTTCGGGGCGGCCGGCGACGGCTCGGCCGCGGCCTTCACCGTGTCCGGGGCCTCCACCGTGCCCTCGTTCGCCACCGTGGACGTCACCGTGTACTCCGCGGTGGTGAAGTCGTCGGTCTGGGTGGCGAAGGTGGCGGGCAGGGTGAAGCCGCCGGCGTCGCCGTAGCCGCTGAACCGCGTCGTGATCGTGACGTCGCCCAGGTTGATCTGCGACGCGGGCGACGAGATGCGCGTCGGCCGGTTGTCGGCGCCGACGACGAGCGTCATGACGCCGGCGTCGGTGGTGATGTCGACGGCGCGGTCGCTGCCGGTCGTGCGCACCGGCGACACGTTGGCGCCGCCCGCGAGTGCCGACGCCACGAGCACCAGCGGGTGATGGAAGCGCTCGGCGCGCCGGTCGGTCACGGCCACGCGGCCGGCCCGCGCCAGCTTCTCGGGGGTGTTGCCGTTGTAGGCGACGTCGCCGTCCACGCCCTGGATCTGTGTCTGCGCCTGCGGGCCCTGGAAATAGGCGAAGTTCGGCGTCCGCGTGAGCGTGGTGCGCATGCGGTGCTGCGAGAGATCGATGGCTCGCGTGAAGACGCTCACGGTGAACGTCTGGTCGGCCAGGCCGGGACGCATGTCCTGTCCGAGGTTCCAGTGGCGGCCGGTGCCCTCGAGCGTCAGCACCCGCGCGGCGCGGACGCGGTCGGCGCCTCCCAGCGCCTGCGCGACATCCTGCACGAACTGCTGTTCGGGCGTGAGGCGCGTGCACGAGGCCGCGGTGGCAGCGAGGACGACGAGCGGAACGACACGAGCGAGACGGCGCATGCGAAGACCCTCCAAACCTCCGGAGCATACTCCGCGTGCGCGCGCGGTCGTACCCGAGGTCGGCCTTCGGCGACGTCTAGCTGGGCCTTAGCGTGTGCAGCGGTCCGAGCCGGTAGAGCTCCGGCCAGACCCGTCGGATGGCCAGCACCACGAGCAGCACGCCGATGCCACCGCCGACGACCGACGCCACCGGCCCGAACAGCGCGGCCGTCGCGCCGCTCTCGAAGGCGCCGAACTCGTTCGAGAAGCCGACGAACACCGACTTGATGGCCGAGACGCGCCCGCGCAAGGCGTCCGGCGTGATGAGCTGCTCGAGGGTGAGGCGGATCACGATGCTGACCGAGTCGAAGATGCCGGTGGCGAAGAGGCAGGCCAGCGACAGGAAGAAGTCACGCGACAGGCCGAGGCCGATCGTCGCCACACCGTAGCCGGCCACGGCGATGAGCAACGCGCGCCCCGGTTGCTGCCAGGGTGGCAGCCGCGTCTGTGCCAGGGCGGCGAGAAAGGCACCGGCGGCCGGGGCCGCGCGCATCCACCCGAGCCCCGACGGCCCGACATGCAGCACGTCCTTCGCGAAGATCGGCAGGAGCGCGGTGGCGCCCCCGAGCAGCACCGCGAAAAGGTCGAGCGTGATCGCCGCGAGATAGACGGGCGAGGCACGCACGAAGCGGAAGCCCTCGAACACGCCGTCCCACCCGCTCTGCACCGCCGACGGCAGCGGATGCACCTCGGGCAGTCGCAGCAGCGACACGACGAACACGAGCTGGCCGGCGGCGGCGACGGCCAGCGCCAGCCAGGCCGATCCCGTCCAGGCGATCAGCGCCCCCGCGAGTCCTGGCCCGGTGATCGCGGCGAGCTGGAACGTCGACGAGATCCAGGCGTTGGCATTCTGGAACTCGCGCGGCGACAGCAGGCGCGGCAGGATGGTCAGCACCGCCGGCATGGCGAAGGCGCGGGCGGCCCCGACCACGACGAGCAGGGCGTAGATCGGCGTGACCGGGCCGGGGCTCAGCGTGGCCAGCGCCATGAGCGTCGTGGCAATGGCCAGCACGGTGTGTGCCGCGGCCGCGACCCGCCGCCGCGGCAGGCGATCGGCCACCGTGCCGGTCACCGGCATCAGCAGGAAGACCGGCAGCAGCTCGGTGGCGCCGACCAGGCCGAGCGCCCACGCGCTGCCCGTGCGCTCGTAGAGGTGCCAGCCCACCGAGACCGACAGAATCTGCAGGCCCAGCACCGAGCCGAAGCGTCCCAGCGCGAACCGCCGCACGATCGGGTTGCGGAGGGCGGCATACGCATCGGTGGACGACATCGCGGCAGAGCTTTAATCTTACCGGCATGTCCATCCGCCCCCGTTCGCTCGCCGCCGCGCTCGCCGTCGTCCTGCTGCCCGCCATCGCGTCCGCCCAGGCCGGCTACAAGGTGCTCGCCACGAGCCGCACCGCCACCATGGAGAAGGAGCTGAACGAGGCCGGCAAGAGCGGTTTCCGCTTCGGCGCCGTGATGGGCGGCGAGACCGCGATGGGCGGGAAGGAAGTGGTGGTGGTGATGGCGAGAGCGGCCGGCTCGCCGGGCTACCAGTACCGCCTGCTCGCCACCAGCAAGACGTCGACGATGCGGAAGGAACTGCAGGATGCCGCCGAGGCCGGCTACGTCTACGTCGGCCAGACGGTGTTCGAGTCGATGTTCGGCGGCCGCGAGGTGGTCTGCATCCTCGAGCGCGAGGCCGGTCAGCGTGGCGATTCCGGCTGGGAATACGAGCTGCTGGCCACGAACCGCACGTCGACGATGGAGAAGGAGCTGGCGGGCGTGGCCGATCGGGGCTACGAGATCGTGGGCTTGACGGTGGGACAGACCGCCGTCGGCGGCAACGAGCTGGTCACGATCCTGCGCCGCAAGCGTTGACGCGTCGCGCCGCGGTCACTCGCTGCGCAGCACCTGCGCCGGGCCCACGCGCGCGGCCCGCCGCGCCGGCCACCACAGCGCCAGCGTGCCGCAGGCGCCCAGCAGCACCACGGCGAGCGCCAGCAGCCGCGGCTGCATGGTGGTGACGCCGAACACCTGGTGTTCGAGCGTGCGGCCGAGCGCGACGGCGCCGACGAGTCCCACGAGCAGGCCGGCCGCGATCAAGCGGCCGCCCTCGCGCATGAACAGCCGGGTGACGTCGGCGGGCGCGGCCCCGACGGCCATGCGAATGCCGATCTCGCGCTCGCGCTGGCGCACCGCATACGCCAGCACGCCGTAGACGCCGACGAGGGCGAGGCCCGTGGCCGCCAGGGCCAGCGTGGAAAGCAGCCAGGCGAGTCGCCGTGGCCGATCGCGGGCCTGGCCCAGCACGGCGCCCAGCGTCCGCACCTCGGTGACGGCGGCGTTGGCGCTCACCAGCGCCACTGCACGTCGCATCGCCACGGCGCGATCGTCGGCGCCCCACGCGCCCCACGCCGCTTCGGGCGCGAACACGTAACCGTAGCGCCCGGCGTCCTGCAGGAACGGGAGGTATGCGTCGAGCTGATCGGGGTCGGCCGACAGGCCAGGTCCCGTGGCCGAGAGCTGCCGCACATCGCCGGCGACACCCACCACGCGATGCAGGCGTGCCGGCGGGGTGTCGGTCGCGTCGTCGTTACCCGAGGGCACGCGTAGGTGCTGGCCGACGGCGCGGGCGCCGGGCCACAAGCGGTTCGCCAGACTCTGGCTCACCACGACCACCGGCGCTCCCCCCGGGCGATCGTCGGCGTCGAAGCTGGCGCCGTCGAGCACCGGGATGCCCAGCGTCGTGAAGTAGCCGGCGCTGACACTGACCACGGCGGCACGGGCGGTGACGCGTTGGCTGTCGCCAGTGCTGACCGTGAGCGGGTCTCCCGGTTGCAGCGGCCAGTAGGGACTGACCGCCACGGGCGCGCCGGTCTTCCGCTGGAACTCGTCGATGACCCGGGCAAAGAAGCGCGCGCGCTCCGCCGCATCGGGAAAGGCGCGCTGCCGCAATCCCACGCCGGCGATGAGGACGTCGTCGCGCATGCCGGGGTCTTCGCGGAGCAGCCGGCGCGTGCTGTCGATCATCAGCGCGGCGCCGCTGAGCAGGGCCAGGGCCCCGGCGAGCTCCGCCGCCACCAGCGCCGACCGCCACCGGCGCGCCGTCCGTCCGCCCGTGTCGCCGCGACCGGCGCTGACGAGTCCGGTGCCCAGCGACGGCAGCGACGCGGCCAGCAGCGGCACCAGCGCCAGGACCGTGGTCACGAGCACCACGATGACCGCTGCCGCCGCGAGCAGCCGCGGATCGCTGGCCAGCGCGCCGGCTCCGCCTGGCACGCGGCGCCCGAGCTGCGCTTCGAGCGCGGTGGTCGTGGCCGCGGTGACGACACCGCTGAGCGCGAGTGCCGCCGCCATCGCGGTGGCGGCCAGCAGCCACGCCTCGGTCGTGAGCAGGCGCGCCAGGCGCACCCGGCTCGCGCCCAGGGCCAGCCGCACCGCCATCTCATGCCGCCGCCGCACGGCCCGCGCCAGGAGCAGCACTGCGACGTTGGCGCAGGCAATCAGCACGACGAGCCCCGTGGCCGCGGCGACCGCGGTGAAGAGCGGCGTGATGGACGCGACGTAGCGCGACTGGGTCGAGGCCACCTCGGCGCGCCAGCCTTCGGGCACCTGGGGCAGCGAGGCGCGACCCAGCGCCTCCACCCGTTCGCTCGCCACCCTGGCGTCGACGCCCGGTCGCAGCTTCACCATGTAGGGAATGGACGGCGCGCGCAGCGGCGCGACGATGCTCGTGTAGGTGTTGACGTGCCAGAAATCCGGCGCCATCACGCCCACGACCACCAACGCCTCTTCCTCCTCGGGCCGGTCGTTGGCGTAGGCGCGAATCGGCCGCCCGAGCACGTCGGCCGCGCCGTGGAACCGCGTCATCCACAGCCGGTGGCTGATGAGTACGGGCGTCGGGCCGGCGACGGCGAAGTCCGCGGCCGTGAGCATCCGGCCGTGCACGACGCGCAGGCCGAGTCCGTCGATGAATCCCGGCGTGATCCAGGTGCCCTCCACCGGCTCGGGATACTCGCCGCCGAGGATGTAATAGAGGTCGAGGTCCCATCCGATCCGGTGCTCGACGATGTCGTCGAGCGACTCCCACGGCAGCTCCGCCAGGCCGTTCGGCCACGGCTGGCCCGGCGTCATGAACGTCACGGTGTGGACGCGGTCGGCGTCGGGATACGGCAGCGGCCGCAACAGGTAGGCGTTCAGCACGCGGAAGACGGTGAGCCCGAGCGCCAGGCTGAGGGCCAGCGAGACGACCGCCACGGCGGCCACGCCCGGTGTGCGCGTGAAGAGGCGCGACGCCTCGCGCACGTCGCGGGTGAGGTCGGACAGCGCGGGCACGCCGCGCTGGTCGCGCAGGGCCTCCATGGCCTGGTCGACGCCGCCGGCCCGAACACGGACCGAGCGCGCGGCCTCCGCCTCCGCGCCCGGGGCGGCGGCGTGCCTGGCCGCGTCATCGGCCAGCGCGAGGTGCGCGTGCAACTCCTCGTCGAGGTCGGCGTCGGAGCGGCCGCGCCCCACCGCAGCCAGTGCCCGTCGTGCCCACTCGCGCACTCTGCCGGTCATCATCCTCTCCCTACGACTGATCGAGGACGGCGCGGATCAGCGTCGTCATGCGGTCCCAGTCGGCGCGTTCGGCGGCCAGCTGCCGACGCCCGGCGGCGGTCAGCGCGTAGAAGCGGGCGCGCCGGCTGCGGTCGGTCACGCCCCACGTGCCTTTCACCAGGCCGCGCTGCTCGAGGCGCATCAGACCCGGATACAGCGTCCCCATGTTCAGCTTGAGGGCGCCGCTGCTGACCTGCTCGAGACGGGCGGCGATGGCGTAGCCGTGCTGCGCGCCCATCGCCTGCAGGGTCTGCAGGATCATCAAATCGAGCGTGCCCTGCAGCACGCCAGCCTTCGCGACCTCTTCATTCGACATTCCAATGGAGGCTAGCGGCAGCTCTGTTCGAATGTCAAATGGAGCCGCACCGGCCCGCGTTCGCAGCGGCCCGCCGCGACGCCGCTCCGCACGGCACGTCCGCCGCTCGAACGGCCGGGGCCGGGCCCTCGGACGCGTGCAGCCGGACGTTGACTCCCGATGGGCCGCGCCGGGATACTGCCGCATCCGTCGCACGGGCGTCACATCGCCCGAGGAGTGCCCATGAACGCCCGCCTTGCCTGCCGCGCGCTCGTTGCGCTCGTCCTGCTGATTCCCGCCACCGCCGCCGCGCAGCTCGACACCGGCACCATCGTCGGCAAGGTGGTCGATCCCAGCGGCGCCGTACTGCCCGGCGTGACCATCACGCTCACACTGGACGCCACCGGCGTCGCTGCCACGACCGTGACGAACGCCGCCGGCGAGTACGTGTTCCCGGGCCAGCGCATCGGCACTTACACGGTGGCCGCGGAGCTGGCCGGCTTCAAGAAGGCGGCCTACGAGCGGGTGCGCCTCAACGTGCAGGCCCGGCTGCAGCTCGACTTCGAGCTGGGCGTGGGGGCGGTCACCGAGCAGGTCACCGTGACCGGCAGCGCCCCGCTACTGCAGACGCAGTCGGCCGATATCGGCCAGATCGTCGACGAGCGGCAGATCCAGGACCTGCCGCTGCTGGGCCGCCGCTACTCGGAGCTGGCGTATCTGACGCCCGGCGTCGTGGCGGCGCCGGCTGGCATCAGCAGCCGCGGCGAGGACAGCTTCTTCAACGCCAACGGCAACTACGCCACCTGGAACAACTACACGCTCGACGGCGCCGACAACAACTCGTTCTCGACCAACCTGCAGGAGCGCAGTCCGCAGGTGGTGCAGCCGCCGATCGACGCGCTGCAGGAGTTCAAGGTGCAGACCCGCACCTACTCGGCGGAGTTCGGCAAGGCCGCCGGTGCGGTGATCAACGCCTCGGTCAAGCAGGGCACCAACCAGTTCCGCGGCTCGGGCTTCGAGTTCTTCCGCGACGAGGCCTTCAACGCCAACACCTGGGACAACAACCGCGCCGGCCGCCCCAAGGGCGAGTTCAACCAGCACATCGCCGGCTTCACGCTGGGCGGGCCGGTGCTGCGCAACAAGACGTTCTTCTTCGGCGACTACCAGGCCACGCGCACCGACCGGGCGCTGTCGCAGACGGCCACCGTCCCGACGGCCGCGATGCGCACCGGCGACCTCAGCGAGTTGACCGGCACGATGAACGCCAGCAATCCGTTCATCCCGTCCGGCTGCGTCGATGCGGCCAACCGGCGCATCAACCCGGCCTGTATCGATCCCGTGGCGGCGCGCCTCATGGCGCTGTATCCGCTGCCGAACGTGCCCGGCGCCGGCTTCTTCAACAACAACTTCATCTCCAACGGCATCCTGAAGAACGACATCAACCAGTTCGACATCCGCGTCGATCACAATCTGTCGTCGCGCGACAACGTGTTCGCGCGCTACAGCTTCTCGCAGACCGACCGCAGCGAGCCGCCGGTGCTCGACGACCCGGTGGCCTCGGGCGACTTCTCGAGCAACTACCTGATTCGCGGTCAGAACGCCGTGGGCGGCTGGTCGCGCATCTTCGGGGCGTCGCTGTTCAGCGAGTTCCGCGTCGGCTACAACCGCGTCCGCTCCGACGCCGTGCACCTGTCGTTCGGCACCGACTCGAACGCGCAGTACGGCATCAAGGGCGTGCCCACCGATCCGCGCTTCTACGGCGGCCTGCCGCACATGCCGATCTCGCGCTTCACGCGCCTGGGCGGCCCGTTCTTCCGCCCGCAGTTCCAGACCTCGCAGGTGTTCCAGTTCGCCGAGAACCTGACGTGGACCCTCGGCCGGCACTCGATGAAGTTCGGCATCGAGCGTCGCCGCGACATGGTCAACTACATCGACCTGCGGTCGCTGAACGGCGAGCTCAACTTCCTCGATGCCCGCTACTCGGGCTTCGGCCTCGGCGACTTCCTGCTCGGCCTGTCGAGCGCGCAGCGCCTCACGCTGTTCCACCAGCCCGATCTCTACGCCGACGGCTGGCAGGTCTACGCCCAGGACAGCTGGCGCGTGCGTGACAACCTGACCGTGACCGCCGGCATCCGCTACGAGCGGTTCACGCCGCTGTTCGATCGCGACGACAAGCTCACCAACATCGATCCGGCCACGGGACGCGTCATCACGGCCAAGGACGGCTCGGTCTATGACCGCGCGCTGCTGAATCAGGACACCAACGACTTCGCGCCGCGCGTCGGCGTGTCGTGGAATCCGGTGCCGCGGCTGGTGCTGCGCGGCGGCGCCGGCATCTTCTACCAGCAGTTCGATCGCTTCGGCAGCGAGAGCGCGCTGGGCCTGAACCTGCCGCAGCTGGTCGACGCCTCGATCACCGCCAACACCGGCAACGACGCGCCGGCCTTCACGTTCGCGCAGGGCTTCACGCCGCTCAACGCGCAGACGATCAATCCGGCCATCGTGCAGTGGCGCATCCAGGATCCGAACCAGAAGACGCCGATCGTCTACCAGTTCAGCCTCGGCCCCGAGTACCAGCTCACCGACACGATCGTCGGCGCGGTGGAGTACGTGGGCAATCGCACGCGCAACGGGCGCCGTCTCCGCAACCTGAACCAGGCGGTGGTCAACGCCGACAACACCGTGACGTTCCCGTACGCGCAGTACGGCTACGGCAATGCCTTCCTCGAGCAGATCATCGGCAACGGCCGCGCCGACTACGACTCGCTGCAGGTGCGCATGCAGAAGCGCATGGCCGACGGCTTCTCGTACACGCTGGCCTACACCTGGAGCAAGGCGCTCGGCGACTTCCTCGACCACCTGAGTGCAGGCGGTGGCGCCACCGGCAACTTCCCGCAGAACGCCTACAACATGGCGGCCGACTACGGCCCGCTGGCCTTCGACATCCCGCACCGCTTCGTGGCCAGCGCGATCTACGAGCTGCCGTTCGGCGAGGGCAAGCCGCTGCTGACGAGCGGGCCGGCTGCGGCGATTCTGGGCGGCTGGTCGGTGAACGGCATCCTGACCTTGAGCGACGGTCGTCCGTTCACGGTGACCTCGAACGACACCATCGGCACCGGCCAGGGCCGCATCACCCGCGCCAACTGCATCGGCGACCCCACACCCGACAGCCTCGATCCCACCATCGACCGGTGGCTCGACGCGGCGGCATTCTCGGCCGTCGTCGGACGCAACTACGGCAACTGCGGGGCCAACACCGTGCGTGGTCCGGGAGCGAAGTCGATGAACATGAGCCTGTTCCGCAACATCCGCCTCGGCGGTGAGCGGCGCCTCGAGCTGCGCGCCGAGGTGTTCAACCTCTTCAACTGGGTCAACTACGGCTTCCCGGCTGCCAACATCTCGAACGCCGGCACCTTCGGCCGCATCACGAGCACGCTGGGCGACCCGCGGGAGATGCAGCTGGCGGTGAAGTTCTACTTCTAGCGGCTAGGGGCTGGCGGCTGGCGGCGAGTAGGATCACGGGCGGGAGTCTGCTGATGCGTCGTGTGTGCGTTGCGCTCGTCGGTGTCGTTGCGGCGTTCGTCGCCGTGCCCAGAGGGCAGTCGGTGCCCGCGCCGGACGCCGGCGCTGCCGGCGCGTGGCAGAAGCTTCTCAAGGCCCGCACGACCGCGAGCGTGATGCACACCACCGCGCATCCGGACGACGAGCATGGCGGCGTCATCACGCGGCTGGCGCGGCGCGACGGCGCGCGACTGGCGCTGCTCACGCTGAACCGCGGCGAGTCGGGCGACAACGCCATCGGGCCGCAGCTCTTCGACGGGCTGGGCCTCATCCGCACCGAAGAGCTCCGCATCTCGGATCGGTACTACGGCGTCGACGATCAGTACTTCACGTCGGTCGTCGACTACGGCTTCTCGAAGCGGCTCGAAGAGGCGTTCGAGAAGTGGGGCAAGGACGCGGTGATGCGCGACGTGGTCCGCATCATCCGCATCAGTCGTCCGTGGGTGCTGCTGTCGCGGTTCCAGGGCAACGAACGCGACGGTCACGGCAACCATCAGACGGCCGGCATGATCACGCAGCTCGCGTTCCAGGCGGCCGGCGATCCGAACGTCTACCCCGAGCAGATCAAGGACGGCCTGCGGCCGTGGCAGCCGTTCAAGGTCTACATGGGCGGCGTGCGCGAGAACGAGGCGTGGACGGTGCGCATCGACAGCGGCGAGTACAGCCCGTATCTGGGCGACTCGTTCGACAACGTCGCCCGCTACGGCCTGAGCTTCCAGCGCTCGCAGAACGGCGGGCGCTTCAATCCCGGCGCCGGGGCCAACTACGGCTACTACACGCGCATGGGATCGCGGCTGGCGTCGAAGCCGGAGAAGGAGTCGTCGATCTTCGACGGCCTCAACACCCAGTACTCGGGTCTGTTCGCCACGCTCGGCCGGCGATCACCCGAGGGCGTGGCCGACCAGCTCGCGCGTGTCGACGGCGCCTTCGGTCGCGCAGCGGCGGATTTCTCGATGACCGATCCCTCGGCCGCCGTGCCGGGCCTGGCCGCGGCGCTGCAGTTCATCCGCGAGGCGATCGCGAAGAGCGCGGGCGAGGACGAGGCGCTGTTCCTGCTGCGCATCAAGGAGCGGCAGACGGAAGAGGCCATTACCGCGTGCCTCGGGTTGGAGCTGACGGCGGTGGCGCAGCCGGCTGGGGTGCCGGAGCCCACCGGCCCGTTCGCGGCGTTCGCCGCGCCCCCGTCGATGGCGGCGCCGGTGGCGGGACAGACGTTCGAGGTGCGCGCCCGCCTCGCCAATCGCGGACGTCGCGAGATCGCGCCGGCGGAAGTGACGCTCGAGACCACGACCGGCTGGACGTCGGCGCCGGCGGGCGAGTCGGGCATCGCGGCGTCCGTCGCGGCGCAGGCGCTGCTGCCGCGTCGCTTCACGGTGAACGTCGCTGCCGATGCGCCGATCAGCACGCGTCCCTATTTCATGCGGGCCGGACTTCAGGAGAGCCGCTACGCGATCGCGGACCAGACGTCGTTCGGGCGCGCGGCCACGGCGCCGCCGCTGGTCGCGGTGGCGCGCTACGTCGTCGAGGGCTCGCCGGTGACGATGCGCGAGGTGGTGAAGCGCCGCGAGGCCAAGCTGCCGTACGGCGACGTCCTGCGCGAGGTGCGGTCGGTGCCGCGGGTGGGCATCACCGTGTCGCCGGGCGCGGCGGTGATTCCGCTGGCGAGCGCGGCCAAGCGCGTCGAGCTCACCGTGGACGTCGTCCACAACGCGGAAGAGGCCACCACGGGGTCGGTGGCGCTGACGTTGCCGGCGGGCTGGACGTCCACGCCCGCGCAGCAGCCCTTCACCTTCGCGCGCGCCGGTGAACGCGCCAGCTATCGCTTCACCGTGGCCGTGCCCTCCATCGACGCCAAGCCGTATCGCGTCGAGGCAGTGGCGACGGCGGCGGGGCGCTCGTATCGCGAGGGCTACGAGCTCATCGACCAGCGCGATCTCGAGCTGCGCTATCTCTATCGCCCGTCGACGGTGGACGTCCGCGGCATCGACGTCACGGTGCCGGCGAACCTCAAGGTCGGCTACGTGATGGGCGTCGGCGACCAGGTGCCGCAGGGCCTGCAGCAGCTCGGCGCGCAGGTGACGCTGCTGGGCGAGCGCGAGCTGGCGTCGGCGGACCTGGCGTCGTTCGACGCCATCATGACCGGCACGCGTGCCTACGCGGTGCGCGAAGACCTGAAGACCTACAACCAGCGCCTGCTCGACTACGTGAAGAACGGCGGCAACATGA
>CADEDM010000079.1 GCA_902826065.1 uncultured Acidobacteriota bacterium | reverse complement strand
CCGTGGAAGTTGCCCATCACGACGTTCACGCCCTTGAAGGCGAGGTCGGAGTTGGCGAAGTCGAGCGCGCCCGCGCCCGTGGGCACGGCCGCCGCGGCGGCGGCTGCGGCGGACGGCGCGGCTCCGGGCGCGCCGGCGGGCGGCGCAGCCGGTGCGGGCGCGGGCGCACCCGCCGGACGTTCCGGAGGCAGCGAGGCGCCGGCTGGATTCTTCGGGTCGTAGAAGCCAGACGGCTTCGACATGCTCGAGACGAGCGTCATGTTCTTCGACGCCACGCCGGCATCCTTGACGCCCGGCTTCAGGCTCGACCGCGGGTCGGTGGTGCTGGGCATCGGGCCGGTCTTCGGCGACTCCTGCGCGGCCACCGCCACACCGATACCGAGGGCCGCCACCGCCACCAGGGCCAGGCGGGCGCGGCGCGCCGCGCGGAACGTGACTTCGACTCTCATGGACTGGATCCTCACTTCGGAATCACCGGCCGGGGCCGGGGCGGGGCGGACCGAGCAGCGCGCGCATGCGGTTGATCTCCATGCGCTGATCGGAATCGACGTCGGCGGCGAAGGCGTTGATGTCGCCTTCCTGGCCGGCCCCCGGCGTCTTGAAGAGCTCGTCGACCATGTCGATCGCGCCCTGGTGGTGCTGGATCATGCCCTTCAGGAAGAGCTGATCGAAGGCCTCGCCCTTGGCCGCCGCGAGCTCCTGCATCTGCTCGTCGGTGAGCATGCCGGGCATCATGCCGCCGGGCATGTGGTGCGCGTGCTCGGACGGGATCTCCTGGCCGCGCTTCAGCAGCCAGGTCTTCATCATCTCCATCTCGTCGGCCTGCGACACCGAGATGCGCTGGCCGAGGAGCAGCATCTCGCGCCGCTGGCTGCGCTCGGGGATGAGCGCCGTCATTTCGATGGCCTGGGCGTGATGGCCGATCATGCCCTGCATGAACTTGATGTCGGCCGGCGTGGCCTGCACCTTCGACAGGTCGGTGGCATCCGCGGTGGAAATCGTGCGGTTGGCCTGCCCGGGAGCCCCGGGCTGGATGATGGCGGTGCCGCCGGCACCGGATGCGGAACGGCAGGCGGCGCCAGCCGCGCCGAGCAGGAGAATCACGAGGGCGCGCTTCATGGCAACAGTGCCAAGTCTACACAGTTCGGGCGCGCCACGGCATCCCGGCGCCGCCGCGCCGGGGGCGGGACGGACGTCGGGACGAAGTGTCCGACGCGCCCCGCCAATTCCGGCTGGCGCCGTCGATCAGCGCACGATGATCTGACCTTGCAGCTCCCATCGGCCAGCCGGCGTGCGCACCTCGAGCCACAGGGTGCGGCGGCCGGGCGGCGTCTCGATCTCGACGTCCCAGGTCTCGCCCACCGCGATGGTCTGCGCGGCCGGGCCGGGGAGACGCGCGGCCTCGGGCAGGTCAGCGCCGTCCTTGGCGATCGGCCGCCACGTGAGCGCCCCCCGCGCGTCCGAAAGCGACACGCCGAACACGTCGTTGGCGGTGATGTTGATCAGCCGCAGGCGGTGACGTGTGCCCGCGGCCCAGACGAACCGCGGCGCGTGCGCGCCGTTCAGCACGACCGGCATGGTCGCGTCGGGCAGCACGAGCGGGCCGCCGGTGAGCCCGGTGCGGCCGAGCACGAGCGCGTGATCCGTCGCCGGATCGAACCCCTCGCCGGGCGCCGTGACGACGAGCGCGCCGTACAGCCCCTGCGACAACTGCCGGTGGTCGTGCAGGTGCGTGTGGTAGATGAACGTGCCGGCGCGTGGCGGCGTGAAGCGCACCACGAACGAGTCGCCCGGCGCGATCATCGGCGTGGTGCGCAGCGCATCGCCGCTCCAGCCATGCACGCCGTCGTAGACGCTCTCGAGTTCCATGCCGTGCCAGTGGATCGCCGTCGCTTCGACCAGGCGATTGACCACGGTGATCTCGACCGGCTCGTCGCGGCGCAGCACGAGCGGCGGTCCCGGACTCGAGGGCGGATCGGCCGGTGACGCGTCGCCGTCGCTCAGCGTGATGGCCGGCCGGGGCGGCTCGTGGTGCAGCGACGTGTCCGAGAGGGCCATCGTCAGCCGCCGTGCCGGGCGCGCGGGCTGCGGGTCGGCGGACGCGGCGCCGGCCGCCGGCGCGACGTCGATGCCCAGGACCAGACCCGCCATGCCGAGTCCGGCATCGTGTCCGGCATGGCCGCCGGGCGCGGACGGCCGGTGAGATCCCGCGTGCGCGGCGTGGACGTCGGCCGCGCCGGCGCTCGCCGCTGGCGTGGACATCCGCGGCAGCCGGCGCTCGGGTGCCACGTGCTCCATCAGGTGGCAGTGGAACAGCCAGCGGCCGGCGCGCTCGGGCAGCCACGTCATCGTGAGCGTGCCCGACGGCGGCATCAGGTACGTGACGACGCGACGCGGCGCCCGCGGCCCGGGCACACTGTCGCGCAGCCCGTCGCCCACACGCTCGACGTCGAAGTAGAAGCCGTGCAGGTGCATCGGGTGCAGTTGTGAGCTGAGGTTCACGACGCGCCACCGCTCGGGTACGCCGACGCGGGCCGACAGGCGCTCCGTGCCGGGCCAGGCCAGCCCGTTGATCATGAAGGCGACGCCGGGTTGCCGGGCGATGAACGCCTCGCCGGGATCGTCGGCCTGCATCACCGCCCCGAGATCGGACGGCGCCAGGCTCGACCACTCGGTGATCACGAACACGCGATCGCCGGCCGGCGCGGCGCCGGCGGGATCGACCACGAAGGCCCCGCCCATCTCGCGGAACGGCACCGGCGCGCCAATCGCCGAGGCCCAATAGGAGTAGGTGCCGGCGGGACCGCTGAGGAACGTCACGGCGCGCGACTCGCCGGGGGGCACGGGCGTCGGCGCGCAGGCCACACCGCCCTTCGTGCACAAGCCGTGCACGGTCAGGGGCCCCGGGAGGTCGTTCACGAGCGTGACCGCGACGGTCGTGCCTTCGGGCACGCGAATGAGCGGGGCCGGCACCTGCGGCGCGCCGTCGCCGTCCGCGAAGGCCTCGATCTCCACGGCCGGGCCGTCGGGGCCCTCGGGCCGCCACGTGCCACGTGTCGCATGCAGGCGAAGCGTCAGCGTGCCGTCGGCCAGCACCCCGGCCGGGCGCCGGTTGTCGTTGGCCACGACGCGCACCGCGTCGATCCCGGCGGCGGCCGGGCGGATGGGCGCCAGCACCGCCAACGTCGCAAGCAGGCCGGCGCGCATCCGCCGGGGGCAAAACAGGGTCGTCATCTCCAGGGTCCTCCGGCACGCCGGGGGGCGGGCGCCGCCACATCGACGCCGCCTGATGCGACGTTCGGCCGCCACTGTAGGCAGGGCCCCGGTGGGAAGTCCTGAGCCCGCCGTCAGGAAGTCGTGTGCACCGCCCTTACCGAAATCCCACCCGACGTTTACCGCACGCTCAGGACCGGATCGCCACCCGCCCGCTACCTTCGCATCGTCAACGCCGCGGCCCGATGGCCCTCCCGATCGGCGGCGCGGCTTCCTGCAATCCCTGAACGGAACCTGGAGACGAACGATGCGACTGCAAGGTGTGATGGCGATGGCGGCGTGGCTCGTGGCGAGCTCCGCCTGGGCGGGTCCGGTGGTGCGCGAGGCCGCCGGGGCGAACGCGGCGGCGATTCAGGCGGCGGTGGACGCGTTCCGCGCCGACCTCGGTGGCGGCAACAACGGCAACACCGCCGGCAGCCAGTTCGGCGGCCGGCGTGAGATCAACTGGGACGGCGGCGGCGCTGGCGCGAACGTGACGCTCGACCCGTCGCCGATGACGCGGTTCGCGAACCGCGGTGCGACGTTCCTCACCCCGGGCAGCGGCTTCGAAATCAGCGGCCAGCCCTCGCCGCTGCTGGTCGAACTCAATCCGGCCTACGCCGGGCTGTTCGCGGCCTTCAGCGCACCGCGCATCTTCACGCCGCTCGACAGCAACGTGATGACCTCCGTGTTCCACATCCCCGGCAACACGGCCGTGCCGGCGGCGGTCACCGGTTTCGGCGCGGTGTTCACCAACGTCGACGTGGCCAACGCCACCCGGCTGCGCTTCTACACGCCCGACGGCACGCTGCTCTACGAGCGCGCGGTGCCGGTGGCCACCGGCGACGCGACGCTGTCGTTCCTCGGCGTGTCGTTCAACGCCGGGGAGCTGGTGGGCCGCGTCGAGATCGTCACCGGCAACGTCGCGATGGGCCTGAACGAGAAGACCGGCGCCAACGTGGTCGCGATGGACGACTTCATCTACGGCGAGCCGGTCGCCACCGAGGGCCTGACCATCGCGCCGAGCTCGACGCGCTTCATCCGCACCGGCCAGTTCGACCTGGTGCTCGGCATCGGCCCGTGGGCCGCGCCGCTCGTCTCGGGCCGCATCGTCTACGACGGCCTCGACGTGACGGCGACGCTGCTCGGCTGCCTGCGTCCCGGCACCCTCACCGGCGGCGGCGTCACGTTCCGCTGCCCGCTGCCCGGCGCGCTGCTGAGCCCGGGCGATCACGTGCTGCAGGTGGAGCTCGGCTTCGCCGACGCCTCGCGCCGCCGCACCGCGGTGCGCTGGACCGTCCTCGGCAACACCGAGCCCTAGAGACGGGATCGAGTCCCGGGGCTCGGGTCCCGGGACTCACCCGCACGCCGCGTCCGGCGCGCCAGCGCCGGGCGCCTTCGTCCCTCGAAGACTGCGAAGGAGTTTGCACGACATGTCGGCCTTGAATCGCCTGGTTGTCCTCTCGCTGTCGGCCCTCGCGGCCGACGCCCCTCTGGCCTCGGCCCAGCACGCCGACCACGCCGCAACGGCGTCCGCCCCCGCGGTCGCCACGCACAAGCACTACGAGACCGATCCGAAGGCCCTGCAGCCGGCGCCGAACGGCCAGCTCGCGCCGCGGCTGCAGAACCTGGGCCCGCACACGTTCCCGGTGAGCACGACGCACGCCGAGGCGCAGCGCTTCGTGAACCAGGGCGTGAACCTGGCCTACGCCTTCAACCACGCCGAAGCCCGGCGCGCGTTCCGCGAGGCGGCGCGGCTCGATCCCTCGCTCGCCATCGCCTACTGGGGCCAGGCGCTCGTGCTCGGTCCGAACATCAACGCGGTGATGGAGCCGAACGAAGAGCCGCACGCCTACGAGATGGTGCAGCAGGCGAAGGCACGCATCGCGAAGGCGTCGCCGCGTGAGCGTGCGCTGATCGAGGCGCTCGAGAAGCGCTACTCGGGCAAGGCCGCGGACCGCACCGCCAACGACGCGGCCTACGCCGACGCCATGCGCGCGGTGCAGGCGCGGTTCCCGAACGACGCCGACATCGCGATGCTCTACGTCGAGTCGCTGATGGACCTGCGTCCGTGGGGCTACTGGATGCCCGACGGCCGCCCGCATCAATACACCGCGGAAGCCGTGGCGCTGACCGAGCGCATCCTGGCGCAGAACCCGAAGCACCCGGGCGCGCTGCACATGTTGATTCACCTGGTGGAATCGACGACGACGCCCGAGCGCGCCGAGCAGGCCGCCGACAGGCTGATGCCGCTGATGCCGGCCGCCGGCCACATGGTGCACATGGCCTCGCACATCTATCAGCGCGTGGGCCGCTACGCCGACGCCATCACGAGCAATCAGCTCGCGGTGCTCGCCGACGAGGACTACATCACGCAGTGCCGGGCGCAGGGCCTCTATCCGATGGCCTACTACCCGCACAACATCCACTTCCTGTGGTTCGCGGCGACCTACGACGTGCAGTCGGGGCTGGCCATCGACGCCGCGAAGAAGGTGGCGGCGAAGATTCCCGATGCCGCCCTGACTGAGATGCCGCTGCTCGCCGGCTTCCGCGTCGTGCCCTACTGGGCCAACGTGCGCTTCGGTCGCTGGCAGGAGGTCCTGGCCGAGCCGGCGCCGCCGGCGTCGAGCGTGTTCCTGACCGCCGCGTGGCACTTCGCCCGCGGGATGGCGTTCGTCGCCACGAACAAGGTCACCGAGGCCGAGGCGTCGCTGACCGCGCTCGTGCCGCTGATGTCCGACAAGGCGCTCGACGCGCCGCTGTTCTCGCCGAACACCGGCCGCGCCATCCTGTCGATCGCGCCCGATGTCCTGGCCGGCGAGATCCTCGCGGCCAAGGGCCAGTTCGACGCCGCGATCGCGCGGCTCGAGCACGCCACCCGCCTCGAGGACGCGCTCGTCTACACCGAGCCGTCCGAGTGGGTGTTCCCGGTGCGTCATTCGCTCGGCGCCGTGCTGCTCGAGGCCGGACGTCCGGACGAGGCCGAGACGGTCTACTGGGACGACCTGAAGAAGAACCGCGAGAACGGCTGGGCGCTGACGGGCCTGGTGCAGGCGCTGAAGGCGCAGAAGAAGGACGGCCTCGCGGCCATCGTCGACGCCCGTCGCGCCAGGGCCGTCGCGCGCGCCGACGTCACGCTCACGGGATCGCGCTTCGGCCGTCCGGTCACGACGCCGTCGACGGCGGCGACCCGCGCGGCGGCGGCGCCGGCGTTCGCGGTGAAGACCGCGACGCTCGCCAACGGCCTGGTCCTGCCCTACGTCGAGCGCGGCGACCCGAGTGGCACGCCCGTGATCTTCCTGCACGGCGTCACCGACTCGTGGCGCTCGTTCGAGCACGTGCTGCCGCTGCTGCCGGCGTCGATGCGCGCGATCGCGATCACGCAGCGCGGGCACGGCGAGGCCTCGAAGCCGGACGCCTACTCGTACGGCGTCATGGCCGCCGACGTGGCGGCGATGATGGACGCGCTGGCGATTCCTTCCGCGGTCGTGGTCGGACACTCGATGGGCGGGCTCATCGCCCAGCGCTTCGCCATCGACTTCCCGGCCCGCACCCGCGGCCTGGTGCTGATGGGGACGTTCCCGACGATCGTCGGCCACCCTGGCGTCGACGACCTGTGGGAGGGCGGCCTGTCGACGTTGACCGATCCTGTCGACCCGGCGTTCGCGCGGGCGTTTCAGGAGAGCACCGTGGCGACGCCGATTCCGGCGGCGCACATGGACACTTACGTGGGCGAGAGCCTGCAGGTCCCGGCGCGCGTGTGGCGCACGCTCTTCACGGCGTTCCGCCGCGAGGACTTCTCGGCCGACCTCGGCCGCATCACGGCGCCGACGCTGGTCGTCAGCGGCGGCCGCGACACCTTCAGCCGCCGGCAGGAGCGCGACGCGCTGCTCGCCGGAATTCGCGGGGCCACGGCGTCCGACTACCCGGACCTGGGTCACGCCCTGCATTGGGAACGGCCGGCGGCGATCGCCGGCGACATCGCCCGCTTCGTGAGCGGTCTCACGTCGGGCAGCGCGTACTGACGCGCGGGAGTGCCGTGATGTCGACATCGTCGTTCGGTCTCGAGGTCTTCGTCGGACGCGACACGCGCGTGGTCTCGGCGCGCGGACGTCTGGTCGCAGGCGCCGGGGCCGACGCCCGCGAGTGGGCCTCGGCCGGCGCGTCCGGCCTGGCGCGGCGGGTCGTCCTCGATCTCACGGCCGTGACCGCGCTCGACGCCGGCGGCATCGGCCGCCTGCTGCTGGTCCGCCAGGCGCTGGCCGGACGCGGCGCGTCCCTCACCATCGCGGCGGCGCCGCCGCGCGTGTGGCGCGTGCTGGAACTGGTGGGTCTCGACCGGGTCTTCGCGCCCGGCCGGGATCCGCGTCGCCAGGAGGAAGCCGCCGCGGACGTCACGTCCGCGGCGGGCACACTCTGCCGGTGCGCCTGACCGGCAGCCGGCCGTCACGCTCAACGTCTATGCCCCGTCCCCCCTCCCCCGCCCGCGACGCCAGTCCCGTCGATCCCGCCGATCGCGGACGCGCGTTCACTCTCGAACTTCGCCGTCAGTGCGCGCCCGGCCTGTGTGGCCGCCTGACCCACGTCGCCAGCGGCGAATCGGCCCATTTCGATTCGGCCGACGAGCTCGTGACGCTGCTGCTCGCGTACGGCCGAGCCGGTGCGTCGTCGTCCTGACGTGCCGGCAGCTGCGATAGATTGGCGGAGCCCGGACTGGCGTCCGGGGCTCGCCATGCCCGCCACGACCGAGTCCTCGATCTACCGCTTCGGCGACTTCCGCCTCGACGTCCGCAATGCGACGCTCGAGCGCGACGGCGCGCCGCTGCCGCTGGCGCCAAAAGCGTTCAGCGTGCTGCTGCACCTGGTGCGCCACGCCGGCCAGCTCGTGACGAAGGACGAGTTCCTCGACGTCATCTGGCCGGGCGTGTTCGTCGGCGACGCGGCGCTGAAGGTGTGCGTGCGCGAGATCCGCCGCGCGCTCGACGACGACCCGCAGACGCCCACGTACATCCAGACCGCGCATCGGCGCGGCTATCGCTTCGTCGCGGCGGTGGCGACCGAGGCGCCGGCGGCCGGCCCCACGCTGCCGGTCATCGCGCCGGTGTCGTCAGCGGCCCCGCGTTCGCTCGGCGCCGGCCTGGCGGCGATCGACCCGCCGGCGACGCACTACGCACGCAGCGGCGACGTCAGCATCGCCTACCAGGTGCTCGGCGACGGCCCGATCGATCTCGTGTTCGTGATGGGCTGGGTGTCGCATCTCGACTACTTCTGGCGTGAGCCGTCGTTCGCGCGGTTCCTCACCCGGCTGGCGTCGTTCTCGCGGCTCATCCTGTTCGACAAGCGCGGCACGGGCCTCTCCGATCGCGTGTCGGAACTGCCCACGCTCGAGCAGCGTATGGATGACGTCCGCGCCGTGCTCGAGGCGGTGGGCTCGCACCGCGCCGCGCTGCTCGGCGTGTCGGAAGGCGGGCCGCTGTGCAGCCTCTACGCGACGACGTATCCCGACCGCACGCTGGCGCTCGTGATGGTCGGCACCTACGCCAAGCGGCTGTGGGCGCCGGACTATCCGTGGGCGCCGACACGCACCGAGCGTGAGGCGTTCCTGGACGAGATCCGCGCCCACTGGGGCGGCCCGGTCGGGCTCGAGGCGCGCGCGCCCTCGATGGCCGGCGACCCGGCGTTCCGCGAGTGGTGGGCGACATATCTGCGCATGGGGGCGAGTCCGGGCGCGGCGCTGACGCTCACCCGCATGAACGCCGAGATCGACATCCGCCACGTGCTGCCGGCAGTGCGCGTGCCCACGTTGGTGCTGCATCGCACCGACGACCAGACGCTGAAGGTCGAAGAAGGCCGCTACGTGGCCAGTCTCGTGCCGGGCGCGGCGTTCGCCGAGTTGCCGGGCCACGACCACCTGCCGTTCGTCGGCGATCAGGACACGATGCTCGACGCCATCGAGTCGTTCCTGAACCGCACCTATCACGACGTCGACGCCGACCGCGTGCTCGCCACCGTGCTGGCGGCGCACGTCGCGCCGACGCCCGAGGCCCGCCACGACGGCGCGTTCGAGACACACGTCCGGCGTGAGATCGAGTGGTTCCGCGGCCGCGCCGTCGCCGTCGACGAGACGGCGATCACGGCGGCCTTCGACGGGCCCGCGCGCGCCATCCGGTGCGCGGTGTCGATTGCGGCCTCGGGGCCGCGCTTCGGGCGGATCATCGGCGCCGGCCTCCACACCGGCGAGTGCGACATGCCCAACGGCGCGTTGCGGGGCTCGGCGGTGGACATCGCGCAGGCGCTCAGCGACGTGGCCAGCGCCGGTGAGGTGCTGGCGTCGCGGACGGTGAAAGACCTCGTCGCCGGCTCGGGCCAGGCGTTCACCGACCGGGGCATGCACGCGCTCGGCGCCGAGGCGCAGCGCTGGCGCGTGTTCGCGGTGCAGCCGCCCGGGGCGCCGCGCGCGTAGCGGATCTACGGCAGCCCCTCACGCAGCTGCAGGATGTTCCCTTCGGGGTCGTGGGCGTTGCGGGCGCGATAGCCGGGACCGTCCCACGCTTCTTCGAAGACCGCCCCGCCGAGGCGATGCGCGGCCTCGCGCGCCGCCGCCAGGCTCTCCACCACGAACCACGGTTTGATGGCGGTGGTCTCGCGCAACAGCGGCGGCGTCGCGATCTCGATGGTCGCGGCAATGACCTCGGGGATGGCGTGCACGACCACCTCGATGTCGGTCGACGCCAGCACGTGGTGATCGATGTCGGCGTGGCGGGTCCTGAGCCCGAGCACGCCGCGGTAGAAGATGGCCATGCCGGGGAGGTCTTTCGCGTAGATCACGACACCGGCGTGGGCAGGCGCGGTCATCGCCTCACGCTATCACGCGGATTCGGCGGCGCCGGGCGCGCGCAGCCGCTCGAAATACAGCAGCGGAACGCCGCGGTAGACGGCCCCGCCGCGGCTGGCGTAGCCGCAGGCGGCGTAGAAGCGTCCCGCGCCGGCCGGTCCGGCATAGGCATCGAGGCGCACGGCGTCCGCGGGCCAGCCGGCGACCAGCCGGTCGACGTCCGCCAGGCACCGGCGGCCGAGACCGCGACGTTGCCGTGGCGGCGAGACCGCCATGTCGATCAGGTAGAGCGGACGGGCGACGGCCGTGAACGACGTGCGATCGATCGCCCAGGGCTTGCGCGGCGTGAGGCACAGCGTGGCAACGACGTGCCCGCGTTCGCGCGCGACGTAGACCCGGCCGCGGCGCATCGCCAGCCGCACGCCGCGCTCGCTGGCGGCCGACGACCAGTGCCCGTGGCCATGCGTTGCGGTGAGATGCGCCGCCACGGCCGTCCGCAGTGCCGCGATCTCGGCGGCGTCGTCTGGCCCGGCCAGCGTCAGCAACACCCGAGGCCGGCGCACCACAGGCGCGGAGGATCCGGTTGCTGGACGGGTCACGGCTCCGGCGGGCCGTCGCCGCGCAGGCCCCACAGCACTACCAGGGTCACGAGAATCAGTGCCGCGCCGCCGGTCCGCAGTCCGGCCGCGATCGCGGTCTCCTGCGCCGCCGAGCCGGCGGCGCCGCCCGCGGCCATCGGCAGCAGCGTCCGGCCGGCGCCCCAGGAGGCGCCGAGGACGTTCGCGATGAAGGGCGCCGCGCAGCCGTAGATCGCCAGGCCCACGCCTCCGCGAGCCACGGTGCGCGAGAGGCGAAGCCGCGGCCACACGAGGCCCAGGAGCGTCAGGAACAGTCCCTGCGTGATGCCGAGCAGGTGCGCCGACAGGCCAAGGCGCGGCACCGTGAATGCCGGCACGAGCAGACCCACGATCAGGCCCAGCAGGAACACCAGCACGCCGGCTTGCACGAGACGATGGCCCTGGCGCGCGCGGGCGGCACGTTCGCCGGCGTTCATTCCGTGAACCGGTAGCTGGCGTGCGTGTCGTAGTCGATGCCGTGGCGCCGCTTGAGCTCGGCGATGTGGCGCAGGTTGGCCTTGGTGTGCGGCTCGACGCCGTCGAGCGTGTGCAGCAGTGTCTCTTCGAGCAGGCTCGAGAGCGACATCCGCTTGTGCGTCGCCAGGTCGTGGATCAGCGCCGCCAGGCGCTTCTCGAGGCGCACCGGCACGTCGACGCGCTCGATGGGCACGCGCGGTCCCATCGTGAAGGTGGGATGCCCGAAGGTCAGGTGGTAGCCGTAGGGATCGCGCACCGTGAAGTCGCGAATGCCGTACTCGCGATCGCCGGGCGGCACGGCGACGTCGACGCCGTTGGCCTGATGGAACGCGAACAGCTCGTCGGCGTCGCCGATCATGAAGTAGACGCTGCAGCCGGTCGGCGCCGGCTCGCCCCGCTGCAGGAACAGCTGCTCGCGGCCGAGCTTCACGCCGGCGAACGCCGGCGGATCCCCCCACAGGAACCCTGCGGTGAAGCCGAGGGCGGTCGTGTAGTAGCGCGCCGCGGCCGCGACGTCGGGCACGCACAGCCCGGCGTGCTGATCCTCGCACTCGACCTCGGGCGCTTGACGCTCGGACATGCCAACCTCCGTGACGGACCAGGATGGGGCGCCGACGGGTCAGCCCCGTTCGGCGCAGCGCCGGCAGATGCAGGCCTTGTCGCGCGCCGCCTCCGGCACGCGCGCCAGCAGGTCGGCGCTGAACGTGACGTCGCGGCACCAGCACGACGCATCGAACGTTCCGGTGACCGCCACCGAACAGCCGTTCGGGCCGCCGCAGACTGGACACGTCGGCGCGATCAGCGGCTGCGGGTCGGAGGGGGGGGACGGCATGCGTGTGGCCGGGCGATCGCCGTCAGCTATATCACGCCGGTGACATGACCGTGATGAGCGGCGCGAATGTCACGGACGTTCGGCTACACTCGCTCGCGCATGTCTGCGTCGCCGGGCGCCACCGGTCCGCCGCTCACACGCACCATCAGCCTCACGCAGGCGACCGCGATGGTCGTGGGAACGGTCATCGGCACGTCGATCTTCGTCCAGCCCTCGGAAATCACGAGCGCGGTGCCCACCGTCTCCGGCATCCTGCTGGCGTGGGCCGCGGCCGGGGCCCTCACGTTCGTCGGCGCGCTCGTGTGTGCGGAGCTGGCGTCGGCGTTCCCCGTCACCGGCGGCGTCTACGTGTTCCTTCGCGAGGCGTTCTCGACGCGGCTGGCCTTCCTGTGGGGATGGGCGAACGTGTGGAGCATCCACGCCGGCGTGATCGCCGCCATTGCGCTCGTGGGCGGACGCTATGTCGGCTTCTTCGTGCCGCTGTCGCCGCTCGGCGAGCAACTGGCCGCCATCGCCATCATCGCGGCGATCACGGCCGTCAACTACGTCGGCGTGCGCGCTGGCACGACGCTGCAGACCGCGATCACCGGCGCCAAGCTGGCCGCCATCACCGTGCTGCTCCTCCTCGGCATCGGCTTCGCCGGCGAGGGCCGCGGTGACGCGTTCCATCTCGGCCTGGGTGAACTGTCGGCCGTGCCGCTCGACCGCCTGCTCACCGGCGTCGTCGCCGGGTTGTTCGCGTTCGGCGGCTGGCACATCGTGACTTACACCGCGGGCGAGACGACCGACCCGGTGCGCACCGTGCCGCGCGCGCTGATGATCGGCACCGCGATCATCACGGTGTGCTACGTCGCTCTCAACGCCGTCTACCTGCGCGTGCTGCCGCTCGATGCCGTGCGTCAGTCGCCACGCATCGCTGCCGACGTCGCCGAAGCGCTGGTGGGCCGGGGTGTGGCCGGGCTGGTGTCGGGCCTCGTGGTCGTCTCGGCCGTGGGCGCGCTGACCAGCATCATGCTGGCTGGCCCGCGCATGTATCTCGCCATGGCCCGCGACGGCGTCATGCTGCCGTGGATCGACGCCGTGCACCCGCGATTCCACACGCCGCATCGCGCCATCGTGGTGCTGGGGGTCTGGGCCTCGGTCCTGCTCTTGACCGGCAGTTACACCACGCTCTTCATGCGCGCGATTTACACCGAGTGGTTCTTCTTCGCGCTGCTCGCCGTGGGCCTGTTCCGCTTGCGCGGCCGGGCGTCGTATCGGCCGCCCTACCGGATGTGGGGCTACCCCGTGGCGCCGGCGCTGTTCATCCTGGTCTCCGCCGCCATCGTCGCCAACCAGTTCTGGGTGCAGCCGAAGGAAGCGTTGATCGGCGCCGTGATCGTGGCCGCCGGCTGGCCGGTGGCGCTGTGGATCACCGGCCCCGCGAGGCGCCCGCACGCCCGATGACGCGCGCCGCGGCGTGGGTCTTCGCCGGCCTGGGCCTGGCCGCCCGCGCTGCCAGCGCGCAGACGCCGGTGAGCCGGCCCGCGGCCGAGCCGGTCGGCCTGCCGGCCGGGCCGATCGCGCCGGAGACCATCGTCCGCACCGCCGACGGCCGCGTCACCGTGCGCGCGGTGCGGGTGGCCACGCCGATGCGCATCGACGGCCGGCTCGACGAGCCCGTCTACAGCGACGCGCGACCGTTCTCCGGCTTCATCCAGATGGAGCCGCGCGCCGGCCAGCCCGCCACCGAGACGACCGAGGTGTGGGTGCTCTACGACGCGTCGAACCTCTACGTCTCGTTCAAGGCGTGGGAAAGCGCGCCCGAGCGGCGCATCGCCAACGAACTGCGCCGCGACAGCAACAACATCCGGCAAGGCGACTCGGTGGGATTCAGCTTCGACAGCTTCCACGACCGCCGCAACGCATTCCAGTTCGAGACCAACGCCCTGGGCGCCCGATCCGACGGGCAGAGCACCAACGAGCGCCTCTTCAACCCGGACTGGAACCCGGTCTGGCGCGTGGCCGCCGGCACGTTCGACGGCGGC
Organism: uncultured Acidobacteriota bacterium; assembly: GCA_902826065.1. Lineage (GTDB taxonomy): Bacteria > Acidobacteriota > Vicinamibacteria > Vicinamibacterales > UBA2999 > CADEFD01. Next base: position 7,330 of record CADEDM010000079.1, on the reverse strand, counting down.
TGGACCATCGAGGCGGTGATTCCCTTCAAGTCGCTGCGATATGCGCCCGGCGCGAGCCAGCTGTGGGGCTTCCAGGCGCGGCGCACCAACAAGTGGAAGAACGAGATCGCTTACCTCACGCAGGTGCCCAACGCGTTGGGACTCGGCCGGGCGGACTTCTCCGCCTCCCTCTACGCGACGCTCGTCGGGCTCGAGGTGCCGAACCTGTCGCGGACGCTGGAGCTGAAGCCGTTCGCCATCGCCGACCTCTCGACCGACCGCACGGCCAGGCCGCCCACCCGCAACGACCCGGGCGTCGACGCCGGGCTCGACGTGAAGTACGCGGTCACCCAGAACCTCACCGCCGACCTCACCGTGAACACCGACTTCGCGCAGGTGGAAGCCGATGAGCAGCAGGTGAACCTGACACGCTTCTCGCTGTTCTTTCCCGAGAAGCGCGACTTCTTCCTGGAGAACCAGGGCATCTTCGCGTTCGGCAACAACGCCACCGGCACCACCAGCGGACCGGCGGCCCAGACCTCCGACGTGCCGATTCCCTTCTACAGCCGCCGCATCGGCCTGGCGACCACGGCCACCGGCCAGGCCACCGTGCCGATCCTTGCCGGCGCCCGGGTCACCGGGCGCGTCGGCCGCTACGCCGTGGGCGTGGTCGACATGCAGACGCGCGACGACGACACCTCGGGCGCGCCGGCCACGAACTTCTCGGTGCTGCGGCTGCGCCGCGACGTGTTGCGTCGCAGCACGGTGGGCCTCATGGCCACGTCGCGGTCGTCACTGCCCGGCGCCGCCGGTTCCAGCCAGTTCTTCGGCGTCGACGGTGCGTTCGCGTTCTTCAACAATCTCTCGTTCAACACCTACTGGGCGAAGACGCCGGCGGAGGGCCGGACGTCGCGCGATCAGAGCCTGCGGCTGCAGATGGACTACGCCGGGGATCGCTACGGGCTGCAGCTCGAGCGCCTGGATGTCGATCCCGGCTTCTCGCCCGACGTGGGCTTCCTGCGCCGCACCGACTTCAAGAAGTCGTACGCGCAGGCGCGCTTCAGTCCGCGTCCGCGTGCCAGCCGCGTGATCCGGAAGTTCTTCCTGGTCGGGCAGTACACCTCGGTCGACGACGGCGTCGGACGGCTCGTGACCCGTCTCGCCGATGGCGCCTTCGACATCGAGCTGCAGAGCAGCGACCGATTCACCGTCGGGGTCACCGACGACTACGAGCTGCTGACGCGGCCGTTCTCGGTGGCGTCGGTGCGCATTCCCGCCGGTGGCTCTCGCTTCACCAACGGCCGCATCGGCTACACGCTGGGCCAGCAGCGCTGGGTGTCGGGCACGGTGCTGGTGGAACGCGGCGGGTTCTACGGCGGCGAGCGCACGGCGGTGACGCTCAGCCGCTCGCGCGTGAACCTGTCGACGCGGGTCGCGGTCGAGCCGTCACTGCAGGTGAATCACCTCGACGGCCCGTGGGGCCGCGTGACGACCACGCTGGTCGGCTCGCGCGCGACGGTCACGATGACGCCGCTGATGTTCGCCAGCGCGCTCGTGCAGTACAACTCCACGACGCACCTGCTCGGCGTCAACGCGCGTCTCCGCTGGGAATACCGCCTCGGCAGCGAGCTGTTCGTCGTCTACAACGAAGAACGCGATCCCGACACGCCCATGGGTCTCGCCGGGCTCAGGCATCGCGCGCTGCTCGTGAAGATCAACCGGCTGTTCAGACGCTAGGCGCGGCCCGGTACGGCCACCACCGCGCGCGGCCGTGATAGCCTTCCGCGACCGGGAGGGTCGTCATGAAGTCGTTCGCCAGAGTCGTCGTCGCCGCGCTGGTGCTGCTCGCCCCGGCGCAGGCCTGGGCCACGTGGTCGGTCATCGCCGTCGACGCGAAGACCGGGCAGGTCATCATCGCCTCGGCCACGTGCGTGCGCCAGGCCGGATTCCCCGAGCGCAAGCCCAACGGCGCCCGCGACCTCATGGACGTGCAAGCCGTGGTCGTGCCCGGCCTCGGCGTCGCCGCCTGCCAGGCCGGCGTCGACAACACGCGGCGCAACCAGATGCTGGTCTACGCCGAGATCAGGAAGGGCACGCCGCCCGAGAAGATCATCGAGCTGCTGCAGCAGGATCCCGACGTGCAACGGCGCCAGTTCGGCATCGTGATGATCCCCAACGGCGGCACCATCACCGAGCAGAACAACCGCGCCGGCTTCAACGGCACCGGCAACTCACGCTCGTCGCTCTACTTCGGCGGCCGCGTCGGCGACGTCTACTACCAGGTGCAGGGCAACACCCTGCTCGGCGACCAGGTGGTCACCATGGCCGCGCTCGCCTTCACGCGCGCCAGCGGCACCATGGCCGACCGCGTGATGGCGGCCATGGAAGCTGCCGATCGGTTCGGCGGCGACCACCGCTGCAACTGCGGCAACGACCCGCTCGACTTCGTCCCGTGCGACGACAAGACCGCGCACGTGGCCTACATCACCATCGCCAACAAGGACGACCAGGCCGGGACGACCCACAACGACGGCCAGTACTTCGCGTACATCTCGGCCACCGACGCCGACATCAAGAAGGGCGAGAGCGCCAATCCCGTGAAGTCGCTGCGGATCCGCTACGACGCCTGGAAGAAGGGCGGCAGCAAGCGCACCGCGCCGCCGGGCCCCACGCACTACAAGCCGTAAGCACGCGTCTCGCCGCCGACACGTTCTGCCCGCGCCGGCGCCATGTCGTCCCGATGGTTCGCGCTCGTCAGCCTGATCTGCGGGTTGGCGGTCGCGCTGGGCGGGCCGGCACGTGCCCACAACTCCGACTCGCTGATACCGATTCTCGTCAGCCTCGAGCACTGGACGCCGTTCTTCTGGGGACAGGACCGGTTCGGTATGCCGCTCGCCCTCGCGGCGTCGCCGATCCGGAGCGGCCTGTGGAACCTCGTCGCCCAGAACGCCGCGTCGATCGCCCTGCTCGTCGCCGGGCTGCACGCGCTGCTTCGGCGGCTGCAGATCGCCCACGCCGAGGTCGCGGCCCTGGGCACGCTGCTGGCGCTGCTGGTGTGGCCGTCGGCGGCCGTGCCGCGGGTGCTGCTGACGACCGAACAGTCCTACGCGCCGGCGCTCGGGCTCATCGGGTTCGCGCTCGCCGCCGTGGCGTCGTCATCGAGGTACGCCGTGGCGATCGCGATCACGACGGGCGTGGTGGCGACGTGGCTGAACGCGGGTGTGTCACTGCTCGTCGTCTGCGTGGCGGCCGTCGCGTGCGCGTGGCCCAGGCTTCGTCGCCCGGCCGCCGTCATGGCGGCTGGCGCGCTCGCCGGACTCGCGCTGCATCGCCTGCTCGCAGAGGCGATGCCGCACGTCGTCGACACGACGCATGTGCGGGTGCCGCCCCCCGAACACGTGTGGCCGCTGCTGGGCGGCTTCTGGCGCCGTGGGTACACCGAGCTGGTGGGCCGCGGCCATCTCCTGGTGGCGCTTGCCGGCGCGGGCTGTCTCGCCGCCGCAGCCTCGGCGCAGTGGCGCGCGGGGATCGTCGCCGTCGTGGCGGGCTCGGCGCTCTACGGCTCGATCATGGCCGTGGCGTTCGACGGGCTGCCTCGTCACCTGGCGCCCGTGCTGGCGGTGCTGCTCGCGATCGGCCTGGCCCGGCTGCTCGTCCATCTGCCCCGCCTCGGTCGCTCCGCGATCGCGGCGGGCGTGGTCGCCGTGCTGCTCGCGGCCTGGCCGCGCAGCCCCGAGCGGCTGCGCGGCGACCTCCTCGCGCGCTTCGAGCCGGAAGGCACGGCCGTGGCACTGCGCGACGGGGTCGCCGCCGTCACGGGCGACTATTGGACCGTCTGGCCGGTCGTGTTCAGTGCGTCCCACCTCGTGCCCGGGCCGCCCCGCACCCCGATCGTGCCGGTGACGCTGCGATCCGACGTGCTGTCACGCGACGTCAGGTTTGCCCCGGGCACCCGCGTGCTGGCGATCCCGCGCGGCGACCTCGACCACTGGCGTCACATGACCGGAACGCCCCTCGCCGAGCCGTGCACGACGACGCGTGGCGTCGACGTCTGCGTGGTGCGCTGAGTCTTCTGGAGGACTGCGCCAGCCGCCAGCCGGTGTATCGTGACGCGGCGACAACGGGCCCGATTCCCGGAGGCAGACATGGCCGACTCGACCCAGACCTACGCGACCCACACCAAGTTCGTACCGCTGTTCCACTTCGTGGCGCTGCCGATCCTGCTCGGGAACATCGGCATCGGGCTCTACGGTGTGGTACGCGGTCCCGACGTGCCCTCGGTGTGGGGCCTGGCGATGGCGATCGCGTTGTTCCTGAGCGCGCTGTATGGGCGGGTGTTCGCCCTTGGCGCCCAGGATCGCGTCATCCGCCTCGAGGAACGCCTGCGCATGCAGGTGCTGCTGCCGATTGACCTGCAGGCGCGCATCGCGGAGATCTCGCGCGACCAGGTGATCGCGCTGCGGTTTGCGAGCGACGCCGAGCTGCCCGCACTGGCTGCCCGGGTGCTGAAGGACAACATCCAGAAGCGCGACGACATCAAGAAGCTGGTCACGCAGTGGCGGGCCGACACGCATCAGCTGTGACGGCACCGACGAGCATCACGCGCATTCGCGCGTACCGCGTCGAGCTGCCGCTGCGCGAGGGCCGCTACGCCTGGTCGGGCGGCAACGCCGTGGACGTGTTCGACTCCACGGTCGTCGCCGTCGATACCGCGAATGGGCTGACGGGCTGGGGCGAGATCTGCCCGCTCGGCCCCGCGTACCTCCCCGCCTATGCCGCGGGCGCCCGGGCGGGCCTGGCCGAGCTCGCGCCGCACCTGCTCGGCCTCGACGCCTGCGCCGTGGGCCTCGTGAACGACGCGATGGATCGCGCGATGCGCGGTCATCCGTACGTGAAGTCCGCGGTCGACATGGCCTGCTGGGACGTACTGGGCCGGGCGTCGGCACTGCCGGTCGCGACCCTGATGGGCGGCCACCACGGGCCGTCGGTGGCGCTGTATCGCGCCATCTCGCAGGCCACGCCGGCGCAGATGGCCGCGTCGGTGAAGCGCTATCGCCGCGAGGGCTATCGCAAGTTCCAGTTGAAGGTGGGCGGCGATCCCGACGTGGACATCGACCGCATCCGGGCGTGTGCGAAGGTGCTCGAACGCGGCGATGTGCTGGTGGCCGACGCGAACACCGGCTGGACGCAGCACGCCGCCCTGCGCGTGGCCGCGGCCATCGCCGACATCGACGTGTATCTCGAGCAGCCGTGCCCCAGCTACGAAGAGTGCCTCGTGGTGCGCCGGCACACCAACCGGCCGGTGGTGCTCGACGAGGTCATCGACGGCCTCGACATGGTGGTGCGCGCCGCGCACGATGGCGCGGCCGACGTCATCAACCTGAAGATCTCGAAGGTGGGCGGTCTGACCAAGGCGCGACAGATTCGCGATCTGTGCGTGTCTCTGGGCATCGCGCTGACCATCGAGGACACCTGGGGCGGCGACATCGTCACCGCGGCCATCGCGCACCTGGCGCACAGCACGCCGCCGCGATTCCTCTTCTCCACCACCGACTTCAACTCGTACGTCACGGTGAGCCTTGCCGACGGCGCGCCGCAGCGCGACCGCGGGCACATGCAGGCGTCGATCGCCCCGGGTCTGGGCGTGCGTCCGAAGATGAAGGTGCTGGGCACGCCGGTGCTGGACGTCCGGGACTGAGGTGCGGCGCAATAATCGTCACGTGCTCCGAGCCCGGCTCGGCTACCTCGCTGCGACGTCGGCCACCATTGCCGTGGGACTGAGCCTGCAGTGGGTCCGCCGGAACCTGCCGAACGCGCTGGCAGACGTCCTCGGCGACGCGCTCTGGGGATTGATGATCTACTGGCTGCTTGGGGCCGCCAGGCCCGCGGTCTCTCGTGGCCTGCGCGCAACGTTCGCGATGCTCGTCTGCTGGCTGGTGGAGTTCAGTCAGCTCTACCACGCCCCGTGGATCGATGCCTGGCGAGCCACCACCGTCGGGCGCCTCACTCTGGGCAGCGGGTTCGACGCTCGCGACCTCGTCGCCTATGGCGTGGGGATCGCTGTGGGTCTCGGACTGGAGCCTGCAGGTGGCGCGGCGCCTCGTGTGGCTGACGCTTCACGCCTTCCTCGCGCCGATGGTGGTGCGTCATCGTGAGCCCACGCCGCCAGAAGGTGGGTCGCGCCGCGGACCACGACACGCGCGCTTGCAGGCTCGAGGACGTCATGCGTGCGGCGCATTGCTGCTACACTCCGCCGCGATGGAGGGCACCATGGCTCGACGGCGCACGGTGATGATGGCGGGACTCGGATCGGCGGCGGCCCTGGTGGCCGTGCTGTCGTGGACGGCAGCGCCCGGCGCACAAGGCGCGCCGAAGACCACGCCCGACACGCCGTTCAAGCTGATGACGTTCGAGACCGGCGGCAGCGACCGCGTCGGGCTCGTGCTGGGCACGCGCGTGCTCGACATCGACGGCGCCAATCGCGCGCTCACCGCCAGCGCCAAGCTGCCCGCCGTGACCATCCCGCGCGAGATGAAGGCGCTCATCGAGCAATACGCCACCGTGTCGCCGCGGCTGTATCAGATCGCCAACCACTACGGCGCCAACGCGGGCGCCGGACAGGCGTTCGCATTCGACGTCGCGGCGGTGAAGGTGAAGGCGCCGATCAAGTACCCGTGGAACCTGATGGCGGCATCGGCCAACTACAAGGCGCACGCGCAGGGCATGGGCAACGCCGGTGCGGGTGGTGCAGCGCCGCCGGCAGCGCCCGCCGCACCCGCGGCGTCGGCCGCGCCGGCCCGTCCCCCAGCCGCCGGCTTCGATGCCACGGCCGCCGACCGCGTCGTGCCCGATCGTGATGCCCCGATCCTGTTCGCCAAGTCGCCGCGCTCGTGCATCATCGACCCGAACGAGCCGTTCTACATCGTCGACGGCCGCGGCCGCACCGACTACGAGGCCGAGCTCGCCATCATCATGGGCCCGCGCCCGGCCTACCGCGTGCCGCGCGAGCGCGCCATGGACTACGTGTTCGGCTACAGCATCATGCAGGACCTCAGCGATCGCGGCAGCGAGCGGCTGCGCGAGGTCACGATGTTCCCCGGCACCAACTGGTTCGACGGCAAGAGCATCGATCGCGCGGCGCCGTTCGGTCCGGTGATCGTGCCGAAGGAGTTCATGCCCAAGGTGCCGAGCGACCTGCGCATGACGACGAAGCTGAATGGCACCCTCGTGCAGGACGCGCGCACCAGCAACCTGATCTGGAGCGAGCCGCACCTCGTGGCCTACATCACCTCGCGGATGACGCTCTACCCCGGCGACGTGATCATCACCGGCACGCCGGCTGGCACCGGCA
>CADEDM010000078.1 GCA_902826065.1 uncultured Acidobacteriota bacterium | reverse complement strand
ATGACGCTCTACCCCGGCGACGTGATCATCACCGGCACGCCGGCTGGCACCGGCATGGAGCGGCAGGTGTTCCTGAAGCCGGGCGACGTCGTGACCGTGGAGGTCGAGGGCATCGGCACGCTGACCACACCGTTCAAGGCGCTGTCGGACAAGCCGCCGACGCCATAGGCGCTCCGACAGTCACCCTGCCCTGCACGGGTCTGAGCCGTCCCTGCTCAGCGCAGGCCGATCGTCTGGTCGGTGATGTAGAGCAGTTCCGCGCCCTGCCCGGTCGCCGCCGGCCTCGCGACGAGGCCGATGATCGACCACGCCAGGTCCTTCGGCGCGTCGAAGAGGAAGCCGAACGGCAGCGGCCCGCAGCTGACGTCGTTCGCGCCCAGCCTGAGCGGGCTCGCCCACGTCTGCCGGCGCTCGTGGTCCGCCGACGCGAACAGGTACTCGTCCCAGTACTGTCCCGCGCCCAGGAACGTCTCGGCGACGATGCCGAACGACGAGCGGCGCTCGATCGTGACCTCGACGCCCGTGGTCACGCCCGCGGCGCGCGACATCACGACCACGCCGCGCTCGCGGCGGCCCGTGGGACCGCCATCGCGTGAGCTGGTGAAGAGCAGGTCCACCTGCCAGCCGGCCTTCGTCGACGCGGCGACGTCGCGGCTCTCCGCGTCGACGTTCTTCCTCGTCGCGATGACGACGCGCGACTCGAGCACCGCGCCACCGCGCGGCCTGGCGGCCAGCACGCGGCCCTTCTCCGACAGACCCGGCCAGCTGCGGAACGGTGGCCGCACCAGCAGCCGCGGCCGATAGCCGTCGGCCGCCGCGCTGGCGAGCGCCGCGCCCATGTCGTCGAGCTTCTCGAATTCGATCAACCGCCACGCGTCGCCGGGCGCCGGCGGCGACGTCTTCTCGAACACCACCTCCCGGCGCGTGCCGATGCCGGGCGGCGCGGCCCGCGGCACGAACCCCTGCGCGACGAGGTCGTCGAGCGCGCCGGCGAGTTCCTTTTCGCCGACCACGCGGTACTCGCTGAGACCGCCGGCAGGCTCCGGCGTCTGCATCACGATCACGGAGCACGACGGCAGGCCGTCGCTCACCGCGGCCAGCCGCAGACCCTTGCGTGCGGCGGCATTGAGCGTGCGTTCGAGATTGCCGACGCCGGCCCGATCCCACATCACCTGCCGGTCGGCGGCAGACAACATGACGCCGGCGGCCACCAGCGTCACGGTCGAGGCGGCGACGCCGACGGCGCGGGAGAGGCGCGTGCGCATGGGCGCCATGGTAGCGCCGCTCCAGCGCTGCGGGCGAGACGCACGGATCACTAGCCGATCGGCTGGCGCGGCGCCGGGCGGCGGTCCGCTACCGTGGACGCATGTCCTCGATCCTCACGTCCCTCTCTGAAGAACTCGCCGCCGCCGTACGCACGGCGGCCCCCTCGGTGGTGCAGGTGCACGGCGCGCGCCGCGTGCACGCCGGCGTCGTCATCGACACCGACCTCGTCGTCACGTCTGGCCGAGGGCTCGACGGCGACACCGTGTCGGTGCGCAGCGGCGACGGCCAGGTCGTCGAAGGGACGCTGGCTGGCCGCGGCCGGGCCACCAGCCTCGCCGTCGTGCGCGTGCCCGGCCTCGCCGCGCCCGCCGCGACGGCGGCGCCAGAGCCGTCGCCCGGACATCTCGCGCAGGCGGTCGGCCGCACGTGGAGCGGCGGCGTCTTCGCCGCCTTCGCCCCGGTGGCTGTGGTGGGCGGTCCGCTGCGCACCGGCCGGCGCACCGAGATCCCGCGTGTGATCCGCGTCGGCCTCGAGCCGCACGGGGCGCTCACCGGCGGCGCGCTCGTCGACGGCGCGGGCCGCGTGCTGGGCATCGTGACCGGCACCGCGATTCGCGGCACCACCGTGGTCGTGCCCACCGAGTTCGCGCGCGCCGATGCCCGTGAGGGCGTCGCCACCGCCGGGGCGAAGCAGGGCTACCTCGGCCTCGGCTCGATGCCGGTGCAGTTGCCGGCGGCGCAGCAGGCGGGCGGCGCGGCGCGTGGATTGCTGATCACCGCGGTGGCCGACGGCGGTCCCGCGGCGGCTGCCGGCGTGCTCGTGGGCGACGTGCTCATCGGCCTCGACGGCGCCGCCATCGACGACGCCGACGACCTCGTCGGCCGGCTGCGCGGCGAGCGCGTGGGCCAGCCGGTCACGCTGACGCTGAGGCGCGGCGCCACCCCCGTCGACGTCACCGTCACCGTGGGCGAACGTCCGCGCGGATAAGCTGACCTCGTGCCGCCGTCGTTGCGCGTGTTCGTCGACACCGCGGATCCCGAGGTCGCTGGCCGCGTGCGCGAGGACCTCGCGCGCACCGGCTGGACGCTCGTGACGCGGGCGTCCGAGGCGGACATCGTCATTCGTCCCGGGGGCGCCGCGGCCGCCGAGGGGCCCGCCGGGACTCGCGCGATCGCGACGACCGCGTGGGACGGCGATGCGCACGCGCCGGTGGAGGCGCTGACGCCGCGTGAGCTCGACGTGCTGCGGCTGCTGGCTGAAGGCGCGGGCAACCGCGCCATCGGCGAACGGCTCGGCATCAGCGATCACACCGTGAAGTTCCATCTCGCCGCGATCTTCGGGAAGCTGGGCGTGACGACGCGCACCGCGGCGGTGCGTCGCGCGCTGCGCCTCGGCTGGATCGAGGCGTGAAGGAGGCCGGCATGTCCCCCGACGACGTCACGCTGCTCGACGCCTACTCCCGCGCCGTCATGGGCGCGGTGGAGCGCGTCGGCCCGGCCGTCGTGAAGGTCGACGTGGACGCCGGCGCCAGTGCCGACGACGCGAGGCCTTCACGGCGACGGCGCGTGCGCGGCGGCTCCGGCTCGGGTTTCGTCTTCGCCGCCGACGGCTTGATCCTGACCAACTCGCACGTCGTCGATGGCGCCCGCGCCATTCGCGTGCTCACGCCCGAGGGCGACACCTTCGACGCGGATCTCCTCGGCGACGATCCCCACACCGACCTTGCGGTGCTCCGCATCTCGGCGCCGCGGCCGCTGCCCTCCGCGGCCCTCGGCGATTCCACGCGCCTGCGGGCCGGACAGCTCGTCGTCGCCATCGGCAATCCGCTGGGCCTGCAGCACACGGTGACGGCGGGCGTGGTGAGTGCGCTCGGCCGATCGCTGCGGGCGCGGACCGTGCGTCTGATCGAGAACCTCATCCAGACCGACGCGGCGCTGAATCCCGGGAACTCGGGCGGGCCGCTCGTGACCGCGCAGGGTGAGGTGGTGGGCGTCAACACCGCCGTCGTTCTCGGCGGCCAGGGCATCGCGTTCGCCGTGCCCAGCGCCACCGCCACGCGGGTGATCTCGGCGCTGCTCCGCTTCGGACGGGTGCGCCGGAGCTGGCTCGGCGTGGCCGGGCACGAGACGGCGATTCCACGCCGCGTCTCGCGATTCCACGGCCTCGACGGCGACCAGGGGCTCGGCGTGACGGCCGTGTCGCCCGGCAGTCCGGCCGAGCGCGCCGGCATCATGGCCGGCGACGTCATCGTCGGCTTCGACGACATCGCCGTGCACGGCGCCGACGACCTCCACCGCCTGCTCACCGACGACCGCATCGATCGCGCGGTGCCGCTGCGCCTGTTGCGGCGCGGCGAGACGCGGCGGTTCGACGTCGTCCCCGCCGAGTTGCCCTGATCGCCCGCACGAGTCGCCAGGGGAAACTGCCGGCCCCGTGAGCCGGACCGCGCTACCATGTGGCCCTCGCGCGACGCTGTCCGCTCGATGCTGGCGGACGTCGACTGCGCTGATGGAGGCCCCATGACCCGTCGCGAGGTCCTCGCCGCCACGACCGCCCTCACGCTCACCGGCGCCGCGCCGGCCGCTGCCGCCGTCGCCGACGCGAACACCCTGAAGCTGCTCGACGACTTCGCCGCCGCGTGGAACCGCCACGACGTCGACGCGCTGATGGCGTGCATGGCGCCGTCGTGCGTCTTCGAAGCCTCCGCCGGCACGGAGGTGGCCGGCGCGAGGCACGTGGGCCCGGACGCGGTGCGGGCCGCGTATGCGGCGGTCTTCGCCACCTATCCCGACGCGCGCTGGAACCAGCCGCGCCACTTCATCGCCGGCGATCGCGCCGTGTCCGAGTGGACGTTCACGGGGACGATGAAGGACGGCACGAAGGTGGAAGTCAACGGCTGCGACGTCTTCACGCTCGCCGGCGGCAAGATCGCGCTCAAGAACTCCTACCGCAAGCAGCGGACGACGTAGGGCCTTGCGCCGGCCAATCGGCCGCGGCATCGTCTAAGGGACATGCCGCGCCTCATCGCCGCCCTGACGTTCGCCACGCTCGTCGTCCCAACCGCCGTCCTCGTGCCGCGCATCTCGGCCCAGGGACAGGCCACCCACGGCGTTTACCAGACGCAGTTCGAGAACGACTGGGTCAGGCTGGTGCGCGTGCGCTACCCCGCCAACACCAAGGTGCCGCTGCATGGTCATCCGCCCACGGTCACGACCTACGTCTACCTGAGCGAGTCGTCGCCGGTGCGCTTCACGCATCAAGGCACGCGCACGCATGTGGTGACGCGGCAGCCGACCACTCCCGGCGGATTCCGGGTGTCCCGCGGCGGCGACGAGACGCACACCGCCGAGAACCTCGGCGCCGTGACCAGCGACTTCCTGCGGGTGGAGTTCAAGACCGAGGCGGCCGGCGCCACGTCGCCGTTCTACCGCGACGCGCGTCCGTTGGGCGCGGCCGCCACGACCGTCGCCGACGTCCGGTTCACCAACGCCCAGATGCGCATCACCCGCGTGGCCATCCCTGCGGGTCAGTCCGCGGACATCGCCACCACGGCCGCCGCCCCGGCGGTGGTCATCGCGCTCGGCGCCGCCACGCTGACGGCCGACGGCGCGGCGCTCCCGCTCGCGGCCGGACAGGAACGCTGGATTGCGCCGTCGCAGCGGCAGCGCCTGGTCAACACCGGCGCGGCGCAGATCGAGTTGCTGCGCATCGACCTGCTCACGTCGCCGTCCGGCGACGCACGGCCCTAGCGCCGCAGGCCGCGCTAGCGGCCGCTGGTGGCGGCGGACTGGGCGCGATTCTGCATCTCGAGCTCGCCACGCCGGATCGAGCACCAGGTCTTGTGCTCCGCGATGGGCATGCCGCACTCGACGCAGACACGCACGCGGACCTTGGGCTCTTCTGCCTTGCCGAACAAACGCGAGAGGAATGCCATGATGTCCCCGACTCCGTGACCAGCTGACGGCCCACCGCCGTGTCCAGCCGCTGGTTTCGATTACGTTGGACGGCGCAACGAGGTTCACGGTTGGCAACCCCGACGATCGCGATCGGCGGCATGCGCCTCTCGACGGCGCCCGATCGCGACGACACGCGATCGGTGGCGGTGCTGCAGGCGGCGTTCGACGCCGGCGTCACGCTGGTCGACACGGCTGACACGTACTGCTGGACCGACGAGGACCTCGGCCACAACGAGCGGCTGGTGGCGCGGGCCCTGTCGAGCTGGCCCGGCGACCGCTCGCGAGTCGTCGTCGCGACCAAAGGCGGCCTCACCCGGCCAGACGGGCGCTGGGAGCCGGATGGCCGGGCGCGATCCCTCGCCGCGGCGTGCGAGCGCAGCTGCCGCGCCCTCGGCGTCAACCGCCTCGATCTCTATCAACTCCACGCCGTCGATCCGCGAGTACCGCTGACCACGAGCGTCCGGGCCCTGGCGGCGCTGAAGCGGCGCGGGCTGATCGCGAACATCGGGCTCTGCAACGTCACCGTCCGCCAGATCGACGAGGCGCGGCGCATCACCGACATCGACGCCGTGCAGAACGCCCTCAGCGTCTGGGACGACGGCGCCGTCGTCGGCGGCGTGGTCGAGCACTGCGTCCGGCACGGGATCAGGTTCCTGGCGTATCGCCCGATCGGCGGGGCGAAGTGGGCGCCCCGAACCGCCAGTGACGTCGCCCTCAATGACGTGGCGGCCCGTCACGGCGCCACGCCGTTCGAAGTCGCGCTGGCCTGGGTGTCGGACCTCGATCCGCTGGTCGTCCCGTTGCCGGGCGTGACGCGGATCGCCACGGCGCAGTCCGCCGTCCGCGCGCAGGCGCTTCGATTCACCGACGCCGATCGCCTGGTGCTCGAGGCGCGGTTCCCTCGTGGCCGCCTCACGCACCACCGTGGACGGCCACGCGTCACGCCGGCGGTTCGCGCCGATGCCGAGATTGCGCTCGTGATGGGGCTGCCGGCCGCCGGGAAGAGCGAGTTGGCGCGGCAGTTCGTGGCCAACGGCTACGTGCGTCTGAACCGCGACGATCGGGGCGGCACGTTGCGCGCGCTGCTGCCGGAGCTCGACCGTGCCGTGCAGGCGGGGGCGACCCGTCTCGTGCTCGACAACACCTACGTGACGCGACAGTCACGCGGCGACGTCCTCCGGGCCGCGGACGCCCTCGGCGTGCCGGTGCGCTGCGTGCACCTGACGACCAGCCTCGACGACGCGCAGGTCAATGCCGTGACCCGCCTCGTCGAGCGCTACGGCCATCTGCCTGGCGACGGCGAACTCCAGGCCCTGCGCACGACCGACGTCGCCGCCTTCCCGCCTTCCGTGCTGTTCCGTTACCAGCGCGATCTCGAGTCGCCCGACGCCTCGGAAGGCTTCGCACGCATCGAGACGGTGCCGTTCAAGCGCGTCATCCCTGCCACCCACGTCAATCGCGCGGTGATCGCGTGGTGCGACGACCCAGACCGGCTCGCGATCCTCGCGCCACCCCTTCGTGACTACCGCGATGCGGGGTGGCGCGTCTGCGCGCTGTCGTGGCAGCCCGGGATCGAGAACGGGACGCGCGCCGAGGCCGACGTGCGGGCGGCGTTCGCGGCCGTCGGCGAGCGCACCGGGCTGCCCGTCGAGCTCGACCTCTGTCCCCATGGCGCCGGACCGCCGCGATGCTGGTGCCGGAAGCCGCTGCCCGGCCTCGGTGTGTCGCTCATCCGCCGCCACGCGCTCGACCCGGGGCAGTGCCTCTTCGTCGGCGACGGGCCGCAGGATGCGGCGTTCGCGAGGAAGCTGGGCTTCCAGCACGTGACGACGCTCGTCCCGCCGTCCGGCCCACGGCAAGGCGCGGTGGTCTAGGCGATAATGCCCGTCCGGCCACGCGGGTTGCGCGGCCTCGAGACCCGAGGGAGAGCCATGGCTCGACTGCTGTTCGGCTTCGTCGTCGTGATGAGTCTCACGCTATCCGCGGCGGCGCAAATGGCGCCCGGCGGCGTGCAGCGGTCGGCGCTGCACGACTACCGGATCGTGCCTGTCGTCGAGGGGCTGGTGCAGCCCTGGTCGATCGCGTTCCTGCCTGGCGGCGACGTGCTGGTCACGGAGCGGCCGGGCCGACTGCGCATCGTGCGCAACGGCAAGCTGCTGCCGACGCCCGTCGCCGGCGTGCCCGAGGTGGCCTACGAGACCCAGGGAGGCCTGCTCGAGGTCGCGGCGCATCCGAACTTCACGGCCAACCGCTTTCTCTATCTCACCTACGCCAAGCGACGGCCCGACGGCAGCGGCAACACGACCGCGCTCATCCGCGCGAAGTTCGAGAAGGACGCCCTCACCGGGGTGACCCAACTCTTCGAGTCGGTCTCGACCGGCCGCGGCCACTTCGGCGGCAAGATCGCGTTCGACGGCAAGGGCCACCTGTTCCTGACGCTCGGCGATCGGCAGGTGCCGCCCGAGGGCGACCTCGAGAAGCACCCCGCGCAGGATCTGACGAACCATCACGGCAAGCTGGTGCGGCTCAACGAGGACGGCACCGTGCCGTCCGACAATCCGTACGTCGGCAAGGCGCCGGCGAAACCGGAGATCTGGAGCTACGGCCACCGCAACATCCAGGGCATCGCGCTCGACCCGGCCACTGGCAACGTGTGGACGACCGAGCACGGGCCGCAGGGCGGCGACGAGCTGAACCTCGATCGCCCGGGCCGGAACTACGGGTGGCCGGTGATCGGCTTCGGCGTGAACTACGTCACCGGCAAGGCCATCCACAGCGGCACGATGCGCGAAGGGATGGAGCAGCCGCTGCACATCTGGGTGCCGTCGATCGGCATCTCGGGCGCCTTCTTCTACACCGGTGACCGCTTCCCGCAGTGGAAGGGCCAGCTGTTCATCGGCGGCATGGCCGGCGAGCAATTGGGCCGCGTCATCATCGCCGGCGACAAGGTCGTGTCGCGCGAGACGCTGCTGCCGGGCGTCGGCCGCATCCGCGACGTGCGCCAGGGGCCTGACGGCCTGATCTACCTGGTCACCGAATCCGACGCGCGTCAGCCGCTGCCGACGGCCGTCTACCGCATGGAGCCGGTGGACCGCGGCACGACGCGATAGGACGCGCGTCCGTGCCCGCGTCGCTTCGTCACATTCTGCGGCACCCGGTCGCGGGCGCGTCGGTCGCGATCCTCGCGATCGCGGTGACGCTGAGCGCGCAGGCGCTCGATCGCGCCGGCGTCGACGCGCAGCTCGGGCGCATCTTCGCGGACGGCGCATACACGCCGCCAGCCTTCGGGCCGGCACGCTGGATCGCGGACGGCACGGCCTACTCCACCGTGGAGTCGGCCGGCCCGTCGGGCGGATCGGACATCGTCCGTTACGACGCCGTCAGCGGCGCGCGGTCGGTGCTGGTGGCATCGACGCGCCTGGTGCCCCAGGGCACGACCGCGCCGCTCGCCATCCGCGACTACGCGTGGTCGGCCGACGGTGCCCGCCTGCTCGTCTTCACCAACACCGCGCGGGTCTGGCGTCAGCACACGCGCGGCGACTACTGGGTGCTCGACGTCGCCTCGGGACGCCTGCGGCAACTGGGTGGCGGCGGCCCGCCGTCGACGCTGATGTTCGCGACGTTCTCACCCGACGGCACGCGGGTGGCCTACGTGCGCGCCAACAATCTCTACGTCGAGCGTCTCGACGACGGCCGCATCACGACGCTCACGACGTCGGGCAGCGACACGATCGTCAACGGCACGTCCGACTGGGTCTACGAGGAGGAGCTCGGCGTCCGCGACGGCTTCCGCTGGAGCCCCGACAGCCGGCGCGTCGCCTACTGGCAATTCGACACGTCGGGCGTGGGCACCTTCTCGCTGCTCAACAACACGGACACGCTCTACCCCGTCGTCACGCGCATCCCCTATCCGAAGCCGGGCACCACGAATTCCGCGGTGCGCATCGGCGTCGTCGGCGCTGAGGGCGGCGACACGAAGTGGATGGCCACGCCCGGCGACGCGCGCGACGACTACCTCGCCCGTCTCGACTGGCGCGATGCCTCGACGCTGGCCATCCAGCAACTGAACCGTCTGCAGAATCAGCACGACCTGCTGCTCGCGGACGCAACCACCGGCGCCGTGGCGCGCACGTTCCGTGATCGCAGCGAGACCTGGGTCGACGCCGGCGACGCGGTGCGCTGGGTGGACCAGGGGCGGAAGTTCCTGTGGACCAGCGAGCGCGACGGCTGGCGCCACGTCTACCTGGCGGCGAAGGACGGCACCGGCACCGCGCCGGTCACGCGCTTCGACGCCGACGTGCTGAGCGTCGCCGGTCCTGATGCCGACGAGACGTGGCTGTACTTCACGGCCTCACCCACCGACGCGACGTCCAGCTATCTGTATCGGGCGAGGCTCGACGGCCGGGGCGCGCCCGAGCGCGTCACGCCGGCTGACCAACCCGGCTTCCACACCTACCGGCTGGCGCCCGGCGGCAAGCTCGCCTTCCACACGGCGTCGCGCTTCGATGTGCCGCCAGTGACCGACGTCGTCGAGTTGCCGAGTCATCGCGTCGTCCGCACGCTCACCGACACGGCCGCCCTGCGCTCGGCCCTGGCGCCGCTGCTGACGCCGCCGGTCGAGTTCTTTCGTGTCGACATCGGCGACGGCGTGTCGATGGACGGCTGGATGCTGAAGCCGTCCACCTTCGATCCGGCGAAGAAGTACCCGGTGCTCGCGCACGTCTACGGCGAGCCAGCGGGCCAGACGGTGCTCGATCGCTGGTCCGGCGGCACCGGCCTCTTCCACCGCGCGCTGGCCCAGGCCGGCTACGTGGTGGTGAGCATGGACAACCGCGGCACGCCGGCGCCGAAGGGCGCGCCGTGGCGGAAATCCGTCTACGGCGCGGTCGGGGATCTGTCGTCGAAGGACCAGGCCGCCGGCATCCGCGCACTGGCGGCGCGCTTTGCCTTCCTCGATGCGTCGCGCGTCGGCATCTGGGGCTGGAGCGGCGGCGGCTCCAACACGCTGAACGCGATGTTCCGCTTCCCCGACGTGTTCCACGTCGGCGTGTCGGTGGCGCCGGTGCCCGACCAGACGCTCTACGACACGATCTACCAGGAACGCTACATGGGCCTGCCGTCGAGCAACGCGGCCGGCTACAAGCTGGGCTCGCCCATCCACTTCGCCGAGGGCCTGAAGGGCGACCTGCTCATCATCCACGGCTCGGGCGACGACAACGTGCACGTGCAGGGCACCGAGCGGCTGGTGAACCGCCTGGTCGAACTTGGCAAGCCGTTCGACGCGATGATCTACCCGAACCGCACCCACGCCATCGCCGAGGGCGCGGGCACCACGGTGCACGTCTACCGCAAGATCGCGCGCTACTTCCTCGACCACCTGCCGCCGGGCCCGCGATGAAAGTGGCGGTGGTCGGCGGCCCCGGCGTCGGCAAGAGCACGCTCGTCCGGCAGCTCGGCGACCTTTACCATCACGGCTCGTACGGCGAGGGCGAGCAGGGCGTCTGGGATCCGCGGGTCCTGGCCGACATCGAGGCCGGCCGCAACCCGGTCGGCGTCACGGCCTATTTCGGCGACCTCTACGACGCCAACTACCGCGACGCGGCGACGCACGACGGCCCCGGCAAGGTGATCTTCTTCGAAGGCGCGCGGATCACGCTCGAGGCACACATCCCGGAGTATCCGGCCGAGCACCACGCGGCCCTGCGCGAGGTGCTGTCCGTCGGCGATGCGTGGGCGCCCGATCGCGTGATCGTGCTGACGTCGAGCACCGACACGATCGAGAAGCACATCCGGCTGCGGGCGCGTCCGCACGAGAAGGCCGAGCAGATGGTGGCCCGTTTCCGCCTGATCGACGCCGAGTTCCGGCGGCTCGCGCCGCACACGCCGAACGCGGTGGTCATCAACCGCGACCAGCGCGAGTTCCACTCGCGCGACGGGCTGGGCGAGATCATCACGCTCGCTGGCCTGCCGCCGTTCACGGAGATCCCCTACCGCGTGATGGCGCGCTACACGGCGCTGGACTGAGAGACAGCGCGTGGGTCGCCGCCGCTGCTACGATCGACGGCGTGAGCCGCGACAACTCCCGCCCCGTCTACTCCACCGCGTCGGGCCGCCTGTGTCCCAGGTGCGGCTGGCCCGAGCGTGACTGCCACTGCTCGTCGCAGTTCGCGAAGGACGCGGCGGTGCCAACCAGGGTCGTCGCGAAGCTGCGACTCGAGAAGGCCGGCCGCGGCGGCAAGACCGTCACCGTGGTCTACGACCTGCCCGACAACCAGGCGTTCCTCAAGGACCTGGCCGGCGAGCTGAAGCGGACCTGCGGCGTGGGCGGCGCCGTGGCGGGGACGACCGTCGAGATCCAGGGCGATCAGCTCGCCCGCATCCGTCCGCTGCTGGTCGCCAAGGGCTGGACGGTCAAAGGGTGACGCGGGAGCCGCTGCCGATCGACGCGCACGTCGCGACCGTCGTCGAGGCGATGGCGACGCATCGCGCCGCCGTGCTCGTGGCCGCGCCAGGCGCGGGCAAGACCACGCGCGTGCCCCCGGCGCTGGTCGCGCGCGGGCGCGTGCTGGTGCTGCAGCCGCGCCGCGTCGCGGTGCGTGCCGTGGCGCAGCGCATCGCCGCCGAACGCGGCTGGACGATCGGCCGGGAGATCGGCTGGCACATCCGCTTCGAGCGCCGCTTCGCCCCCGGGACGCCGCTGGTCGTCGTGACCGAGGGGATCCTGACCGCGCGACTGCACCAGGACCCGCTGCTCTCGGACGTCGCGACCGTGGTGCTCGATGAGTTCCACGAACGCAGCATTCACGCCGACCTCGGGCTGGCCCTGGTGCGCCAGGCGTGGCTGGCGCGCGACGATCTGCACGTGCTCGTGATGTCGGCGACCATCGATCCGGCGCCCTTGACGCGGTTCCTCGGCGACTGTCCCGTGGTCGACGTGCCCGGCGTGCGCCACCCGCTCGACGTCACCTACGCGCCCGGCGAGTCGGTGGCGGCAGCCGTGCGCACGGTGTGGCCCGCGACGCGCGGCCACGTGCTCTGCTTCCTGCCCGGCGTCCGCGAGGTCGCGCGGGCACGGCAGGAACTCGACCAGGGCGCGGCGCTCGACGCCGAGATCCTGCCCCTGCACGGCTCGCTCGATGCCGCCGCCCAGGACGCGGCGATCCGCCCCTCGGACCGGCGGCGTGTGATCCTCGCGACCAACCTCGCCGAGACGTCGCTGACGGTGCCGGGTGTCGCCACGGTGGTCGACACCGGGCTCGTGAAGGTGGCGCGCTACGACGCCGAGCGCGGCATCGACCAGCTCGTCATCGAGCGCGTGACCCTCGACAGCGCCGACCAGCGCGCCGGTCGCGCCGCCCGCCTCGGGCCGGGGCGGGTGCGGCGCCTCTGGGACGCGCGCGATCGCCTGCGTCCATCGCGTGAACCGGACCTGACCCGCATCGACCTGTCGAGCGCGGTGCTGGATGTGCTGGCCTGGGGCGCCGATCCTCGCGTGTTCGAGTGGTTCGAGGCCCCGCCCGCGGCGGCGCTCGACGCGGCCGTCGCACTGCTGACGCGGCTCGGCGCCGTGGCCCCGGCGTCGGCGGGCTTACGCGGCGACGCCTTGACGGTGACCGCTGTGGGCCGCCGGCTGCAGCGGTTGCCGCTGCCGCCGCGCATCGGACGCATCCTGCTCGAGGGCCAGGGCGATTCGCGGGTCGCGCTCGCGTGCGCGCTGCTTGCCGAGGGCCGGACGGCGTCGTCCTCGGCCGCGACGACGACCTGCGATCTGCTCGCGCTGCTGGACCGCCCGGCCGACCTGCCGGCGTCCGTGCACGCCGTCGCTCGCGACCTCGAGCGGCTGACGGACGGCGCACGGCCTGTCGACGCGGGGTGGGAATCGCGGGTGCGCCACGCGCTCTACGCGGGCTACGCCGACCGGCTGGCCCGCCGCCGCCCCACGACGCCCGATCGCCTCGTGCTCGCCAGCGGGCATGGCGCGACGCTCGGTCGCGAGTCCGGCGTGCGTGAAGGCGAGTTCCTCGTGGCGCTCGACGTCGTCGGCGCGACACGCGACGGCGTCACCGAAGCGCGCGTGCGCAGTGCGAGCCTGGTGGATGCCGCGTGGATCACGCCGACATCGACCACGCTCGAACACCGCCTCGACCGCGCGTCCGGCGTCGTCAAGGCGATGGAGGTCGCCCGCGTGGAGGCGTTGGTCGTGGCCGAACGGCCAGTGGCCCCGGATCCGGGGCACGCGGCGGCGCTGCTCGCCGACGCCTGGCTGGCCGCGGACCCCTCCGTGGACGACGCCGGGCTGCTGCGCCGCCTGCGCTTTGCCGGCATCGACGTGAACCTGGCCGCGCTCGTGCGCGACGCCGCCGCCAGCGTCACGCGCCTCGGTGACATCGATCTGGCCGCGCACCTGCCGCGGGATGTCCGCGCCCGGCTCGACGGCGCGGCGCCGACGACGCTGCCCGTGCCGAGCGGACGCACCGCGCCGCTCACCTACGCCGACGACGGCTCGGTGACTGCGGCCGTGAAGCTGCAGGAGCTCTTCGGTCTGGCCGAGACGCCGCTGCTGGGGCCGCAGCGTGTGCCGGTGACGTTCAGTCTGCTCGCGCCCAATGGCCGGCCGGTGCAGACGACCCGTGACCTGCGGAGCTTCTGGCGCGGGGCCTACCAGGAGGTGCGGCGGGAGTTGCGCGGGCGCTACCCCAGGCATCCGTGGCCGGAGGATCCGTGGACCGCGACGCCGACGCATCGCACCACGAGGGGCCTGGAGCGGAGCTCCAGGACGCGGCCATGATCGCCCTGCCGCCAGTCCGCGTTAAACTGGTATTTGATCTGCAACATTAAGGTGTCACCCAGGGTGCGCGTCATGCTCGTCGTCCGTCCGTCGCCCGCCGTGCGCGTGATGACCGCCGTCGTCGCGGCAGGCCTGTGGCTGACGCTGCCGGCGCCGGCCCGCGCCCAGGCGGCGCCGCCGTCGTACGCGCCGGCCGGCTGGGACGCCGGGGTGGCCCTGGCGACGGCAGAAGACACGAACCCGGATCCACGGATCGTCGAGGTGTCGATCACCGCGAAGATCGCCGAGGTCGAGGTGGCACCGGGGCGGCGCGCGCGCGCCTGGACCTACAACGGCGGCATCCCGGGGCCGCTCATCAAGACGAAGGTCGGCGATCGCCTCATCGTCCATTTCACGAACGAACTCGACGAGCCGACGACCATCCACTGGCACGGCGTGCGCGTGCCGATCGCGATGGACGGCGTGCCCGACATCTCGCAGCCGGCCGTGAAGAAGGGCGAGTCGTTCACCTACGACTTCGTCGTGCCTGACGCGTCGCTCTACTGGTATCACCCGCACGTGATGTCGGCGGCGCAGGTCGGCTACGGGCTCTACGGCGCGCTGCTGGTCGAAGACCCGAACGACGGCGTCGGCGTGGCCGACACGACCACGCTGGTGCTGAGCGACATCGGCTTCGACAGCAAGGGCCAGCTCGAAGACGCCGAGAGCGGCGGCTCGGCCGGCATGGTGTTCGGGCGCGAGGGCGCCTACGTGCTCGTGAACGGCCGCACGCAGCCCACGCTGAAGGCGCGCAGCGGCGCGCCGCAGCGCTGGCGCATCGTCAACACGGCGAAGAGCCGCTTCTTCTATCTCGACCTCGACGGCCAGGAGTTCACGGTGATCGGCCAGGATGGCGGCCTGCAGGCCGCGCCCGTCACCAGCAGCATCCTGCTGATCACGCCGGGCGAGCGGATGGACGTGATCGTCCGGCCCAACGGCACGCCGGGCAGCGAGCTGATCGTGCGCGCGATGCTCTACAACCGCGGCTACGGATCGGTCGAGTACCGCAGCGTCGAGGACATCCTGACCATCGCGTTCACGGCCGATCCGCCGGTGACCGGCATCACACTCCCGAAGGTCGCTCGGACGATCGTGCCCCCGTCAGCCGCCAACGCCACCCCCGTGTCGATGGTGCTGACGCTGCCACCGCAGGAAGGCGGCCACTCGGAGTTCCGCATCAACGGCCTGCCCTACTGGAAGGCGAAGCCTTTCACGGCGCGGCTCGGCGAGACGCAGCTCTGGACCGTCAGGAACGACACCGACTGGGACCATCCGTACCACCTGCACGGCTACTTCTTCATGGTGGTCGACGAACAGGGCGTGCCGGTGGCGCCGCTGGTGTGGAAGGACACGGTGAACATCCCCATGCGCTCGACCGCGCGGGTGCTCGTGACCTTCGACGAGCGGCCGGGCACGTGGATGATCCATTGCCACATCCTGGACCACGCCGAAGGCGGGCTGATGGGCACCGTGCACGTCGGGCCCGGCGAGCCGACCGAGCACGCGCATCCGGCGCCGAAAAAGCCGTGAACCGCTGATTGGGGTCAGACCCCATTCTGGTCCGGGCCAGAATAGGAACTGACCCCATGCCGCTCGTCGCGCTCGACCACCTGCACCACGCCTACGGCCACCTTCCACTCCTCGACGACGTCTCCCTGCAGCTCGAGGCCGGCGAGCGCGTCGCGCTCATCGGCAGGAATGGCACCGGCAAGTCGACGCTGCTCCAGATCGTGAGCGGCGAGCTGGCGCCCGATCGCGGCACCGTGTGGCGCCAGCCCGGCGTGCGCGTCGCCCGGCTCGAACAGGACGTGCCGCTCGACACGCACGACTCCGTGTTCGACGTGGTCGCCGGCGGTCTCGGCGAACTGAGCGCGCTCGTCGCCGACTACCATCACGCGGCTGTGGATGTCGCGCACGGCGTGGCCGGCGCGCTGGAGCGCCTGGGCCAGCTGCAGCACACGCTCGAAGAGCGCGACGGCTGGAGCCTCGAGCAGCGCGTCGAGCTGGTGCTGACGCGGCTGTCGCTGCCGGCCGACACGCCGGTGGACGCGTTGTCGGGCGGCTGGCGGCGCCGGGTGCTGCTGGCGCGTGCGCTCGTGGCCCAGCCCGATGTGCTGCTGCTCGACGAGCCCACCAACCACCTCGACATCGAGGCCATCGAGTGGCTCGAGGACTTCCTGGCCTCCTATGCCGGCGCGGTGCTGTTCGTCACGCACGACCGGGCCTTCCTCGAGCGCCTGGCGACGCGGGTCATCGAGCTCGATCGCGGGCGACTCACCTCGTGGCCCGGCGACTACGCCACGTTCCTGCGCAAGAAGGACGAGTGGCTGGCCGCCGAGGCCCAGGCCG
Source organism: uncultured Acidobacteriota bacterium (assembly GCA_902826065.1). Lineage (GTDB taxonomy): Bacteria > Acidobacteriota > Vicinamibacteria > Vicinamibacterales > UBA2999 > CADEFD01. The sequence goes on along the minus strand of CADEDM010000078.1, from coordinate 5,795 downwards.
ACGAGCGCTTCGACAAGAAACTGGCCGAGGAAGAGGTGTGGCTGCGCAAAGGCATCAAGGCGCGGCGCACCCGCGACGAGGGCCGCAAGGCACGCCTGATGGAGATGCGCGCCGAGCGGGCGTCGCGACGCACGCGGATGGGCGCGGTGACCTTGACGGTCGAGGCATCGGAGGCGTCGGGCAAGCTGGTGTTCGAGGCCAGGGACCTGTCGAAGGCCTACGGCGACACCGTCGTGGTGCGCGACTTCTCGACCCGTGTCATGCGCGGCGATCGCATCGGGCTCATCGGCCCCAACGGCGCCGGCAAGACCACGCTGCTGCGGCTCCTCCTGGGCGAGATGGCGCCCGACGCCGGCGCCGTGCGGCACGGCGCCAACGTGCAGATCGCCTACTACGACCAGCAGCGCGAGCAGCTCGACCCCGAACGCACGGTCGTGGACACCGTGGGCGATGGCAACGACCGCGTCACCGTGGCCGGACGGACACGGCACGTCCACGGCTATCTCGAAGACTTCCTCTTCCCCCCGGAGCGCGCTCGTTCGCCGGTCAAGGCGTTGTCGGGCGGCGAGCGCAACCGCCTGCTGCTGGCGCGGCTCTTCACGCGACCGGCCAATGTGCTGGTGCTCGACGAGCCCACCAACGACCTCGATCTCGAGACCCTCGAGCTGCTCGAAGCGCAGCTCGTCGACTGGCCGGGCACGCTGCTGGTCGTCAGCCACGACCGGCGGTTCCTCGACCACGTGGTGACGAGCACGATGGCGTTCGAGGGCCAGGGACGCATCGCGGAGTACGTCGGCGGCTACGACGACTGGCTGCGGCAGCGCCCCGCGACGATGGCCGGGTCCACACCGGCAGCAGCGGGGACGGCTCGCGCGCCGTTGCCGGCGCCGGCCGCGCCAGTCGCTCCGGCGGCGGCACCGACGAGCGCGCGCAAGGCCACGAACAAGGAGCGGATGGAGCGCGAGGCCCTGCCGCGCCGGATCGACGCCCTCGAAGCCGAGTTGAAGCGGCTCGAGGTCGAGGTGGCTGGCGCGGACTTCTACAAGAAACCGGCCCAGGAGATCACCGCGACGATGGCGCGGCTCGCGGCAGTGCCGGACGAGCTGCTCGCCGCCTACGCGCGCTGGGACGAGCTCGAGACGCTGCGCTAAGCTCACACGCACGATGACGCAGCTGGTGCTCGCTCTCGGCGCCGTCCTGGCAATCGACGTGTCGCCGGCTCTCGCGCACGGCGTGTCCGCCGCCGACCGCGCGTTCATGACGCAGGGCGGGCTGATGGCGTTCTTCTACCTCGGCGCCAAGCACATGGTCACCGGCTACGACCACCTGCTGTTCCTGTTCGGCGTGATCTTCTTCCTGTACCGCCTGAAGGACGTCGGGCTGTACGTGACGCTCTTCGCCGTGGGCCACAGCGTCACGCTGCTCTACGGCGTGCTGTCGGGCACGCACGTCGACGCCTATCTGGTCGACGCGATCATCGGCTTCTCGGTGGTCTACAAGGCGCTCGACAACCTGGGGGCGTTCCGCGCCTGGTTCGGCGTGCAGCCCGACACCCGGGCCGCGGTCTTCACGTTCGGCCTGATTCACGGGTTCGGCCTGGCGACGAAGCTGCAGGACTTCGCGCTGCCACGAGCCGGCCTGGCGCCCAAGATCGTCGCGTTCAACGCCGGCGTCGAGATCGGCCAGGTGCTGGCCCTGAGCGCCATCCTCATCGCGATGGCGTACTGGCGCCGCTCCCCGGCGTTCACCCGCCAGGCCTTCGCCGCGAACGTCATCGTCATGGTCTGCGGCTTCGTGCTGATGGGCTATCAGCTCGCCGGCTTCTTCATCGCCTGAACGTCCCTCCCGCCGCGACTCGACCCTGTCTCCGGCCGTGGGCTACGGTCGGGCATTGGTTGCGTCTGCACCTCGCCGACTTCACCTACAGGCCCCTGACGCCGCTGACTCCGCCTCGACGGCTGCTGACTGCCCCGGCGCCGCAGGAATGACGTCGACAGCCGCACGCGGACGGCGGCCCCAGGCGGCGGCCGGACGCGGCGACCCCGGTTGCGCCTGCGCCACGGTGCGGCGCCCGCGGCCGATGATGCGCGATACTGTCCGCAGCCATGGATTCATTGGAACGATGACGGACGGAGCGGTGCCGGAGCCGGTGTCCGCCGGACGGTTGGTCCGCGCGACGCTGCTCGCGGCAGCAATCGCCGCGCTGCTGCTCGTGCTCGTCGTGCTGCCCGCCGAGTACGGCATCGACCCGACCGGCGTGGGCCGCGCGACTGGACTCTATCGCGCGCCGGCGGCCGAGGCCGCGCCACTGCCTGACAGCGCATCGAGCGCCGATGGCGCGCCGGGCACGTCCGCCGGGTCGCTCTTCAAGAGCCCCGCGCCGTTCCGCAGCGACGAGATGTCGATCACACTCGAGCCCGGCGAGGGCGCCGAGATCAAGGCCGAGATGCACGCCGGCGAGCGTCTCGTCTTCTCGTGGACGGCCGCCGGCGGCGGCGTCGACGTCGACATGCACGGCGAGGCCGTGGACAAGGTGGGCGGCGATCGCAGCTACTGGACCGGCGAGTTCCAGACCTCGGGCCATGGCGCCCTGGAGGCGCCGATGGCCGGCAACCACGGCTGGTTCTGGCAGAACCTGAACGATGGGCCGGTGACCGTCACGGTGAAGACCAGCGGGTTCTACCGCCGTCTGTTTCGGCCCTGATGGGTCTCCCGGGCCGGGGCGCCGGGCAGACCGATCGCGCCGTTGGGCGGCGGCCCATGCGTTTCGGACATGCACCGCTACCCGTTTCGGGTATACCCTGCTACCCGCGCCCGAGGACGGCGCCCGGAGGTCTGCGATGAACCGCACCGTGGCGATGGCGATTGCATTCGTGGTGGCAGTGGCGTGGGCGGCGAGCGGGCCGGTCACCGCGCATCACTCGTTCGCGGCGGAATACGACCGCGACAAGCCCGTCACCCTCGCCGGGAAGGTGACGAAGGTCGAGTGGATGAACCCGCACGTCTACTTCTACCTCGACGTCGCCGACGCCGGCGGCGCCGTGGCCCACTGGGCGATCGAAGGCGGCGCACCCACGTCGCTCTATCGCGCCGGCTGGCGCAAGGACTCGTTGAAGATCGGCGACGCGATCACGGTGAACGGCTATCTCGCGCGCGACGGCAGCAAGCTCGCCAACATGCGCACGGCGGTCTTCCCCGACGGCCGCGAAGTGTTCGGCGGGCAGACCTACTACAGCCCCACCATCCCGAAGCCGCCGGGCCGCTAACCGCGCGCGCCGTCCGTCCGGAGGGATCGCATGCCAGCGTCGTTCTCACGCCACCTGCGCGGCGCCTCGGTGCTGGCCGCCGCGTGGCTCGTCTCGGTCGCCGCCGCCGCACAGCCGGCACCGGCCTCGCCGCCCGACCTGAACGGGTTCTGGGTGAACCAGTACACGCCGGACCTGTCGGTGGCGCTCGGCAAGCAGCCGCCGTTCACGGCGTTCGGCGCCGAGAAGTGGCGCACGGTCGACACCTCGAAGGACCCGACCGGCGTCTGCCTGCCGGTCGGCCCGTCGCGCGGATTCACGGCGCCGTTCCCGTTCCTGCTGGTCCAGAGCAAGGACACGATCGGGATCCTGTTCGAGTACCAGTCGGTGTGGCGCTCGATCTACCTGGACGGCCGCCCGCATCCGGACGACATCGCCGACTATCCGTACTTCATGGGCCACTCGATCGGCCGGTGGGAGGGCGACACGCTCGTCGTCGACACCGTCGGCATCGACGAGCGGACGTGGCTCGACACCGCGGGACATCAGCACGGGCCGAAGCTGCAGTTGACCGAACGCTTCCGCAAGGTCACCGCCGACACGATGGAGTGGACGGCGACCTTCACCGATCCCGAGTACTTCACGCGGCCGTGGTCGATCTCGCGCACGTTCACGCGCGGCAAGCCCGGCGACCGGCTGCTGCCGTACGCCTGCAACGAGAACAACAAGGACGTCGAGCACCTGCAGCCGTACCAGCCCAACCTGAACTACAAGCACGTGCCCGACGACGGCACGCCGCCGCCGGGCGCGAAGCCGAAGCCGCCGGGCGGCCGCTAGTCCCGGCGTGACGGTCCGCGGTGCCGTCCTCGCGGTCGCGTTGTGGGTGGCGACCGCGCCGCCGGTCGCGCCGGTGCGCGTGCTGTTCATCGGCAACAGCCTGACCTATTCCAACGACCTGCCGGCCATGGTCGCCGCGGTGGGCCGTTCCGCGGGAACGCTCATCGAGTGCGAGGCCGTGGCGCTGCCGAACTTCAGCCTCGAGGACCACTGGAACCAGGGCGATGCGCGCCGGGCCATCGGCCGGGGGCCCTGGACCTGGGTGGTGCTGCAGCAGGGCCCGTCGGCATTGCCGGCCTCGCGCGTGCTGCTGATCGACTACGCGAAACGCTTCGACCGAGAGATCCAACGGGCGGGCGCCAGGACCGCGATGTACATGGTCTGGCCGTCACGGGTGCGAAAGGGCGACTTCCCGGGAGTGAGCCGATCGTACGCGGCCGCCGCGACGGAATTGCGCGCCACGCTGCTGCCGGTCGGCGACGCGTGGCAGGAGGCGTGGACGATCGATGCCAGCCTGCCGCTCTACGGCAGCGATGGACTGCATCCGTCGCCGATGGGCAGTTGGCTCGGGGCACTCGTCATCTATCGCCAGTTGACCGGACGGGAGCCGCCGTCCGGGCGCATCCCCGGCATCTCGGCCCTCGAAGCCTCGCACCTGCAGCGCGCCGCACTCACCGCCATCGGCAAGCTCCCCGCCCAGCGCTGAGCGCGGGACACGGTGGGGACAGGCACCTCACGAATCGGCAGGTGCCTGTCGCCACGTCAACGGCGGCTTACATCGGCGGCTCGAAGTAGAGCCACGCGCCGGGGTCGGCCTCGTCCCACTGGCAGCGCATCGGCGAGAACAGCCAGTCCTGGCCGAGGTCGCCGATCGGCGCGCCGGGCGGCGCCGGCGACGGATTGATGATCTTCGCCGGGTCGCCGCTGGGACGCTCCAGGAAGCGCTTGATGTCGGCGGCGAGCAGCGAGTGCTGCGCCTGGTCGGCGTCGGTCTTCGTGGCCGTGCCGTTGCGCAGCCGCGCCGCCAGCCGCTGCAGACGGTACGACGCTGTGGCCCGCACCTGGCCGTTCGGCGCGCTCATCGCCAGCCACGTCAGGCGATCGACCAGCACGCGCTCGGTGGCCCGGCGCACTTCCGCCTCGTAGGGCGACGCCGTCGGCTGATCGAAGGTCGCCTTGGTGAAGCGATCGATGACCTCCTCGAGTCCGGGCAGCGTCGGGTCGACGGCATGCTGCGCCACCATGCGGGCGGCGCGATCGGGCTGCAGCACGAAGCCGATGGTCACCTCGGCCGCGATCGACGCGGGGTTCACCGGGTCGAAGGCCTCACCGGTCGTGCGCGGGAACAGCTCGCGGTGCATCCCGAAGCCAGGCGGACGCGGCGGAATCGCGTCGAGGATCTGCTTCGACAGCGTCAGCTCCGACGGCTTCAGCGTCGATGCCAGCGACTCGAGGGCCTTGCGCTGGTTGGCCGCCGTCTCCCACTTCACCGGGGCGCGGCCGTCGCCACGCATCGCGTACACGAAGTCCTGCCCGCCCAGCATCGACGACGTGCTCTCCACGGCGTAGCGGTGGTACATGTAGATCGGCACGAGCGGCTCCTCGATGGTCGTCATCGCGGCGCCCTTGCGAATCGTCTTCTCGCCGATGCGGTTCAGCGCCGCCCGGCGCACCTTCATCAGCCGCGTCAGCTCGTCGGCCTGGTTCACGCCG
>CADEDM010000077.1 GCA_902826065.1 uncultured Acidobacteriota bacterium | reverse complement strand
GCCAGCGGAAGATCGCCTCGCGCCACAGCCCCTTCTGGGCCACGGCGATGCCGAACTCCACCTGTTGACGAGCATCTCCCCGCGCATCGGCGTAGGCGGGCGCAGCTGGAAGCGCCGTGAGCAGGGCGACGACGACCAATCGAGGAATCATGGGCCGCTGAGGCCACTATAGCCCCCCGGACACCCCCGAGCAAGCAACCCAGGCCGTCGCCGCGCGGCCGTTGCCCGGGCGTCGTCGCGGGCGCATAATCGAGGAGCCGAGGTCAACGGTCACCACTTCCACGGAGCGCGGGCGCGAGCCTGGGCGCCCCGTCCGGAGGTTCCCGATGACCGTCCTCGAAGCCGTGGCCCTGGCACAATTCGGGCTGCCGCGCCGCCGCCTGCTGGGCGCCCTGGTGCGCACCTGGCTGGGCCGCTCGCTCCCCGACGTCGACGACGTCGCGCCGCGCACGCCGGGCGAACCCCTGCTCACCTGGGCGTGCCGCATCGCGCTGGATCCCGACCCGGCAGCCGAAGCCGCCCGCCTGCTCGACGCCGCGGCCCAGAGCGTGGCGACCGCGACGCGGCGCGGACAGTCGGTGCTCGGCCTCGGCGACGCCGACTATCCCGAGAGGTTGCGGCAGATTCCCGATCCACCGCCGGCGCTGTGGCTTCGCGGCGAGCGCGAGGCGCTGCGCTGGCCACGGCTCGTGGCGGTCGTCGGCGCGCGCGCCGCGTCGCCGGCCGGCCTCGCGTTGTCGCGGACGCTCGCCGCCGGACTCGCCGAAGCCGGCGTCGTGGTGGTGAGTGGCCTGGCCCGTGGCATCGACAGCGCCGCGCACCGGGCGGCCCTCGACCGTGGCGGGGCCAGCATCGCCGTGCTCGGCTCGAGCCTCGATCGCATCTATCCACCCGAACACGACCGCCTCGCCGAGGGGCTGGCCGCGCAGGGCGCGCTCGTGTCCGAGCTGCCGCCGGGCACGCCGCCTCTGCCGTTTCATTTCCCGCTGCGCAATCGGCTGATCAGCGGTCTGTCGTCGGCCGTCGTCGTCGTCGAGGCGTCGGAGAAGAGCGGCTCGCTCATCACGGCGATGGCCGCCGCCGAGCAGGGGCGGGAAGTCATGGCGGTGCCCGGCCCGGTCACGCCGGGTCGTCATCGCGGGACCCACGCGCTGCTCCGCGACGGCGCCACCCTGGTCGAGGGTCCGGACGACGTCCTCGTCGCGCTGGGCTGGAAGGCGGCCGAGACGGCCACGCCGGGTGGCGTGGCGCCGCTCGAGCCGTCGCTGGCCCGCGAACTGGGTCTCGAGCCGACGGTCGAGGATTTCTCCGCCGATGAGGTGGCGGCAGCCACCGGATGGGCGATTTCCCGAACGAATTCGCGGCTGGCGGCCCTCGAACTCGACGGCAGAATCCAACGGATTGGAGGCGGGCGCTTCCAGGCGCTTCGAACCCGCGTGCTAAGGTAGGCGGTCCTAGAGGTCTGTCAGATCCATGCCGAAGCCGCTCGTCATCGTCGAGTCCCCCGCCAAAGCCCGGACGCTCGCCCGGTTCCTGGGGAAGGACTACCGGATCGAGGCCAGCTACGGCCACATCCGCGACCTGCCCGAGTCGGCCAGCGAGGTCCCGGCGGCCATCAAGGGAAAGACGTGGGGCCGGCTGGGCGTGGACACCGAGGGCGACTTCACGCCGCACTACGTGGTGCCGGCCGACAAGAAGAAGCACGTCCAGGCGCTGAAGGAAGCGGTGAAAGACGCCTCGGAAGTGATTCTCGCGACCGACCCCGACCGCGAGGGCGAGTCGATCAGCTGGCACCTCAAGCAGCTGCTCAAGCCCAAGGTCTCCACGCGCCGCATCGTCTTCCACGAGATCACCGAAGAGGCGATTCGCGAAGCGCTGGCCCACGCCCACGAGGACGTCGACGAGAATCTGGTCCGCGCCCAGGAAAGCCGCCGCATCCTCGATCGGCTCTACGGCTACACGCTCTCGCCGGTGCTGTGGAAGAAGGTGCAGACCGGGCTCAGCGCCGGACGCGTGCAGAGCGTGGCGGTGCGGCTCATCGTCGAGCGCGAGGAAGAGCGCCTGGCCTTCGTGAAGGCCGGGTTCTGGGATCTCGAGGCGACGCTGCGCGGCGGCACGAGCGAGTTCGGCGCCACGCTGGTGAAGGTCGACGACAAGCGCGTCGCCAGCGGCAAGGACTTCAACGACAAGGGCCAGCTCACGTCGGGCACCGTGACGCGCCTCGACGAGACCACCGCGACCGCGCTCACCGACGGCCTGAAGCGCGGCATGCCGTGGACGGTCACGAACGTCGAGGAGAAGCCGGCGACGCAGCGGCCATCGGCGCCGTTCACGACCTCGACGCTGCAGCAGGAAGCGAACCGCAAGCTGGGGTTCTCGTCCGACCGCACGATGAGCGTCGCGCAGCGCCTGTTCCAGGGCGTCGAGATGGCCGGCGGTGAACTCGAAGGCGTGATCTCGTATCACCGCACCGACTCGACGACGCTCAGCGAGAAAGCCCTCACCGAAGCCGGCCAGGCCGTGCGAGAGATGTACGGCAACGACTTCTACCGCGGCCCGCGCCAGTACCAGACCAAGGTGCGCAACGCGCAGGAAGCGCACGAGGCGATCCGGCCCACCGACTTCCGCCGCACGCCGCAGTCGCTCGAACGCGTGCTCGAAAGCGATGAGCTGAAACTCTACGAGCTGATCTGGAAGCGCGCGGTCGCGTCGCAGATGGCCGACGCGCAGCTGCTGCGCACGTCGGTCGAGATCACCGGTACGGCGCCCGACGGCCGGCGCGGCGTGTTCGCGGCGAGCGGCAAGGCAATCGAGTTCGCCGGCTTCCTGCGCGCCTACGTCGAGGGCAGCGACGATCCGTCGGCCGAACTCGGCGAGCAGGAGACGCTGCTGCCGAAGCTGTCGGTGGGCGACAAGGTCTACGCGCCCGATCAGCTCGATCGCGATCTCATCCTGGTGAACGTCGCCGCCAAGGGCCACGAGACGGCCCCGCCGGCGCGCTACACCGAAGCGTCGCTCGTGAAGCGGCTCGAGGAAGAGGGCATCGGCCGGCCGTCCACCTACGCGCCTACCGTCGCGACCATCCAGCGCCGCGGCTACGTGACGCGCATGGGCAAGGCGCTCGTGCCCAGCTTCACGGCCTTCGCCGTCACCCGGCTGCTGCGCGAGCACTTCGGCGACTACGTCGACATCGGCTTCACCGCGGAGATGGAGGAGATCCTCGACGAGATCTCGAATGGCCAGAAGGACTGGCTCGACTTCATCAAGGCGTTCTACCGCGGCGACGGCAAGCACACCGGCCTGGAGACGATCGTCCAGGGCAAGGACAAGTCGATCGACTACCCGATGATCGACCTGGGTACGGACCCGGAGAGCGGCAGGAACATCCGCGTGCGCATCGGGCGCTACGGTCCGTTCCTGCAGATGGGCGAGGGCGGCGACGACGCGCCGCGGGCCTCGATCCCCGAGGAGATCGGGCCAGCCGATCTCACGCTCGACGAGGCGCTGAAGCTGCTGAGGGCGAAGGCCGAGGGCCCGAAGTCGCTGGGCAACGACCCGGTGAGCGGGCAGACCGTCTACGTGATGCACGGCCGCTTCGGTCCCTACGTGCAGCTCGGCGAGAACCCCGAGAAGGGCAGCAAGGCAAAGCCGAAGCGCGCATCGCTCGAACGCGGCATGTCGGAAGACGGCGTGGCGTTGAGCGAGGCGCTGCGGCTGCTGTCACTGCCGCGCGAACTCGGCGCGGCCGACGACGGCCAGGTCATCCTGGCCAACCGCGGCCGTTTCGGTCCCTACGTGCAGCACGGGACCGAGTTCCGGTCGCTCGAGGCCACCGACGACGTCTACGCCATCACGCTGGCGCGTGCGCAAGAGCTGCTCGCCAAGCCGAAGGGCCAGCGCCGTCAGCGCGCGGCGGCAGCCGAGCTGCGCGTCGTCGGCGAGCACCCGGCGTCGAAGGCGCCAGTGCGGATTCTCGACGGCCGCTACGGGCCGTACGTGACAGACGGAGACACGAACGCGTCGCTCCCGAAGGGCACCGCCCCGGAGGCGGTTACCATGGAGCAGGCGGTGGAGTTGCTGCAGGCCCGTGCCGGCGCGTCCCCCAAGCGACGGGGCGCGACGCGCGGCCGCGGCGGCGCCCCGGCCCGCGCCGCGAAGCGCGGCACGAAGAAGTAGCGTCTCACGTTCGAAGCACGAGGGTTGTCGACGATGTCCGAGTTCCACCGCGCGCCCGCCGCCCGCACGCAGCCCCACCGCCGCACTGTCCTGCAGACCGCCGCCGGTCTCGTGCTCGCGTGGATGACGCCGATCTCCGCCTCGCAGGATCCGAAGGAGGCGCGGCCCGCCATCGGCGACTGGCTGGTGCGCAAGGACGACGCGTCGCTGATTCCGCTCACGCCCGACGACGTGCCGTTCGACGGTCGCGCGCTGCTGGCGTGGCCGCTCGCGTCGAAGGGCGACATCCTGCGCAACGGCTCGCCCAACAACACCATCGTGCTGGCGCGGCTCAACCCGTCGTCGCTGTCGGCCTTCACCCGCACGCTCGCCGTCGACGACGTCGTCGCCTACTCGGCCATCTGCACCCACTCGGGCTGCGAGGTCGACGACACGCTGGGCGACAGCCACACCCTGTTCTGCAGCTGCCACGGCTCGATCTTCGACCCGCGCGACGGTGGCGCCGCCATCGGCGGCCCGGCGCCGCGGCCGCTGCCGTCGCTGCCGCTGAAGCTCGTCGAAGGACGGCTCGTGGTGGCCGCCCCGTTCACCGCCGAACCGGGCTTCGGGTTCTAGGGCCTGGCTCGGCCGGGCCCGGTGCCCGGTTCTTCCACGCCTCAGAGCAGGAACACGCTCGCCAGGCCGAGGAACAGGAAGAAGCCCATCGCGTCGGTCACGAACGTCAGCAGCACGCTCGAGCCCTGCGCCGGGTCGCGGCCCGACGAGTAGAGCAGCAGCGGCACACCGACGCCGGTGATGGCGGCCACGACCAGGTTCAGCACGACGGCCCCGGCCATGACGACACCCAGTCCAGGGCTGGCGTAGAGGCCGAACGCGAACAGCCCCACGATCGCGCCCCACATGGCGCCGTTCAGCAGCGACACCAGCAGCTCCTTGCGCAGCAGGCGGATGGCGTCCGGCGTCGGGATGCGCTCCCTCGCCAGTGCACGCACCACCACCGCCATGGTCTGGTTGCCGGTGTTGCCGCCGATGCTGGCCACGATGGGCATGAGCGCGGCCAGCGACGCGAGGCTGCCGATCGCGCCCTCGAACTGGCCGATGACCCGCGACGCCGCGAACGCCGTGACCAGATTGATGGCGAGCCAGGGCCAGCGGTTGCGGGCGCTCACGAGCGGCGCCGCGAACAGATCCTCGTCCTCGCGAAGGCCGGCCGAACGCAGGGCCTGCAACTCGGCGTCTTCGCGGAGCACGTCCATCGCCGCGTCGACGGTGAGTCGGCCGACGAGCTTGCCGCGGTCGTCGACCACCGGCGCTGACACGAGGTCGTAGCGCTCGAACGCCTTCACGGCGTCGATGGCGGGGTCGTGGGGGCCGAAGGCCGGCGTGTCGGCGAGCATCGCCGCGACGACGGGTGCCGACGGCGGCTGCACCAGCAGCGCCTGCAGCGGCACGCTGCCGACGAGCACGAGCCGCGCATCGACGACGAACAGGCGGTCGGTCTGCGGTGGCACCTCGCCGCGGGCGCGCAGCGCCGCCACCGCCTGTTCCACGGTGTAGGTGTCAGGCACCGCCACCCACTCACGCGTCATGACGGCGCCGACCTGCTGGTCGTCGAACCGCACGCTGTCGTCGAACACCGTGCGGTCGGCCGACGCCAGGCGCGCGGAGACGCGCAGCACCACCTCGTCGGGCACCGACTCCGACACGTAGGCCAGGTCCTCGGCGTCGAGCTGCGACAGCAGCCGTTCCAGCGTCTCGGTCGGCGTCGTCTCCACGAGCGACGGCCGCACCGCGTCGCTGACCTCGACGAAAGCCTGCCCGGCGCGGTCGGGTGTCAACTGGGCCCAGACCGCCTGGCGGTCGCCGGGCGGCAACGCCTCGAGGACGAACGCCACGTCCGCAGCGTGCATGACCTGCAACCGGCGTTGGAATTCGGCCACGTTCTGCCGGTGCTGCAAGTCCTCGAGCAGGTCCCGCCTGGGCCCTTCCTGGCGCGCGGCGATCGTCTCGAGCAGGCGGTGGCGATCGAGCAGCCTCCGCACGTCGCTCAACGCGTCCTGGAGCCGCGCCTCGGAACGGTTCGATGGCATCCCGGCATGCTACCGGGTCCGGATGACGACGGCCGCCGCGCCGGATTGACCGCAACCCGCCGCGGGCGGACCCGCTAGACTGGAAGCGTGATTCACGTCGTCGGCGGGGGGCTGGCCGGGTGCGAAGCCGCCTGGCAGGCGGCGCGCCGCGGCGCCGATGTCACGGTGCATGAGATGCGGCCGGTGCGCGCGACCGTGGTCCACAAGACCGATCACCTCGCCGAGCTGGTCTGCAGCAACTCGTTCCGCGGCGACAAGCTCGACAACGCGGTCGGCCTGTTGAAGGAAGAAATGCGACGCCTCGACTCGGTGGTGATGGCCGCCGCCGAGGTGGCGCGCGTGCCGGCCGGCGCTGCGCTGGCCGTCGATCGCCAGATGTTCTCGCGCGAGGTCATGGCTCGACTGGCCGCCGAGCCGCGCGTCCGCATCGTCCGCGAGGAAGTGCCCGAACTGCCGGCACCGGCGCCCGGCGACCAGGTGATCGTCGCGACCGGTCCGCTCACCTCCGACGCGCTCTCGCAATCGATCCAGCGCTTCGTCGGCGACGAGCACCTGGCGTTCTACGACGCGATCAGCCCGATCGTGCTCGCCGATTCGATCGATCGCTCGGTGGTGTTCCGGCAGTCGCGCTGGGGGCGCAGCCTGCGTCGGGAGGCGCCCGTGGCGGCGGCCGCGGAACCCGAGATCGTGGGCGTCGCGTGCGGCGTCGACGACGGGGAAGGCGACTACCTGAACTGCCCGTTCACGAAGGCCGACTACGACGTGTTCTACGACGCGCTGGTGACCGCGGAGTCGGCCACGGTGCACGACTTCGACAGCGTGCAGTTCTTCGAGGGCTGTCTGCCCATCGAGGTCATGGCACACCGCGGCCGCGACACCCTGCGCTTCGGGCCGATGAAGCCGGTGGGCCTGGAGGATCCGCGCACCGGCCGGCGCCCGTATGCCGCCGTGCAGTTGCGCCAGGACACCATCGCCGGCGATCACTTCAGCCTCGTCGGCTTCCAGACGCAGTTGAAGTGGGGCGAACAGGCGCGCGTGCTGCGGCTCGTGCCCGGCTTGGCCCAGGCCGAGTTCGTCCGCTTCGGGATGGTGCACCGCAACACCTTCATCTGCGGGCCCAAGGTGCTGCACCCGACCTGGCAGACGCGCACCCGGCCCGATCTCTTCTTCGCCGGACAGGTGACCGGCGTCGAGGGCTACGTGGAGTCGGCGGCCTCGGGACTCGTGGCTGGCATCAACGCCGCCCGGCTCGTGCGCGGTGCAGAGCCCCTGGCGCCGCCGCGCACGACGGCCCTCGGCGCGCTCGCCTACTACGCGTCCCACGCCGATCCGACGCACTACCAGCCGTCGAACATCACCTTCGGCATCCTGCCGCCGCTCGTTGACCCGCCGCGCGACAAGGCGCAACGCAAGCAGGCGCTGGCCGACCGCGCGCTCGCCGATCTCTCCACATGGACGGCGTGAGGGACGCGCTCAAGGCGTTCGTCGAGCACCTCGCGCTCAACCGCCACCTCTCGCCGCACTCGGTGCGGGCCTACACCGGCGACGTCGAGCAGTACCTGGCGCACGCGGCGTCGGCGCGTGGCGTGAAGCTCTCGGCGCTGAGGGTCAGCGATCTCGACGCCGAGTCGGTGCGCGGCTTCGTCGTGACGCTCAATCGCGCGGAGCAGGCGCGGGCGTCAGTGGCCCGACGGCTGTCGGGCGTGCGCGCGTTCCTGCGCTACCTGGTGCGCGCCGGCGCGATCGCCCACGACCCGTCGGGCGCGGCGGTGGCGCCGAAACTCGATCGCAAGGTGCCGCGGCACCTGAGCGAAGCCGACATGTCGGCGCTGCTCGAGACCCCGGACGCGTCGACGCCGCTCGGCCGGCGGGATCGCGCGATGCTCGAGCTGTTCTACGCGTCGGGACTGCGGCTCAGCGAGCTGGTCGGCCTCGACCTCGACGACGTGCACCTGCCGGCGCGGATGGTGCGGGTCCTCGGCAAGGGCGGCAAGGAGCGGCTGCTGCCGTTCAACCGATCGACGGAAGCGGCGCTGCGGGGGTGGCTGCCGGACCGCGAGACGCTCCGCCGCGCGGCGCCGCGCGGCGACGCCGGCCGCGGACTACGGGGCCGCCTCGGGGAGGCCCGCGCGACCGGGCGCGGACGCCTCGATCGCCAGGGCCGCGAGCCGGTGTTCGTGAACGCGCGCGGCGGTCGGCTCACCGGCCGCAGCGTCCATCGCCTCGTGACCCGCTACGTGGGACTGTGCAGCACGCGGACCGGGATCAGCCCGCACGCGTTGCGGCATTCGTTCGCGACCCACCTGCTGCAGCGGGGCGCCGATCTGCGCGCCATCCAGGAACTGCTCGGGCACGCGCGGCTCACCACCACCGAGCGCTACACGCACGTCAACTCCGCGCAGCTCAAAGAGGTGTATGCGCGGGCGCATCCCCGGGCCAGGCGCACCGACTAGCCGCGCCGCCCGGTCGCTGGTCAGTCGCCGCCCGGCCGCCGGTTGCGGTATTCCGGGCTGCGCCGCAATTCGCGTTCGAGATCGCTCTGCGACCAGCGGTCGCGCATGATGCGATCGACCCAGCCGCGGGCCGCCGCATCGGGCTCGCGCCCCAGGACGTTGCGGTAGGCGCGGCGCACGATCTCCTCGGCCTGGTCGCGGCTGACGCGGGCGAAGTCGAGGCGCACGCGGATCGACGAGATGGTGTCGTTCCAGCCTTCCGACTGCAGGTTGCGGATGTCGTCGTTGAAGCGCGAGTTGCGGCCGCTGAAGTTCGGGTTGCGATAGACGACCACGCTGGCGTCGCCGAACAGGCGGATCGACGAGATGCGATCGTTCAGCCCCTCGGGCATCTGGTCGTACTCATCGCCGGCCTGGATGCAGAAGTAGTCGCCGCCGAAGTTGGCGTTCTGGTAGAAGCAGGCTCCGGCGCGCGGCGTCCGGGGGCGTCCCCAGCGCTGGGCATCGGCCGGAGCGGCCCACGCCAGCATCGCCGCCAGGACCACGGCCACCGTGCCGAGTCGTGTTGCGCTGTCCATTCGCCGCGTCATGCGTGCCCTCCAGGATGGCCGGGGGCCCCCGGGCAACCCCCTACCTCGACTAGCGCGATCCTACGGCAAATACCTCAGCCCGAACCCGGCCGGCAGGAACCCGGGCACCCGGGAACCGACCACGTGGGTCAGGCCACGTCGCCGTGCGCGATGGCGCGGCGGCGCGGCAGCTCGATGTTCAGGGTCTTGATCTTGTAGTTCATGACCCGCGGGCTGATGGACAGCAGTTCGGCCGCGTCCTTCTGCACCCAGTTGGCCATGCGCAGGGCCTCGGTGAGGGCCTGACGCTCGATCTGCTCGAGCGGCACGCCGCTCGGCGGGATGCGGACCACCGACGCGTTCTCCTTGGCGCCGGGCGTCTGCACGGTGTCGCCGAGGCGCAGGTCGTCGGGCGCGATCTGGTGCGACTCGGCGAGCAAGGCCGCCCGCTCGATCGCGTTCTCGAGTTCGCGGATGTTCCCCGGCCAGTTGTAGCGCGTCAGCATCTTCTGGGCGTCGGGATGCACGCCGTCGAGCTTCTTCTTCAGCTCCTGCGAGAAGCGGCGGATGAAGTGCATGGCGAGCGGCAGGATGTCTTCCTTGCGGTCGCGCAGCGGCGGCGTCTCCACCGTGACGACGTTGAGCCGGTAGTAGAGGTCCTCGCGGAACTGCCCGTTGCCCACCATCGTCGGCAGGTCGCGGTTGGTCGCGGCGATGAGGCGGACGTCGACCTTCAACGTGCGGGTGCCGCCGAGGCGCTCGAACTCGTGCTCCTGCAGGACACGCAGGATCTTGGCCTGCGTCGACGGACTCATGTCGCCGATCTCGTCGAGGAACAGCGAGCCGCCGTCGGCCTGCTCGAAGCGGCCGATGCGCTGGCGGTCGGCGCCCGTGAAGGCGCCCTTCTCGTGGCCGAAGAGCTCCGACTCGAGCAGGTTCTCCTGCAGGGCGGCGCAGTTGACCTTGACGAAGTTGCGGCCGGCGCGCAGCGAGTTGTGATGGATGGCGCCGGCGATCAGCTCCTTGCCGGTGCCCGTCTCGCCGCGGATCAGCACCGTCGAGTTGCTCTTCGCGACCTTGCGGACCACGCCGAGCACGCGCTGCAGCGTCTCGCTGCCGCCGATGATCTTGTCGAAGTCGTAGTTCTCCTGCTGCTCGTGGCGCAGGTAGTCGAGCTCGTGGCGCAGCCGCTTCAGCTCCAGCGCCTTCTCGATCTTGACCTCCATCTCCTCGATTTCGAACGGCTTCTGGACGTAGTCGAAGGCGCCGTTCTTCATCGCCTCGACGGCGGTCGAGACCGAGCCGAAGGCCGTCATCAGAATCACGGAGGAGGTCGGGTGCGTGGTGCGCGTCGTGCGCAGCACGTCGAGTCCGTCGGAACCGCCCATGCGCAGGTCGCTGACGACCACGTCGAAATAGCCGTTGTGCAGGCGCTCGATGGCGGCGTTGCCGTTCGGGGCTTCCTCCACGTCGTGCCCGGCCGTGCGCAGCGCCAGGGCCAGGCCCCGCCGCAGCGCGTCGTGATCGTCGGCAACCAGAATTCGACTCATCAGTCCGCTCCTACCACACCCGGGCGTCGCCGCTGACCGGCAGCGCGACGCGGAACTTCGTGCCGGCGCCGGGCCGGCTGGTCATGTCGATGCGCCCGTCGTGGGCGTCGACGATCTTGCGCACGATGGCCAGGCCGAGGCCCGACCCCTGTGCCTTGGTGGTGAAGAACGCGCTGAAGATCTTGTCGGCGAGTTCCGGCGGCACCCCCGGCCCGTCGTCGGCCACTTCCACGACCACGGTCGGCATCGGGTGCAGGCCGTCGAGCGGCAACGCGCCGTCCTCCTCACGCGTCACCTCGCGCGCGCTGATGCTGACGCGGCCCTGGCCGTTCAACGCTTCGAAGGCGTTGATCAGCAGGTTGGCGAACACCTGCACCAGCTGGATCTTGTCGGCGTCGATGAGGGGCAACGCCTCGTTGATGGCGAGCTGCACGTCGACGTGACCGCGGCGGGCCTTGCCGTCGGCCAGCGAGACGGCGGCTTGCAGGGCCGCCGCCACCGAGGTGCGCTCCATCTGCAGGCGCACGGGGCGCACGAAGTCCAGGATCTCCTGGACGATCGCGTTGGCCATCTTGGCTTCGTTGATGATGTCGCCGACGAGCGCGGTGGCCTGGGTGTTGTCCTTGAGCTGACGGCGCAGCAGGCCGGCCATGACTTCGATGCCGGCCAGCGGGTTCTTGATCTCGTGCGCCACCGCCGCGGCCATCTCGCCGAGCACGGCGAGGCGGTCGCGCAGCCGCTCGCGCTCTTCGAGCTGCTCGACCCGCGTCAGGTCCTTGAAGAACATCGCCGCGCCGATGGTCAGGCCCTCGGCGTTGCGGATGAGCGACAGCGTGTAGCCGAGCACCTTCTCCGACGGCGACAGGCGCAGTTCGGCACGGTTTGGCAGGAAGGCCAGCTCGTAGGCGCCCGCGAGCACCCGGACGATCGCCGGATGCGCGTGGAAGACCTCCGCGAACGGCCGCCCCATGTAGTCTTCGCCGGCCGGCAGGCCGAAAATCCGACACGCCTCGTCGTTGATCAGCACCAGCGCGCCGCCACGATCGATGGCCAGCACGCCGTTCCGCATGTGCGCCACGAGATGACGAAAGAACGCGTCATCGACGAAATGCGCTGCGGCAATTGGGGCGCGATGCGCCGTGCCGCTGCGGGCGGGCGTCACCGCGGCTTTGGCCGCACGGCGGGGGGGAGCAGACTTGGGCGCGGGCATGACTCGGCTTGGCGTCCGCATACGCAACTGTCGTGCCCGTCACGGGAATGGCGTCGAGATCGGCCGCGTTTGCGACGAAATGTGTAATCTCGACCGGTGCGGCTCGACTGATCGACCTGAAATGGACCAGCGTTGTTACAAAACTGTCGGTCCCGTGGTTCTGGTCGTGACGGATTCCGGCTGCGGGGCCCGGATTCCCGACAGCTCAGGTAGCCAGCGCCGTCTTCTTCGCCTCGGCCTCGGCCTGGAGCATCTCCCACTGCGAGAGCAGGTCGCCGACCTCCCACATCAGGGCCTGGTGGCGGTCCAGGGTTGGCTTGGCGGCGTCCGGGCTGGCGTAGAACCCCGGGGCGGCGATGGCAGCCTCGACGGTCTTGATCTCGGTCTCGCGCTCGGCGATGCGGCCCTCGAGCTCCGCGATCCGTGTCGCGAGGGCCTGGTAGGCGCGCTCGCATTTCTTGCGTTCGGCCGCGTCTCGTTTCCGATCCTCGTAGCTGGCCGGCGCGACGGCCTCGTCCAGCGCGGGCGTGGCCGCGGTCGCCGCCGCCGCGTTCGGCTTGCCGCCCGATGGCCGCGGCGCGTCGGTCCTGCCTGCCGCCGGCGTCGGCGCGGCGCCGCCATTGGACTGGCTCCACAGGAACTCGGCGTAGCTGCCCGGGTAGAGGCGGGCCTTGCCGCCGCCCACGTCGATGATCTTCGTGGCGAGGCGCTCGACGAAGTAGCGGTCGTGCGAGACGAAGAGCAGCGTGCCGCCGTAGTCGGTCAGCGCATCCAGCAGGACGTCCTTCGAGTCGAGATCGAGATGGTTCGTCGGTTCGTCGAGCACCAGCGTGTTCGAGGGCCGCAGCAGCATGCGCGCCACGGCGAGCCGTGTCCGCTCGCCGCCCGAGAGCACACCCGCCTTCTTCAGCACGTCGTCACCCGAGAACAGGAAGCCGCCGAGCACGTTCCGGATCGCCGGCACCATGTGCAGAGGCGACCCCGAGGCCAGCGTCTCGTAGACCGTCAGCGTGGGATCGAGGCGCGTGGCTTCGTCCTGCGCGAAGTACTGCAGCACGACCTGGTGCCCCTCGGTACGGGTGCCGGCATCCGGCGCCTCGACGCCCACGAGCAGGCGCATCAAAGTCGACTTGCCGGCGCCGTTGGGGCCGACGAGCGCGATGCGGTCGCCGCGTTCGATGTGCAGCGACACGTCGTCGAGCACCACCTTGGCGCCGTAGGCCTTGCGCACGTGCGCCAGTTCCAGCACGATGCGGCCGCTCTTCGCCGCCGCCGGGAACTGGAAGTGGATGCGCTTGCGCTCGGGGGGCACCTCGATGCGCTCGATCTTCTCGAGCATCTTGATGCGGCTCTGCGCCTGCGCCGCCTTGGTCGCCTTGTAGCGGAAGCGGTCGATGAACGCCTGGATCCGCGCGACTTCCTCGTCCTGCTTCTTCTTGGCCTCGCGCAGCCGCGTCATCCGCTCGTCGCGCTGGACGAGGTACTGCGAGTAGTTGCAGTGGTAGTCGGTGATCGTGCGCAGCGACAGGTCCGCGATGCGGCTGACGACCGCATCGAGGAAGTAGCGGTCGTGCGACACCAGGATCACCGAGAACGGATAGCGCGCCAGGTAGTCTTCGAGCCAGTTGCGCGCTTCGAGATCGAGATGATTCGTGGGCTCGTCGAGCAGCAGCAGGCTCGGCGCCTGCAGCAGCAGCTTGGCGAGCGCCAGCCGCATCTGCCAGCCGCCGGAGAGATGTTCGGCGTGGGTCTCGAAATCGGCGGGCAGGAAGCCGAGGCCGCGCAGGATCGTCGCGACCTTCTGGTCGAGGGCGTAGCCGTCGGCGAGCCGGAAGCGTTCCTGGAGCTGGCTGTAGCGCTCGAGCAGCGTGTCGTGGACGTCGGCCGCGAGCGACGCCTCGGCGAGCTGGTGCTCGACATCGTGGAGTTCGGCCTTCATGTCGAGCAGCGGCTTCAGCGCCTGGCTGGCTTCGTCGAAGACGCTGCGGCCGGCGTGCATCAGGCCGTCCTGCGGGAGATAGCCGACGGTGAGGCCGCTCGGGCGGATCACCTCGCCGCCGTCGGCCTCGTCGAACCCGGCGAGGATCTTGAGCAGCGTGGTCTTGCCGGCCCCGTTGGGTCCACACAGGCCGACGCGGTCGGCGTCGCCGACGTGCCACGTCACGGCGTCGAGCAGCACCCGTTCGCCGAAGCGCTTGGATAGCGAGGCGAGCTGGATCATGCGAGCACGCGCGTCGCCGTGGCCACGATCTCGGCGGCGCGCACCGGCTTCACGAGGTAGCCCGCCACGCCGAAGTTCAGGGCCTCGATGGCGGCAGCCTCGGTGGAGTGCCCGGTGACGACGAGGATGCGCAGGGCCGGCGCGTGGCGGCGCCCTTCGCGGATCATGGCGAACGCGTCGAGGGCCGGCAGCTTCAACTCGGTGACGACCAGGTCGTAGGCGGTGGCCCCGAGGCGCGAGGCGCCGACGACGCCGTCGGGCGCCGTATCGACCGTGTGCCCGGCACTGCGCAGCGCGCTGGCGGCCACATCCCGGGCGGTGCCGTCAGGGTCGACGACGAGCACCCGCCGGGGGCCGGCCTCGGTGGTGCCGGGGGGAGGTCCCGGCGCCGTGGAGGCCAGCCGCTGCTGATCGAGCCAGGCATCGAGGTCGCGGCGGCGGAAGCGCCACTGCCGGCCTACGCGGACCGCGGGCAGTTTCCCGGCGTCGATCAGGCGGTAGACCGTGCGCAGGTTGATCTGCAGGTAGGCCAGGACGTCGTCGGTCGTCAGGAACGCGTCGGAATCAAGGGGCGGAGTGGCCACGGCGCCCTCCGATTGTAGCCCGCTGGGCGCGGGAAGTCGTGTCGGCAAAGGACTTTGCGCCGACTGCCGCGTCCGCCGCGCGGCTGGGTACAATCGGACGCACGAGGCCCGCCCGTGCACGGCCAAACGGGCGATGGGGCCGTCTTAGGAACTGTTGGGGCTCGACATCAGGGAGCCGCCGGCGGCCGCCGGACGAGCTCGACGGGAAGGGGCGACGCTGACCGTGCAGGCACTCACGATCACCGACGAGGAGCTCGTCGCGCGATCGATGGACGGCGACGTCGACAGTTTCAACCAGCTCATCAGGCGCTGGGAACGCCCGATCTACGCCCTCGCGTACCGCACCCTCGGCCGTGAGGACGACGCGCGCGACGTATGCCAGGAGACGTTCCTGCGCGCGTATCGCGCCATCAACGGCTTCAAAGGCCAGGCGAAGTTCTCGTCGTGGCTCTACCGCATCGCGCTGAACCTGTGCCGCGACTGGATGCGCCGCCAGCGTCGCACGCCGGTCGTGCAGATGCCCGAGGACGTCGACATCTCCGAGCTCGCGGCCGCGCACGGGCCCAGCGAGTCGATCGAGACGCTGGTCGGGCGGCGCGAGATCGGACGGGCGGTGGCCGCGGCGATGGCGAAGCTGCCCGAGGAACAACGCACCGCGATCCTGCTGAAGGAGTACCACGGCCTGACCTTCCAGGAGATCGCGGAGATGCAGGGATGCCCGCTCAGCACGGTGAAGACCCGGCTCTATCAGGGGCTCAGCGTCGTGCGGCGGCAGTTGGAGAAGGGCGGGATGTCGGCGGCCGACATCCGCGGGGACGCATCATGAGCACGCATTACACCTGCGACGACACCGAGACCCTCGTCGCGTATCTCTACGACGACATCGAGCCCGGACAGAAGGACGCCGTGGCCCGGCACATCGCCACCTGCGGGCGCTGTCGCGACGAGGTCGCGGCGCTGGGCGGCGTGCGGCACGCCCTCACGGCGTGGACGCCGCCTACCCCCGACCTCCGGTTCACGGTCGTGCCCGAGTCGGCCGTGTCGAACGTCGTCACCCCCGACGTGCCGGCGTGGCGTCGCGTGCCGGTGTGGGCGCAGTTCGTCGCCGCCACCCTCGCCCTGGCGGTCGGCGCGTCGGTGGCCAACGTGCAGGTGCGACACGACGAGCGCGGCTGGACGGTCTCGACCGGCTGGATGACGCCGGCGCCGGCCGCGGCCGCGGTCGCCGCCGCCCCGGCCGCCAGCGACGACTGGAAGGTCGCGCTCACGGCCATGGAACAGTCGCTGCGCCACGACATCGCGGCGCGTCCCGCGGCCGGCAGCGCCGCGCCGGTGGCGGCCGACGCCGAGACCATCGCTCGCGTGCGGGCGTTGATCGAGGCGAGCGAGAAGCGCCAGCAGCAGGAACTCGCGCTGCGGCTCACGCAGTTCGGGCGCGACATCGATCTGCAGCGCCGCGCCGATCTCGTGCGCGTCGAGCAGGGCATCGGGCAACTCGAAGGCCGCACCGGCGCCGAGGTCGCGCGCCAGCGGGAAGCCATCAACTACCTGATTCGGGCCGGCCTGCGGCCGCCGCAGTAAGCGCCGTGGCCGGGACTCGCACGTTCGAGAGGGTCGAGGGGATCGTCATGACACGCACGCAGATGATGCTCGGGGTCGCCGCGATTGCGGCGATGGCGGGGACCGCCGCCGCCCAGTCGGCGCCGCCCGCGCCCACGACGCAGGAGCAGTTGCGGCACCAGATCTACCTGATGGAGAGCGTGCTGGCCCGCGCCGTCAACTCCGGCGCCGCGCGGCTCAACACGCAGTTCCGATCGGTCATGCCCGATCTGGTGGTGATGGCCGGCGAGTCGAACGCGCGCGGCTTCAATCTCGACGGCTACGGCGTGTTCTTCGACGTCGAGGTGCCGGTGCTGCGCCAGAGCATGATGTGGAGCCTGCGCACGATGCTCGACCAGGACGCGCAGGGCGCCAACGACGCGATTCAGTCGCTGCGGGCGTTCGTCGCGTCCACGTCCGGACCCGAGCGCCAGATGGCCGAAGCCGCGCTGCGACGGCTGGAGATGCAGCTGCGGCCGTTCGGGCTGGCACGCGCCGGCAGCGGCGCCACGGGGCCATCGGCGCTGGCGTCGTCCACGACGCCGGCACGCGCGGTGCCGGAGGCCGCGAAGCCGGCCCTCGACGCGCTGCTGCAGGATCCGAACAAGGCCTATACGGATGCCGTCGTGCAGGCGCTCATCGAGGCGATGGTGGACAACGCGTTGCCGATGGCCACCTTCCTCGACCCCGAGGCCTGGCTCACCGTGGCCGCCCGCGACAACGAGCGCCGCGACCTGCTGGCGCCGCCCAGCACCTACGACGAGGTCTCCACGGTCACGCTGCGCATCAAGGCCGCCGATCTCGTCGCGTACCGCTCCGGCAAGATCGACCGGGAGCAGGCGAAGCAGCGGGTGCAGGTGCAGGAGTTCTAGAACCGCCGGGAGCCTTTTCGCCGCGCACGGTGTCGAATGCAGTGACACCGCCGCGCATCGGGCGCGGGCGGGCTATCCTCTAGGCGCCATGGCCCATCGTCTACTCACCGTCAGTGCGCTGCTGCTGGCACTTGCCGGCTGCTCGAAGGCGAATCCCATCCTGGTGCTCGAGCCGGTCGAGGTCACCACCGGCTGGTTCGACGCCGGCATCATGGCCGACGGCAAGAACAAGCTGGTGCCGTCGGTGCAACTCAAGCTGCGCAACAAGTCGGAGGCGCCGATCGACGGCGTGCAGATCAACGCCATCTTCCGCCGCGTCACCGAGACCGAGATGTGGGGTGAGCACTACGGGTGGGCGGTGCGGAACAACGCCCTGGCGCCCGGCGCCTCGACCGAGGAGATCGTGCTGCGCTCGGCTCTGGGCTACACCGGCGAGCAGCCGCGCATGCAGATCCTGCAGCACTCCGGGTTCATCGACGCCAAGGTCGAGCTGTACCTGAAGAAGGGCTCGCAGGTCTGGGCGAAGCTGGGCGAGTTCCCGATCGAACGCCAGTTGCTCACGCAGTAGCCGCCCATATAATCGGCGGCATGTCGACGGCCACTGCGACCGCCACCGCCGCCTCGGTGCCCACACTCGAACGACGGCTCGGCGCGCTCGACGCGGCCGCGATCGTCGTCTCGAACGTCATCGGCGGCGGCATCCTCTTCACCTCGCCGCAGGTTGCGGCGGCGGTGCCGCATCCCGGTCTCTTCCTGCTGGCGTGGCTGGCCGCCGGCGCGCTCGCGTTCGCCGGCGCCCTCGCGTACGCCGAACTCGCGGCGGTGCGGCCGCGCGCGGGCGGCGAGTACGTCTATCTTCACGCCGCGTACGGCCGTGTCGCGGCGTTCCTCACCGGCTGGACGTCATTCGTCGCCGGCTTCTCGGGCGCCATCGCCGCCAACGCGTTCTTCCTCTCGCTCTATCTCTCGCGCTTCATCCCCGGCGTCGGCAGCGACGTGGCGATCCTCGCCGTGCCGCTCGGGCCGTTGACGATCACGATCTCGCCGCAGACGATCACCGCGGTCGTCTCGGTGTGGCTGCTGTCGTGGATTCACCTGCGCGGCGTCGGCCCCGGCCGCCTCGTCGGCAACGTGCTCGCAAGCCTCAAGATCTCGGCGCTCGTGCTGTTCATGCTGGCGGGCTTCGCGTTCGGTACCGGCTCGTTCGGCAACCTCACCGCGCCGGCGCCGATGCCCGCGGTCGGGTCATGGCTGTTCGCGCTCGTGCCGGTGCTGTTCGCCTACGCCGGCTGGAACGCGGCGTCGTACGTAGCCGAGGAGATTCGCGACCCCGGTCGCAACGTGCCGAAGGCGCTGGCCCTCGGCACCGTGGCCGTGATCGTGATCTACCTGCTGCTGAACGCGCTCTACCTGTTCGTGTTCCCGGTGCAGGAACTCTCAGCCATCCGCGGCAGCGTGCTCGATGTCATCGCCGACCGCCTGCTCGGCACCAACGCCGGCAACGTGATGGGGATCGTGTCGATCATCAGCCTGCTGGCCAGCAACAGCGCGATGATCTTCGTCGGCCCGCGCGTCTACTACGCGATGGCCCGCGACGGCATGTTCTTCCCGGCCGCCGCGCGAGTCCATCCCACCTATCGCACACCGGCCACGGCCATCGTGGCGCAGGCGATCTGGACCACGCTGCTGATCGTGACCGGCAGTGGTAGCGCGCTCACCACCTACACCGGCTTCTCGATCCTGCTGTTCAACGGTGTCGCGGTGGCGGCGTTGTTCGTGCTGCGGCAGCGCGAGCCGAACGCGCCGCGCCCCTACTCGACCTGGGGCTATCCCGTGCTGCCGGCGCTGTTCATCGTGGTGTGCGCCGTCATCGTCGCCAACGCGTTGTGGACCGACCTGGGCCGCCCGCTCATGGACCGTACGCCCCTGGGGCCATCGGCGGCCGGTCTGCTGATCATCGCGCTGGGCCTGCCGCTCTACGCCTGGTTCACGCGCCGCGCGACGGCCTAGCCCGTACACGACGACGGCCGACCCGAAGGCCGGCCGTCGATCGTCCGCTCACGCGTGCGGTGCGGCTAGGGCACCGACACCATGTGGCCGCGATAGGTGATCGTCCGTCCGGGCATCACCCGCACGTCGAAGACCAGCGTCTCGAAGCCGGGCTTGCGGATCTCGATGCGGTAGCCGCCGTCGTCGAGCCGCAGCTGCTGCCAGATGCCGTCGAAGTCGTCCACGGTGCCCGCGTAGTAGCCGTCGACGTAGACCTCGGCGTCGCGGTGATCCACCTTCAGGCGGACGCCGCCGATCGACCAACCGTACGGGCCGCCATAGGCGCCATAGCCTCCCCCGTACCCGCCACCGTAGTAGCCGCCGTAGCCGTAGTTGTAGTTGTTCCAGCCCCACGCGCCGTAAGCGCCATACGCCGGCCAGCCCCAGCCGTACCAGCTCCACGGGTCGTAGGCGTAGTAGCCGAAGCCGCGCGCGCCGCCGTAGTAGCGGCGCCCGTTCGACGACCCCCATCCGCCGGATCGCGGCGGTCGTGGCGCACCCGCGCGGGGCACGGCCTGTCCGGCGCTGCGGCTGCCGCCGCCGACATCCGGATTGCGCACGCCGCCACGACGGACGGCCTGATCGCCGCCGCTGCGGCTGCCGCCGCCACTGGACGCCGAGCCCCCGCCCCCGCGGCGACGTCCGCCCTGTTCTTCGAGGGCCGGCGATGCGGCGGATGGCGCCGCTGCTGGCGCAGGGGACGCGGCGCGCTCGCGAACGCGCATTTCGGCCGGCCGGGAACGCTCCGCTCGCGCGGGCGCGGCGCCCTCGTCGACGCGGGCCCGGCGGTTGGCGCGCTCGACGGCCTGGGGCGCGGGTGTCGCCTCGGTGGGCGGATCCTGGGCGAACGCCGGCGCAGCGGCGACGGCGAGCGCCATGGCGGTGGGGAGGATCAGGCGACGGGCGGTCATCGGGACACCTCGGGGACGGGGGCAGACGTCACGCCCCGGTCGGTGCAACTTCACTGCCAGTGAAGGGCCGCGCGATGCGTGGCAGGGAGGCGGGGCACCGTCCGGATTCCTTGACAGTGCTTTTCGCCAGCGGGGACACTGGGACGCCCCTGCCTCCGTCGCCGGCCGGCGCTCCCACCCCAATGCCCCGACCGCCGTTCGCGCCTCTCTCCACGTCGCGGGCGTGGCGTCGGCCCGGCCGCGCGGGACTGGCGGCGCTGGGCCTCGGGTTGACGCTGCTCGCAGGCGCGGCCTGCGGCAAGCGGGGGGCGCCCTTGGCGCCCCTGCCGCGCGTGCCTGCAGCCGTCCAGACGTTCGCGGCCCTGCGTCGCGGGGATGCGGTGGAACTGACGGTGCTCGTGCCGGCCAGCAACGCGGCGGGCGATCAACCCGGCGATATCGGCCGCGTCGAGGTCTACGCGCTGACCGCGGTGGCCGCGCCACGGCTCGAGACCGGCCGCATTCCGGGCGGGGCGGTGCTCGTGGCCTCGTCGCCGGTGCGACGGCCGCTGCCGCCCGCGCCGCCGCTGCCGGCAGGTACTCCGCCCGTGCCGCTGCCTCCGGGCGTCGATCAGGGTGCCTCGGTGGCGTTCAGCGAGACGCTCACCCCGGCGGCGCTGCGCGCGACCGAGACCCCGGTCGTTCGCGGCGCGTCCGAGGACCCGACGGTGCCGGGCCCGATCGTGTTCGAGCGCCCCGAGCTCGTGCTGAAGCGCCACTACATGGCCTCCGCGGTGAGCCGGGGCGGTCGCCGTGGCGCGTGGAGCACGGTGCGCAGCGTGCCGGTGGCGCCGCCGTCGGGCGCGCCGTCAGCGCCGGTGCTCACCTACGACGCCACGGGTTACCACCTGACCTGGACGCCCGCGCCCGATGCCTGGCAGGCGCCGCCGCCCGCCGTCGATCTGCTGGAGTCACGGCCGCTCGGCACGGTCCGCCCGCCGACCCGTTACAACGTCTACGTTGCCGATGCTGCCGGCACGCCGTCGGGTGCACCGCTGGCCTCGGAGTCAGTGGCCGCGCCAGCGTTCGACGTAGCCGGCGTGACGTTCGACGCCGAGCGGTGCTTCGTCGTGCGCGGCGTCGACACCTTCGACGGCGTCGCCATCGAAGGGCCGGCGTCGCCGCCCGGCTGCGAGACCGCCCGCGACACGTTCCCCCCGCCCGCACCCACGGCGCTCGAGGCCGTGGGCGGCGCCGGCGTCATCAGCCTGATCTGGGAAGGCGTCGAAGCGCCGGACCTTGCCGGATATCTCGTGCTGCGCGGCGAGGCCGGCGGCGAGCCGGGCACGGTGCTGACGCCCGCACCGATCACGGCGCGCAGCTTCGAGGACAAGCAGGTGACGCCGGGCACGAGATACGTGTACGTCGTCGTCGCGATAGACTCGGCAACGCCCGCCAACCGCAGCGCGCCGTCGAATCGCGCCGAGGAAGTCGCTCGACAATGACGCGTCGCGTGCAGGGAACGGGGACCAGGGACCAGGAATACGGCCAGATGGACAAGATCTACAGAGTGAAGCAGGGCCACGGCGGACGCTACGTGGTGGAGCGCGACGGCACGTTCGCGTGGCTCGAGGGCGATGTGTTCGGCGACTACCGCGCCGGTGCCGCCGTGGACGGGCCGCTGCCGGCGCTGCTGCCGCCGGTGCTGCCGTCGAAGGTGATGGCCATCGGCCTGAACTACAAGGACCACGCCGCGGAGATGAAGAAGGCGCTGCCGGCCGAGCCCCTGTTGTTCATCAAGCCGACGACGTCCGTCGTGGGGCCCGAGGATGAAGTCGGCCTCCCCGCGTGGTCGGGACGCATCGAGCACGAAGCCGAGATGGCGGTGGTCATCCGCCGCCGCGCGCGCCGCGTGAAGGCCGCCGACGCCATGGACTACGTCCTCGGCATCACCTGCCTGAACGACGTCACCGCCCGCGAGCTGCAGGCCAGGGATGTGCAGTACTCCCGCGCCAAGGGCTTCGACACGTTCTGCCCGATCGGGCCGTGCATCGCCGTGGGCCTCGACCCCTCGGCGCTCGACGTCGAGGGATGGGTGAACGGCCAGAAGCGCCAGGCCTCGAACACGCGCGAGCTGATCTTCCCGGTGCCCTACATCGTCGAGTGGCTCACGCGCTTCTGCACGCTCGAGCCCGGCGACGTCATCACCACCGGCACGC
>CADEDM010000076.1 GCA_902826065.1 uncultured Acidobacteriota bacterium | reverse complement strand
ACGATCCTGCCGGGGCTGATCGATCTCCACACGCACCTCACCGACGAGGTCGGCACCAACTGGGAATCGAACCTGCTCACGACCACGCCAGGACGCGCCGCCATCTACGGCGCGGTGAACGCGCGCACGACCCTGCTGGCGGGCTTCACCACGACGCGCGACATGGGGCCGACCTGGCCCTACGTCGACATCGACCTCCGCTACGCCATCGACAAGGGATCGATTCCGGGGCCGCGCCTGCAGGTCGCCGGCAACTACGTCTCGGCCACCGGCGGCGCCGGTGACGCGCGCCAGTTCTCGATCTACGTCGACGTGCCGATCGTGAAGAACCTCGCCGACGGCCCCGACGAAGTCCGCAAGGTCGTCCGTACGAACCTGAAACAGGGCGCGGACTTCATCAAGATCCTCGCCACCGGCGCGGTGATGTCGAAGGGCATCCCGCCGGGTGCGCAGCAGTATTCGGATGCCGAGCTCGCCGCCGCGGTCGAGGAAGCCACCCGCTGGGGCAAGTTCGTGGCCTCGCACGCGCATGGCACCGAGGGCATCAAGGCGGCCGTGCGCGCCGGCGTCCGCACCATCGACCACGGCAGCATGCTCGACGAAGAGGCGGCGCGGATGATGAAGGCGCGCGGCACCTACTTCGCGCCCACGCTCTACGTCGGCAATACGATCCTGAACGACAACCAGACGCTCAACATCCCGGCGCATCAGGTGGAACGCGAGAAGGCGATGCAGGGCACGCAGGAGAAGGCGTTCAAGATCGCGCTGGCGCACCAGCTGCCGATCGCCTTCGCCACCGACGCCGGCGTGTTCCCGCATGGCGAGAACGCCCGCGAGTTCAAGCTTCGTGTCGGCCTGGGCCAGTCGCCGATGGCGGCGATCGAGGGGGCGACCCGGATCGCCGCGGAAGCGATCGGCTGGGCCGACCGCGTCGGCACGCTGACGTCCGGCCGCTTCGCCGATCTCATCGCGGTGGAGCGCGACCCGCTGGCGGACATCACCGAGCTGGAACGTGTGCGCTTCGTCATGAAGGGCGGCACGGTCTACAAGGGCGGGGCGCGGGATCTCGCCCCCGGGTCGCGGGACTAGCGATGCCGCGACGGGCAGAGACGACGCGCGCCCTGGTGTTCTGCGGCGCACTCGGATTCGCCGCGTCGGTGGCGCCTGCCGGAGGCGGCACGGCGCCCGTGGACGAGGCCTTCGCGGCGTTCTGGGCGGCGCCCGGCGCCACCGAGGCTGCCACGGCCGCTCGCGCGATCGCGACGAGCGGCGTGGACTTCGACACCGCCTTCGCGCGACTGAAGGCCGGACGTCCCTACAAGACCGACGTCCCGCGCGGTGTGCAGCGGCTGGTGCGGAAGAGCGGCGGCACGGACTTTCCGTATAGCCTCGACGTCCCCGCCACCTACGACCCGAAGACGCGCTACCAGGTGCGGGTGCAGTTGCACGGCGGCGTCGGCCGGCCCGAGCCGGGCGGGCGCGGCGACGGCTCGATCGGGGCGCTCGCCGGCGTCGAGCAGATCTACGTCCTGCCGCAGGCCTGGGCCGGCGCGGAGTGGTGGGCCGCCGCCCAGGACGAGAACCTGCCGGCCATCCTCGACCACGTGAAGCGCACCTACAACGTCGACGAGAACCGGGTCGTGCTGTCGGGCGTCTCCGATGGCGGCACCGGCGCCTTCTACGTCGCCATGCGCGACACCACGCCCTACGCCAGCTTCCTGCCGCTCAATGGCTTCATCCTGGTGCTGCGCAACGGCGACCTCGGCATCAGCGGCGCCCTGTTCCCGCACAACCTCACCAACAAGCCGTTCTTCTCGGTGAACGGCGGCCGCGATCCGCTGTATCCGGCGGCGCGCGTCGAGCCGATCATGGCCGGCTTCGCCAGGGGCGGCCTGACGCACGTCTACATGCCGCAGCTCGAGGCCGGGCACAACACGTCGTGGTGGCCGACGGTGAAGGACGACTTCGAGACATTCGTGCGCGAGCATCCACGGGTGCCGCATCCGGCGCGGCTGACGTGGCAGACCGACAGCGCCACGTCGCGGAACCGGGCGCACTGGCTGGTCATCGATCGCCTGGCGCCGGCGCGGCAAGGCGATCCGCTGCCCGACATCAACGACGTCGTCTCCGGCGCGGACCCCAGCTTCGGCACGCGCACGGCGGGGATGAAGGTGACGCACGTGGTCACGGGATCGAACGCGGACGGCATGGGCCTCGTGGCCGGCGACGTCGTGCGCGCCATCAATGGCCGCGAGCTGCCGCAAGGCCTGGACCTCGAGGACTTCCTCGGCATCTACTCCGCCGGCGAGCCGCTGCGGCTCACCGTCGATCGCGACGGGACGAACGTGGAGCTCCGCGGCAACTACGCCCCCACGCCGATGCCTCGCGTGTCGCCGCTGTTCGTCAGCCGCGTCGCCGGCGGCCGCGTGGACCTGGTGCGCGAGGGGAACACGATTCGCGCCACGACGCGTGGCGTCGCCGCCTTCACGCTGCTGCTGTCCCCCGAAGTGGTGGACTTCAGCCGGCCGGTCACGGTCGTGGCCGACGGCCGCACCGTGTTCGAGGGCCGCGTGCAGACGCGTCTCGACACGCTGCTCACATGGGCCGCTCGCGACGACGACCGCACGATGCTCTACGGCGCGGCCCTGCCGATCGCGCTCGGCACGAAGTAGGGGCCGTCCGCGGGCAGCGGATCGACAGCACTCGGCGTTAACCTTCGCTGCGTAGCGCCGAGGATGGGTCGACGCCGGCCGCGCGTCGCGCCGGCACGAACGCGGCCGCGGCGGCAATCAGCACCATCGCGGCGGCACCCACCACGAACGCCATCGGCTCCAGCGCCGACACCTCGAACAGCAGGCTCTGCATGAGACGCGACAACGCCGCAGCGCCGGCCACGCCGGCGGCGAGGCCGATCGCCACCGTCGCCAGGGTGCCTCGCATCACCAGGCGCACGACGTCGTCGCGCCGTGCCCCGAGCGCCATGCGGATGCCGATCTCGCGCCGCCGCTGCGCCACGGCATGCGCCAGCACGCCGTAGACGCCGATGGCCGCGAGCACGGCGGAGACCACGGCGAATGCGCTGACCAGCCACGCCGGCTCCGTGAGCCCCGACAGGCTGCCCCGCCAGATCTCGTCCATGGTGCGGATGTCGGCGAGCGCCAGGCCCGGGTCGGCGTCGCGCACGGCCTCGCGGATCGCCGGCACGGCGGCCGCGGCATCCCCGCGGGTCCGCACCGCCAGCTTCACCTGCATGCGCGGCGCCTGCGCCATCGGCACGTAGGCGACCTCCTCGGCCGGCGCCCGGAGATCGCTGCGCACGCGCTCGTTGCCGACGACCCCGACGACCGTCATGCTCGCCCGGCGATCGGGACCGAAGCCCAGGGCCGGCAGATCGACGAGCTGCCCGATCGGATCCTGCATCCCGAACCGCTCGCGAAGGCGCGACGCCAGGGCCTCGTTGATGACCACGACGTACGGCGCGCCGATGCGGTCGGCGGCGGTGAAGCCACGGCCGTTCGTCACCGGCACGCCAAGCGTGGCGAAGTAGGCGTGGTCGGCGCGCTTGAAGCGCACCAGCACCCGCTCCTCCCGGCCCGGCAGGAGGAGGTTCTCGCCGCCCGTGCCCTCGAGAGGCACGTCGCCGGCAATCGACGCCGACAGCACGCCAGGCACGGCCTGCACGCGCTCGGCGAGCACCGGGTAGAAGGCGGCGAGCGCGTTGCCGCTCGGATAGCGGTCGCGCGGCAGGTCGACCGACATCGTGACCACGCCGTCGAGCCGGGCGCCGACGTCGACCTGGCGCAGGCGGGCGAGGCTCTGGAAGAGCAACGACGCGCCGCACAGCAGCACCACTGACACCGCGACCTCCACGGCCACGATCGTCCGCCGCGTGGCGTCGTGCGCGCCCGACGAGCCGCGCGACGCGGCATTGAGGGCTTCGGCTGCGGCCCCGCGTGACGAGCGAATCGCCGGCAGCATGCCCACGAGCACCGCGGCGCCGACGGCGATGGCCGTGGCAAACGCCAGGACCCGGAGGTCGAGTACGACGTCGGCGGTGAAGGGCATCGCCGGCAGGAGCGGAATCGCGACCCGCATCAACACCGCCGCCACGCCCACGCCGGCCACGCCGCCGGCCAGGCCGAGCACCAGTGACTCGACCAGCAGCTGGGCGGCGATTCGGGCCCGGCCGGCGCCCAGGGCCGCCCGCACGGCCAACTCCTTCTGCCGCGCGGCACTGCGCGTGAGCAGCAGGTTGGTGACGTTCGCGCACGCGATGAGCAGCACCAGCACCACGGCGCCGAGGGCGACGTAGATCGCCTGGCGGAGCCGATCGCCGATGAGCAGCCGATCGAACGGCTCGACGGCGATGCTCCACTGCTGCTTCCAGGGTGGCATGAGGTCCGCGATGCGGGCACGCACGGCCTTGACGTCGGCATCGGCCTCGGCCAGCGTCACGCCCGGCTTCAGGCGGCCCACGGGGTTCAGCCAGTGGGCGCCCATCGACAGCTCCTGTTCGGTGAAGCCGTTGAGGCGCCAGAAACTCGCCGGCTCCTCGAGCGGACGGGCGCGCTGGCGATCGAAGACCCCGGGCGGGAGCACGCCGATGACGCGGTACGGCACGTTGTCGAGGCGCAGGTCGCGGCCGATGATCCCCGGGTCGGCGCCGAAGTGCGTGCGCCACGCGGCGTGGCTCAGGATCAACACGCGGTCGTGCCCCGGCTGATCCTCGTCCTGATGGAAGGCCCGGCCCAGCGCCGGCTGCACGCCGAACACGGTGAAGTGATCGGCTGAGACGTAGCGGCCGGTGAGACGCACCGGCACGCCGTGCGCGTCGACGGTGGCGGAGGACTGCGATTCCGCGGACAGGGCCTCGAAGACCCGGGTCTGCCGCACGAGCTCGATGAACGTGCGTGTCGTGGTCGAGTTCGAGGTGGTGGTCGTGGGCGTCTCCCACACGCGCACGATGCGCTCCGGCGACGGAAACGGCAGCGGCTTGAACAGCACCCCGTCGACCAGGCTGAACATCGCCGTCGTGGCGCCGATGCCCAGCGCGAGCACGCCGATGGCGAGCGCGGCGAAGCCGCGGTCCCTCCCCAGGGTGGTGACGGCGTGCCGGGCGTCGCGGGCGGCGTGATCGAGCCAGCGCACGCTGCGGGCGTCGCGATGCAGCTCCTGCACCTGATCGACGCCGCCGAACTGGCGCCGGGCCTCGAGCCGCGCCTCCGCCGGCGACAGCCCGCGCGCGACGGCGTCACGTTCGGCCATCTCGAGGTGCGCGGCGATCTCGCCCTGCAGCTCGCGTTCGAGGCGGTCGCGGCGCACCAGGGCCAGCACGCGATGGAACAGGCGTCGCGGGGTCATGCCTTGGCTCCCAGCACGCGGGCCACCAACGCCGACGCCAGTTGCCAGCGCCGCACTTCGGCCTGCAACTGACGGCTGCCCGCACGCGTCAGCGCGTAGAGCTTCACGCGCCGGTTGGTCTCGGACACGTCCCACGACGTGCGGATCCAGCCTTGTTGCTCGAGACGGATCAACGCCGGATAGATCGTGCCCTGGCTGAGGCGCATCTGGCCCGCCGCCATCTGCTCGAGCCGGCGGGCGATGGCGTAGCCGTGCAGCGGCCCCATCGTGTGCAGGGTCTTGAGCACCAGCAGGTCGAGCGTGCCGGCCAGGCGTTCGCCCTTGTCACTCTGGGCCGGGTTCTGCGGTTTGCTGTTCGACATGTCGATGATCGACACGTATAGCACGACGACGCGCCGGCGCCGCCGTCACTCGTCCCCGCAATTGCGCGCGATGCGCCTCGGCACGGCCGGCAGAGGCGCGTGCGGCGACGCGATCGGACGGACTTGACACACTGAAACACGAGGCGTAGGGTGGCGACAGGTGCATCGATCGCCGCTCGGCGATAGGGGTCCGGCGCACCTCCTGCTCACCAGGCCCCGCAGTGGAAGGAGGGCGCACGATGACGGCATCGGTCTCGAGCGGTGAGCCCCCGGACAGTTCGCGTCTTCGTGACGCAGGCGCGTAGCGCGCCGTTTCCCGTCGTCCCGGATTCGATCACGCGGCCGGACTCCATGTCTGGCTCGCCGGCTGCGCACTGTGCGCCAGCGACGCCGCGGTCGATCGCCCGGTTGATGCGAGAAGCGCGTACTCACGCGCCTGCGCCGCGGGGAGTCTCATCGGCGTCGCTCACGCTCCGACGTGGGCAGGAACGGGCGCCCGGGCGGGCGCCCGTTCGTCTTGGTGGCGTGCGCTCGGCGCGCGTCGCCGGGCGACGCGTCAGCGCACCACGCGCTCGAACGTCGCCGTGTCGCGGTTCTTCCGCACCTCGTCCCACCGGAAGCATTGCCCGTTCATCGCCACGTAGACACCGGCGGGCAGCACCTGCGCGAAGCTCAGCGCGCTGCCCAGGTTGAAGAGCCCGTCGGAGCTGCCGAACGCGTAGGGAATCATCGCGCCCGTGAAGACCACGGTCTTGCCGGGGAGCGCTGCCGCGGCCACCGCGCGTGCCGTCTCCACCATGGTGTCCGTGCCGTGGGTGACCACCAGGCGGTCCTCGGCGCTGTCGCGGCACTCGGCCACCACCCGGGCGCGATCGGCCTCGGTCATGTCGAGGCTGTCGATCATCAGCAGCGTCTGCACCGACACGGCCACGCGCGAGCGGCCCTTGTCGAGCATCTCTGGCACGTGGGTGTCCTTGAAGAACAGACGCCCTCCGACTTCGTCGTATTCCTTGTCGAAAGTGCCGCCGGTGACGAGGATGCGGATCATGCAAACTGCGGCCAGCGGCTAGGGGCTAGCGGCTAGGCGGGCCTCCCGAAGATAATCGGCGCGTCATGTACGCCATCGCCATTGTCCGTTATCGCCGGCCCATCACGGAAGTCGAGGCCGCCACTCCCGATCACCGCGTCTACCTGCGCCAACTCAAGGCCGATGGCCGGCTGGTGGCGGCGGGGCCGATGGACCCGCGCTACGGCGGCATCTTCCTGCTGAAGGTCTCCGACGACAACCCGCAACGCGACCTCGATGCGATCCGCGACGGCGATCCGTTCTACCAGCAGCACATCGCCCAGTACGAGTTGGTGTGCTGGAACGTCGTGATCGGCAAGGACGATCTCGATCGCATTCCGGCGCCGCCGGCGTCGTAGCCGGTCGCGTCGCACGGCCGCGCCGGGAGTAGCATGACGGCCATGCCGTCACGACGCGACGTGCTCACCGCGGCCGCGGCCGCCTGCCTGCCGGGACTCGCGCGCGCGGGCGCGCAGACCCGCCCGCCGTTCGACCTCCTGATCGCAGGCGGACGCGTGATCGGACCTGGGTCACGGCCCGAGGGCGTGATGCTCGACGTCGCCATCCGCGACGGCCGCATCGCCCGCATCGCTACCGGCATCCCGCGCGCCGACGCCGCGTCGGTGATCGACGCGGCGGGCAGGATCGTGACGGCCGGCCTCGTCGACCTGCACGCGCACATCGACGCCGAGATGCCGCCGGCGCATTGCCTGTCCACCGGTGTGACCACGCTGGTCGACGGCGGCACCTACGGCGCGGCCAACGTCGAGACGGGGCTGGCGCTGGCGAACGCGGCGCCCAATCGCGTGCGGCTGCTGTTGAATCTCGGTCGGACGGGGTTGAACGGACTCGGCGCCGTGGGCGAGCTGCTCGACATCGCCAATGCCGACGTCGGCGCGGCACGCGCGGCGGTGGAGGCGCATCGCGACCGCATCGTCGGCATCAAGGTGCGGCTGTCGAAGAACGCGGCCGGCGCCAACGACCTCGAGGCGGTGCGACGCGCCCGCCAGATCACGGCGCCGCTGGGGCTGACGGTCATGGCGCATATCGGGCAGTCGGTGTCGCCGTTGCCCGCGATCCTCGACGCGATGGGCCCGGGCGACATCATCACGCACGTCTATGCGCCGGCGCCGAACGGCATCCTCGACGCGAACGGCCGGGTGTTGCCCGAGGTGCGCGCCGCCCGCCAGCGCGGTGTGCTGTTCGACATCGGCAACGGGCGCACGGCGCACATCACGTGGGACATCGCCGAACGCGCCCTGGCGCAGGACTTCCCGCCCGACACGATCTCGTCCGACCTGACGGCCCCCGGCCGCACCGATCGCGTGTTCGACTTCCCCACCGTGCTGTCGAAGTTCCTGCTGCTCGGCATGCCGTTGCCACAGGTGATCGCGTGCGGCACGGCGCGAGCCGCGGCGGCGATCCCGGCGTTCACAGGCCTCGGGACGCTGGCCGTGGGCGCCGAGGCGGACGTCGCCGTGTTCGAACTGCGCGAGGGCGACTTCGAGTTCGTGGACAACGAGCGCACCGTGCGCCGGGGCCGCCAGAAGCTCGTGCCGTCCGCCGTCGTGGCCGGCGGCCGCAGGATGTAGCGCGGTCTGGCCCCTTGGGGCACGAGAGCGGCGCACGGTTTCGTGCCACCGCGGTCAGACCCCGTTACACTTCGCGCATGTCATTGCGCACGCCGCTCGCACTGCTCCTGGTCCTCGTTCCCGCCTTCGCCTTCGCGCAGGCGCCCGCGCCTGATGCCGATCCCCGCGTGACGCAGCTCGTCGCGGCCGTGTCCCAGGATCGGCTGCAGTCGCTCGCCAAGACGCTGGTCAGCTTCGGCACCCGCGAGACGATGTCGAACACGACGTCGCCGACGCGCGGCATCGGCGCGGCCCGGCAGTGGATCCTCGACGAGCTGAAGCGCTCGAGTCCGCGTCTACAGGTGTCGTTCGACACCCACGTCATCGCGCCGCAGGGCCGCATCTCTCGCCAGACGGAGTTGCGCAACGTGATGGCCGTGCTGCCGGGACGCACGGCGCGGCGGATCTACATCACCGGCCACTACGACTCGCTGAACCTCGGCGCCGGCGGGCAGCAGGCGCGAAACACCGGCGGCGCGGCGACGAACCCGCAGGAAGCCGCCGAGTTCGATCACGATGTGGACGCCAATGGCGCCAACGACGACGGCAGCGGCACCGTGCTGACGATGGAGCTGGCGCGGATCTTCGCCGACAGCGGGCTGCAGTTCGACGCCACGCTGGTCTTCATCTGCTGGGCCGGCGAGGAGCAGGGGTTGATTGGATCGTCGGCGCACGCGCAGGCGCTGAAGGCCCAGAAGGTCGTCGTGGAGGCGATGTTCAACAACGACATCGTCGGCAACAGCCGCGGCGGCAACGGCGTCATCGACGCCGAGACCGTGCGCATCTACTCGGTGGGCCCGGAAGACTCCATGCCGCGGTCGCTCGCCCGCTACATCGCGCGTCTGGCCGCCGTCTACGTGCCGTCGCACCGCATCCGGCTGATGGCCCGAGAGGACCGCTTCGGTCGCGGCAGCGACCACTCGTCGTTCACGCGCCAGGGCTTCCCCGCCGCCGTCTTCCGCGAGGCCAACGAGAACTTCGCCAAGCAGCACACGGCCGCGGACACCATCGACGGCGTCGACTTCAGCTATCTCGCGCAGAACGCGCGCGTGAATGCCGCGGCCGCTGCGTCGCTGGCACTGGCGCCGCCGGCGCCGTCGGTCGTGAACGAGCGCGGCGCCAATCTGCTGTCACGCGGCCCGTCGGGCTACGACGCGGAGCTGCGATGGAACGCGTCGCCCGGCGCGGTGGCGTATCGCGTCTACTGGCGCGACACCTGGACCAACGACTGGCAGCACCGGCAGGCCATCGGCAACGTCACGTCGTTCGTGCTGCCCAACGTCTCGATCGACGACTTCGTGTTCGGCGTCGCGGCAGTTGGCGCCGACGGCCACGAGAGTCTCGTCAGCGCCTACGTCTCGCCGGTGCGCCAATCCTCTGACGTGAAGGTGATCAAATAGCGCGCGATCCGTCGCAGATTCTGCACTAGTCCCGCATCACCCAGACTTGGGGACAGGCCCGGGACAGGCCCGGGACAGGCCCCGGCTAGCGAAACAGCGACTTCGCCAGCGACGCATGGACGCCCTTGGTCGCATCCACCACCTGCGTGACGTGCAGGTCAGCGGCCAGCGAGCACAGCATGTAGGCGTCGTCGCGCGTCATCTTCTTCTCCGCCACGAGAAACGCCACCAGCTCGCGGACGGCGTGGGCGGCCGCCTGGTCGAGATCCTCGTCGAGGCCCATGGCGATGTAGTGCGTCGGCGTCTCGGCGCGCGGCCACTTCAGACGCTGGCCCTTGTGCAGCCGCACCTCGACCTCGCCCGTGAGCGACGTCTCGAGCGCCGTGCCCGTCACCTCGCCATGCCCCTGCAGTGCGTGCCCGTCGCCGATCGAGAGCAGCCCACCGGCGACGTGCACCGGCAGATAGAGCGTGCTGCCCGCCACGAGATCCTTGTTGTCGAGATTGCCGCCATGCCAGCCCGGCGCGCGGCTCGAGAGACGCCCGGCCAGCGGCGGCGGCGCCACGCCGATCGAGCCGAAGAACGGCGCCAGCGGCAACGTGATGCCGGGCCCGAAGGTCACGCTGGTCGCGCCCTTCGTCCAGCGGAACAGCTTCAGCCCCGCGTACGGGAACTCCTCGGGAATCGTGCCGCCGCCCGGCGCGAACGCGTTGATGCCGAAGTCGTGCAGGAACCCGATCGAGAGGATGCGGACTTCAATCGTGTCGCCCGCCTCGGCGCCGTCGACGAAGATCGGCCCGGTCATGGGATGCGCGCCCGGACCGCGATCGCTGATCGCCTGCTCCACCGCGCGCAGTTGCGCCGGGATCTCGTTGTCGGACACGCCCAGCATGCGGAACCGCGTCAGCCCGCCGGCGATCATGGTCTCGAAGCGCACCCGGTCGCCCGAGGCCACACGCAGCACCGGCTTCACCCGCGCGTCGTAGTAGCCCCAGTGAATCGTGTCCGGCGAGACCTTCAGCTCGTGCACCCGTGGCGTCTGCGCGCCGGCGACTACCCCTGCGATCAGAATCGTGAAGATGCCCGCTGCGAATCGTCGCGTCATATGCCTCCCGGTGCGAGGCGGCGATTGTCGCACGCGGCGCGGTCGCACGATCAGGGCAACGCGTAGGCGACCAGCTCTGGGATGCTGGTGGCGCTGGCGCCCTGCACGGTGAGCGCGATGAACTGCCGGCCGTCGACGCGATAGGTCATCGGCGTGCCGATGGCCACGCCTGGCAGATCGACGCTCGCCAGCGTCGCCCCCGAGGTCTTGTCGTAGGCCACGAGCCGCGGCCCGCCGCTCGAGCCGCCCGTCGTCAGCGCGTAGACGAGCAACGTCTTCGTCAGCAGCGGTCCCGACAGCGTGATGTCGCCGCCGACCGGCCCGAGTTTCAACGGCTGCAGGCGCGCATGTCGGCGGATGCGGTCGCCGTCCCCGGTCGGCACCATCCAGCGATGCGCCCCGGTGCGCAGGTCGATGGCCGTCATTCGCGAGTACGGCGGCTTGAAGAGCGGCAGCCC
This sequence comes from uncultured Acidobacteriota bacterium, assembly GCA_902826065.1. GTDB lineage: Bacteria > Acidobacteriota > Vicinamibacteria > Vicinamibacterales > UBA2999 > CADEFD01. Next base: position 11,651 of record CADEDM010000076.1, on the reverse strand, counting down.
CTCGGGCATCTGCGGACCGCGTCCCGCGGACTGCATGAACTGCAGGTTGCTGTTCACGGCGGCCTCGGGCGCGGCCAGACGGTTCACCGCGAACGCATTGCGCGACGGCACGTAGAGCAGGCCGGTGTCGGGATCAGCCGCGGCGCCGCCCCAGTTGGCGCCGCCGGTCGTGCCGGGGCGGATGATCGTGCCCACCAGTGACGGCGGCGTGTAGAGCGGGCCGGTGCGGAAACCGGCCACCGCCTTCTCGGCCATCGCGCGGATTTCGGGCGTGAAGTCCGCGAGTTGATCGACGGTGGTGCCCTGATCCTCGAACGACGCCGGCTTCGACGGCACCGGCTGCGTGCGCGAGGCGCGTTCGCCCGGCACGTCCGACGACGGCACGGGACGTTCCTCGATCGGCCACACCGGCGCCCCGGTGACGCGATCGAACACGAACACGTAGCCCTGCTTCGTGATCTGCGCGACGGCCTTGATCGCGCGCCCCTCGACGGTCACGTCGATGAGGTTGGGCGCGGCCGGCAGGTCGTAGTCCCACAGACCGTGGTGCACGGTCTGGAAGTGCCACACGCGCTTGCCGGTGGCGACGTCGACGCACACGAGGCTCTCGGCGAAGAGGTTGTCGCCGAGCCGATGACCGCCGTAGAAGTCGGGCGCGGTGGTGTTGGTGGGCAGATAGACGTAGCCCAGCGCCTCGTCGGCGCTCATCGTCGTCCACACCGTGACCTTGCCGGCGTACTCGTTGGCGCCGTCGACCCACGTGTCGGCCCCCACCTCGCCCTTCGCCGGCACGGTGCGGAACGTCCAGCGCACCTGGCCGGTGCGCACGTCGAACGCGCGGATCCAGCCGGGGATCTGCTCCTTGTCCTTCACCATCGACGAGATCGCCGCCGGCGTGATGATCACGTCCTTCACGACGATCGGCGGCGACTGTACCGAGTAGGTCAGGGCGTTCAGGTAGTCACGCTTGCCCCGCTCGGCGCGCGGCAGGCCGGCCATCAGGTCGACGCGGCCGTTGTCGCCGAACTCGCGCACCGGCCGCCCGGTCTTCGCGTCGACCGCGATGAGCCAGCCGTCGCCTGTCCCCCAGTAGACACGCTCGCTCGTGCCGTCGGTCCAGTAGGCCACGCCGCGCTGGTTCCAGCGCAGGCTCATCGTCGTGGTGCCCGACTCGTAGGACTTCGGGTTGTAGACCCACTTGAGGCGGCCGCTCGCGGCGTCGTATGCCGCGCCCACCGACGACGGCGTGTTCACGTAAATGGTGCCGCCGACCATCAGCGGCGTCGCCTTGTAGTTGATGAGGAACGGCGGCTGGCCGTCGCGCCAGCGCTTCGGGTCGAGGCGGTTCAGCTCGTCGAAGATCGCCTTCGACTCGGCGTGCCATTCGCTGCCATCAGGCAGCGTGATGCTGAGGAACCCGTCGGCCGACGGCTGTCGCCAGGCGAGGCGGAGCGACCCGAAGTTGGCCGCGGTGATCTGGTCCAGCGGCGAGTACTTGCTGCTGGCGAGATCGCCTCCGTAGGTGGGCCACTCGCCCGTCGCCGTCGATGGCCGCGCCGGAGCCTGTGCGCCGGCCGCGACGGCGAGGAGCCACGACGCCGCGCCCAGGCCGACGGCCAGTCGTGCGACGCGAACCCAAGACAGGCGGTGGACGAAGCGGACGGCTGGACGCGGCATGGCGGCGGGCATCCTTGTACTCCAGGATGGGCCGCCGCCGTACGGCCAGAGGCCGTCAGGCCGTCGCGCAGTCCTCGACCCGGCGCGAGCGGCGCGTCAGCAGGTCCGGCCACTTGAGGAGGCCGGCGCCGGCCAGGCAGAGCGCCGCACCCGCAATCGACCACCCCGACACCGTCTCGTGTCGAAACACGACGCCGAGGATCAGCGCGACCACGGGGATGAGGAAGGCCGACGACGACGCCAGCGTGGGCCCGAGGCGGCCGGCGGCCACCGCGCTCAGTACCTGCGCGATGCCGGTGCCGAACGCCCCGAGCAGCAGCATCGCCGCGACCGGCGCGAGCGTCCAGTGGCCCTGCAGCACCTGCGGCAGGCCGAGCGGCGCGGTCAGCAGCATCGACACCCCCAGCGCGCGCCACAGCAGCGGCAACGCGCCGTTGCGCTGCTGCAAGGGCCGCGCGAGGTTCAGCGCGAATCCGTAGGAGACGAGCGCCAGCAGGATCAGGCCGATGCCGAACGCCTGACTGTTGCCAACGCCGTCGGGCACCGCCATGAGCACGGCGCCGACGAAGCCGATGGCCAGCGCGACGCACGTGGCGCGCGACGGCCACTGGCGCGCCAGCACGCATGCCACGGCCGTCACGAAGAGCGGCGTCGCGCCGTTGAGCATCCCGGTGAGCGCCGACGACACCTGCTGCTCGGCGATCGGGAACATCGACAGTGGGAAGGCCATCCACAGCACGCCCAGGCCGGCCGTGGCCGGCCAGTCCTCGCGGCGAATCGGCTGCCGGGCCGCCGGGACGAACGTCAGCGTGAGGAACCCGATGGCGATCCGGGCGAACGTGACGCCATATGGACCGGTGGCGGTGAGGCCTTCGGCGATGAACAGGAACGAGGCGCCCCAGATGAGGCCGGGGACGGCCAGCAGCGCCCAGTCGGAGGTGGAGGCGGGCTTCATGGGTGCCACGATGGCGGAAGTGTCGATTTAGGACAAGTGAATCATTTTGCGGGTTCGGATTTAGAATCGCTACATGCTGAACCTGGAACGCCTCCGCGCCCTGCAGGCTGTCTCGGCGCACGGCTCGGTCGCGGCCGCGGCCGACGCCCTGCACGTGACCGCCTCGGCAATCTCGCAGCAGCTCGCCAAGCTCGAGCGCGAGGTGGGCGAGACGTTGATCGAGCGCGACGGCCGCGGCGTGCGGCTGACGCGCACGGCGTCAGTGCTGGTGACTCATGCGATGCGGGCGATGTCCGCGCTCGACGACGCCGAGTCGGCCATCGACGCCCGCCGCGTGGCCGTCGCCGGGCCGATCACGGTCACCGCGTTCGCGACCGCGGCGCGCGGCCTGGCGCCGCGCGCCATCGCCGAACTCCGTCGGCGTCATCCTGACCTACGCGCGATCTTCAAGGAGCAGCGCGACGACGACGTCTTCCCGCTCCTCGACCGCCGCGACGTCGACGTCGCCATCGAGGCCGAGTGGTTCAACCGGCCGCTGGTGCTGCCCGAGGGCCTGTCGAAAGCGTTCCTGCTCGACGACGTGGCCGACATCGCGATGCCGGCGCGCCACGCCCTCGCCCAGCGCCGTTCGGTGAAACTCGAGGACCTGCGCGACGCCGCGTGGATCTGCTGGCACGAAGGCACGATGTGCCACGACTGGCTGCTGAAGACGCTGCGCGGCCTGGGACACGCGCCGCGAGTCGAGCATACGGCGTCCGAACACGCGACCCAGCTCGCCCTGGTGGCCGCGGGGCTCGGGTGCGCCGTGATGCCGCGCCTGGGTCTCGAGACAGTGCCCGCGGGCGTCGTGCTGGTGCCCTCGGAGCCGGCGCTGCGGCGGCGGGTCTACGCCGTCTGGCGCACCAACGCCCCCCAGCAGCGGGCCATCACGGCCGCGGTCGACGCGTTCAAGGTCGCGGCGAAGGCCCTCGTGGCGGCGCCTCCAGCGGCTGCCGGCCGGCGCCGCCGGGTCGCCGCGGCCTGAGCGGCGCTGCCCGCCGCTGCACGTCGATTCTCTCGAGGAAGTTGCGCCCCTCGACGGCCAGGGCGCACACTGGGAGTTTGTGCCGCCCGCATGGAGGACGGCAACGCGTGTCCCACGACAATCTCGACCCCAAACTGCTGCCCCTGGCCCTGACCGCGCTGGGGGTGGTCTACGGCGACATCGGCACCAGCCCGCTCTACGCGATGCGCGAGTGCTTCTACGGCCCCCACGCCGTCGCCGCCACGCCCGGGAACGTCCTGGGCGTGCTGTCCATGATTCTCTACGCGCTGCTGATCGTCATCTCCCTCAAGTACGTGACGATCGTCCTGCGCGCCGACAACCGCGGCGAGGGCGGCATCCTCGCCCTGACCGCGCTCCTGCCCGAGCAGCGGACCCGCACCAAGGGCCGCATCCCGACGATGGTGCTGTTCGGCCTGTTCGGCGCCGCCCTGCTCTACGGCGACGGGATGATCACGCCGGCGATCACCGTGCTGAGCGCGGTCGAGGGCCTCAGCGTCGCGACGCCGGTGTTCGATCGCTTCGTCGTGCCGATCACGATCGGCATCCTGGTCGCCGTCTTCGCCATCCAGCGCCACGGCACCGACCGCATCGGCAAGCTGTTCGGACCGATCATGGTGATCTGGTTCGTGACGCTCGCGGCCCTCGGGCTGCGGTCCCTGATGCTCTGGCCCGAGGTGTTGTGGGCGGTGGACCCGCGCTACGCCGTGCGGTTCTTCCAGGAGCACGGCAGCCACGGCTTCATGGTGCTCGGCGGTGTCGTCCTCGTCATCACCGGCGGCGAGTCGCTCTACGCCGACATGGGTCACTGCGGACGCACCCCCATCCGCGTGGCCTGGTTCGGACTCGTGCTGCCGGCGCTGCTGCTCAACTACTTCGGCCAGGGCGCGCTGTTGCTGCTGCAGCCGGAGGCGGCGTCGAATCCGTTCTTCGGGCTGTCGCCCGGCTGGGCGCTGCTGCCGCTGGTGGCGCTGTCGACGGCCGCGGCGATCATCGCGTCGCAGGCACTGATCTCGGGCGCGTTCTCACTGACCCGGCAGGCGGTGCAGCTCGGGTTCAGTCCGCGCGTCGCCATCGAACACACCTCGTCCCACGAGATCGGCCAGGTCTACGTGCCGCCAGTGAACTGGATGCTGATGGTCAGCACCATCGCCATCGTCATCGGCTTCCAGACGTCGGCCAGCCTGGCAGCCGCCTACGGCATCGCCGTCACGCTCACGATGGTGATGACCGCCGTGCTGCTGCACACGGTCGCGCTCGAGCGCTGGAAGTGGCCGGCGGCGCTGGTATTCGCGGCGACCGGGCTCTTCCTCTCGATCGACCTCACGTTCTTCGCCGCCAACGCCCTCAAGATCGCGCAGGGCGGCTGGCTGCCGATGGCGATCGGCGCCGTGATCTTCACGCTCATGACGACATGGAAGACGGGCCGCAGGCTGGCCAACGAGTGGCTTTCGGCACGATCCGAGCCGATCGACACGTTCCTCGACCGTCTCGAGTCCGACCCACCGCAGCGCGTGCCGGGGACCGCGGTGTTCATGACCGCCCAGGCGCGCGGCACACCGCCGGCGCTGGCGCAGTACCTGCGCGGCAACAGGCCGTTGCCGCAGACGGTGGTCCTGCTGGTGGTGAAGACCTATCCGTGGCCGTACGTGGGGCCGGAAGAACGGGTGTCGATCAAGTCGCAGGGCGACGGCGTCTACGACGTCACGCTCTACTTCGGGTTCATGGACGAGACCGACGTGCCGAAGGCGCTCGCGCTGGCCAGGCAGGACGGCCTGCCGATCGACCTCGACGACATCACCTACGTCCTCGGGCGTGAGACCCTCGTGTCGACCCGCAGCGGCGGGATGGCGCGATGGCGCGAGGCGCTCTTCGTGCTGATGGCGCGCCACGCCGCCAGGGCCACCGACTACTTCCGGCTGCCCCCGGAACGCGTCGTCGAGCTGGGCGTGCGCGTCGAGATCTGACCCGGCCGTCCGCCGTTGGACGACGGCGCTGCCGTCCTGCGACTACACCGTTTCTCCCGCCTGATCCCGTGGCGCGATGCGGATGCTCACCTCGTCGCAGAAACGAGCTCCACGTCGTAATCCGGTCCGTCGTCGCTCCGATAGAGACGAATGGACAGTCATGCTCGCGACGGCCCCTGCCACCACCGACGTCTTCCTCAACCCCGACGGCCTGTTCGACCGCCTCGTCGCGCTCACGTCCGACGCCCTGGTCGTGGCCAATCCTGACAAGAACGAGCTGGCGGCGCTGGCTGCCGCGGAGAACCTATGAAGAAGCTCGGCACGTACCTCCTGCTGTTCGGTCTCGGTTCCTTCGTCCTGCCGTTCTTCGGGCTGCAGTTCAAGATCTTCAATGCCATGGGCGAGAGCCAGGGCATGGTCGGCCTCGGCGCCATCGTGGTGGGCGCCGTGCTGCTCGTGATGGGCGGCCGCACGCAAGCCACGGCATGAGCGAGCCAGGCATTCCGGTCAACGTCTTCGGCTACTTCCTGCTGGCGGGAGGCCTGCTGAACGTCTACGGCGCGTACCGCGACTGGGACTACTTCGTCGCCACCGGCAACCGGGGCGCGCGGTTGGTGCACGACCTGCTCGGCCGCCGCGGCGCCCGGATCATCCAGATGGCGGGCGGCACGTTCTTCGCGATGATCGGCGCCTACGCCGCCGCGTACCTCTAGGTCAGGGCGCGCCGGCGCTCAGCGTCTGGGCCGGCGCTTCGTGGTCTTGCGCTGGCGCAGCGCTTCACCCAGGGCCCACGACGCCACGACGAGCGCCACGACGATCACGATCACGACCAGCAGCGGCCGGTTCATGACCGCTTACGCCGGCGTGTCGCGGCGGGCCGGCGCGCCGCCGGTGAGCATGCTGACCGGCACGCCGACGCCGCACACGGCCACGACGCCGACCAGGTTCAGCCACAGGAACTCGACGCTGGTCTGCGTGGCCACGTAGGTGACGGCGGCCATGCCGCCGAACAGGCCGGCGAACGCGCCATGGGCGTTGCTGCGCGGGAAGCCGATCGCCAGCACGAACACACCGAGGATCGAGCCGTAGAAGTACGAGCCGAAGCGGTTGACGACCTCGATGAGCGACCCGAGCTCGGACGCGTAGATGGCGACGACGGCCGCGAACACGCTCCAGAAGCCGACCGCCAGGCGCGACGCGAAGAGCAGCTCGCTGTCGGAGGCGCCGGCCTTCCACCAGCGGCGGTAGAAATCGATGACCGTGGCGGTCGACAGCGCCGCCAGTTCGGCCGAGGACGCCGTCATCGCCGCCACCATGATCGCCGCGATCAGCACACCGACGAGCCCGATCGGCAACTCGGTCAGCACGAACCTCGGGAACACGTAGTTGACGTCGTTGTAGGCGCGGTCGCCCGAGACGTCCTTGACGATGGTCGCGGCGTCGACCCGGGCGGCGCGCATGGCGTCGGTCGCGGCCACGAACGCCGACGACGTGGCGCCGTCGATCGCGCCGGCCTCGTTCTGCCGCGCCATCTCCAGCGCCGCGGCCCGTTGGGCGTCGAACGCCGCGGCGAACCGGCTCTCGGTGGCGGCGTAGTCGGCGGCTCGTGCGCTGCTCCGGATCGCCGGCTCGTGCACCGAGTTGTAGAGCATCGGCGGCCGCGTGAACACGTAGAACACGAACGTCAGCACGCCGACCAGCAGCACCAGCGCCTGCAGCGGGATCTTCCAGTAGGCGCTCACGAGCAACGAGGTGCGCGCCTCGTCGACCGATTTCGCCGACAGATAGCGCTGCACCTGGCTCTGGTCGGTGCCGAAGTACGAGCAGAACAGGAAGAACGCCGCGATGGTGCCCGACCAGACGGTGTAACGGTCGGACAGCGAGAAGTTCCAGTCGAACACCTGCAGCCGGCCGGTGGCGCCGGCCAGATGCATGGCATCGCCCAGTCCGACGCCCTCGGGCAGGCCCATCACCAGGGCCACGACCGCCGCCATCAGGCTGAAGACGATGAGCACCATCTGCTTGACGTCGGTCCAGGCCACCGCCTCGACGCCGCCGAACATCGTGAAGAGCGCCGTCGGCACGGCGATCAGCAGGCAGGTCGTGGTCACGCTCAGGCCGAGCACCACCGACATCACCACCGCCGGCGCCGAGATCACCGCGCCGGTGCTCATCGCCCGCGACAGCAGGAACAGGAACGAGGTGAGGGTGCGGGTCTTGGCGTCGAACCGCTGCTCGAGATACTCGTAGGCCGTGAAGACGCGGGCCTTGTGGAAGAACGGCACCAGCGTCACCGACAGCACGATCATCGCCAGCGGCAGCGCGAAGTAGAACTGCAGGAACTGCATGCCATCGGCGTAGGCCTGACCGGTGGTGCCGATCATCGTGATCGCCGACAGCTGGGTCGCCATGACCGACAGTCCGACCGCCCACCAGGGCAGGCTGCGCCCGGCCAGCAGGTAGCCTTCGAGCTCGCCGGCCTTCTTCCGCAGGCGGATGCCGCCCCACACGATCCAGAGGATGTAGGCGGCGAAGATGGCCCAATCTATGGTGGACATGGGGCTGGGGGCTGGGGGCTGGGGCGCGTCAAACGCGACGCCCGGTGCCGCGCAACAGCCTACGGCGTGAATATCTCCTGAAAGGCGTAGAGCGCGGCCAGCGTGACCACCCAGACGAGCAGCGTGCGCGCGTACTGACGGCGCATCGACGTCACAGCCTCGCCCCCTCGTTCACGAGCCGCGTGGCGGCGGTGCCCAGGGCGTCGCGGCGTTCCTTCCACCACGCGTCGTCGGCTGCGAGCAGTGTCCGCGACGCCGCGATGGCCTCACTGGTGCGCTCCGGCGACGGGCCGCCGTGGGTCGTGCGAATCTCCACGAAATGCCGCGGGCTGAGCACCCGGTCCAGGGCCGCGTCGTCGTAGGCCAGCGGCGCGCCGAGCACCTCGCGCGACGCCGCCGTCAGCAGGTCGGACATCCGCGCCGACGGCTGATCGTTCTTGCCGCGAATCACCTGGCCGGCGATCTTGTGCGCGGTGCCGAACGGCAGGTCGTGGTCGCGCGCCAGCGTGTCGGCGAGCTCGGTGATGGTCGTGCCGCCTTCGCCGGCCAGCGCCTCCATGCGGGCGACGTTGAACTGCGCGTCCTTCAGCGCCGCGGCGACGATCGAGACCATGCGGGTGGCATCGCGATACATCGACGCGATCAGCGGCTGCAGGTCGTCCTCGGTGTCGTTGATGTCGCCGAAGGGCGTGTTGTGCACGGCGGTGATGATCGCCTGCGCCTGCCCCACGGCCTGGCTGCCGATGCCGCGCGCGTGCTCGAGCGCCACCGGGTTGCGCTTCTGCGGCATGATGCTGCTCGACTGCACGAAGCCCTCGGAGAGGCGCAGGTAGCCGAACTCCATCGTGCCCCACAGCAGCAGGTCCTGCACCACGCGGCCCAGGCCGAGCACGGCAATCGCGGTCGCCGACACGCCCTCGAGCAGGTAGTCGACCGTGGCGATGCTGCCGTAGGTGTTCCCGGTGGGTCCGTCGAAACCGAGCAGCTCGCTGGTGCGGAAGCGGTCGATCGGGAAGCCGGTGCCGGTGATGGCGCAGGCGCCGAGCGGATTGACGTTGGTGGAGCGGTAGGCCGACTCGAGCCGCTTGCCGTCGCGCTCGAGCTGCTCGACGATCGACAGCAGGTAGTGCGCCACCGTCGACACCTGCGCCGGCTGCGTGTGCGTGTGCGCGGCGTAGATCGTGGCGGTGTGCTGCGCCGCCAGGCCGAGCAACGCGGCGCGCAGCGCCAGCGTGCCCTGCGCCAGCGTGGCGATGCTGTTCCGCTGCCACATCCGGTAGGTGGTCATCGCGATGTCGTTGCGGCTGCGGGCGGTATGCAGCCGACCGGCCGTCTGCTCGCCGGCCGACTCCGCGATCAGATGTTCCAGGTAGAAGAACAGGTCCTCGTAGGTGCCGTCGAACGGCATCTGGCGCACGGCCTCGGCCGAGATGCCGTCGAGGGCGGTGCGCAGCACCCGGGCGTCGGCGCGCGAGAGGATCCCGCGCTCGGTCAGCATCACCAGGTGGGCGTAGTGGATCGACATGAGGGGCGCCAGCAGGAAGGTCTTGGCGTCCTCGAAGTTGTCGGTGAGCACGTGCGTGACGTACTCGGGGGCAAAGCGCATGAGCGTGGACTGGCCGCGGGAAACGGGGGTTTCTGGCAGTATACTGCGCGCCGGCCGAGGCTCTTCCCCGCCCGGCGCGTCGCCGCGGAGGACGTCATGCGCAGTTTCGTTCGACCCGTCCTGATTCTCGCGATCGTGCTGGGCGCCGGCGCCCTCGGCCCGGTGCCGCTGGCCGCACAGGCGACCGCCGCACGCGCCGCGCTGAACGTCCCCGGCCTGCACCAGCCGGTCGAGGTCATCCGCGATCGCTGGGGCCTCAACCACATCTACGCGCAGAACGAAGACGACCTCTTCCTGGCGCAGGGCTACCTGGCGGCGAAGGACCGGCTGTGGCAGTTCGAGATGTGGCGCCGGCGCGCCACCGGCACCGTGGCCGAGATTCTCGGGCCGCGTGAGCTGACGCGTGACATCGGCGCGCGCCTGCACCAGTACCGCGGCGACATGGACGCCGAGCTCAACCACTACCACCCTCGCGGCAAAGCCATCATCGAGGCCTACGTCCGCGGCGTGAACGCCTACGTCGACGAGGCCATGCGCACGCCGGCGGCGTTGCCGCTCGAGTTCAAGATGCTGGGCATCACGCCCGGCAAGTGGACGCCGGCCGTGGTCATCTCCCGGCACCAGGCATTGACCTCGAACGTCACCGACGAGGCGACCTACACGCGCGCCATCGGCGCGCTGGGTAGCGCCGACAAGGTCAAGGACCTGCTGTGGCTGCAGGGCGGCCCGCCGACATTCGCGCTCGACCCCGCCATCGACCCGAAGACGTTCCCCGCCGACGTCCTGAAGCTGTATCGCGCGTTCCGGGATCCGATTGCCTTCCAGCCCGCCGATGTCGCCCCGGCCTATCGCGGCCAGGCCCGTGCCGCCCTCGACGGCGCGCCGGTGCTCGACGAACGCCTCGCCATGGTGCAGTCGGCCGACGGCTCGCGCGTGACCGACCGCGACATCGGCTCGAACAACTGGGTGGTGGCGGGCTCGCGCACGCAGTCGACGCTACCGCTGCTGGCCAACGACCCGCATCGCGTGATCGAGGCGCCGTCGCTGCGCTACTGGGTGCATCTCGTGGCGCCGGGCTGGAACGTCATTGGCGGCGGCGAGCCGGTGCTGCCCGGTGTCTCGATCGGCCACAACGAGCAGGGCGCGTGGGGACTGACCATCTTCGGCACCGATGCCGAGGACCTTTACGTCTACGAGACCAATCCCGCGAACCCGAACGAGTACCGCTACAACGGCCGCTGGGAGGCGATGAGGGTCGTGGCCGACACGATCCCGGTGAAGGGCCAGGCGGATGCCAAGGCCGATCTGAAGTTCACGCGGCACGGACCCGTGCTGTTCGAAGACGCCGCCAACCGCCGCGCCTACGCGCTGCGCGCCGGCTGGCTCGAGCAGGGCGGCGCGCCCTACCTCTCGAGCCTGCGGATGAACCAGGCCACCACCTGGGAGGAGTTCGTCGAGGCGTGCACCTTCAACCGCATGCCGTCCGAGAACATGATCTGGGTCGACCGCACCGGCACGATCGGCTGGCAGGCCGCGGGCATCTCGCCGCTGCGCTCGTGGAGCGGCATGCTGCCGGTGCCCGGCGACGGCCGCTACGAATGGGAAGGCTATCTGCCCATCAACGCGCTGCCCAGTGAGAAGAACCCCGGGCGCGGCTTCATCGCCACGGCGAACCACTACCTCTACCCGAACGACTACGCCTACCCGAAGGCCCGCCACTACACGTGGGCGGATCCGTATCGCGCCCATCGCATCGAGGAAGTGCTGAATTCAGGCCGCCGCTTCAGCGTCGCCGAGATGACGCGCCTGCAGAACGACGACCTGTCGATTGCCGCCCGGGCCGTGG
>CADEDM010000075.1 GCA_902826065.1 uncultured Acidobacteriota bacterium | reverse complement strand
TTCGGCCTCGACGCCAAGTGGGGCATCACGCAGCAGTTCGTCGCCGACTTCTCGTACAACACCGACTTCGCGCAGGTCGAGGACGACGACGCGCAGGTGAACCTGACGCGCTTCTCGCTGTTCTTTCCCGAGAAGCGTGACTTCTTCCTCGAAGGGCAGGACTCGTTCGCCTTCGGCGGCGTCGGCGGCGGCGGGGGTGGCGGCGGCGGTGGGGGTGGCGGCGGGGGCGGGGGCGGCGGCTTCGGCGGCGGCCCCAGCATGGGCGACAACCTCACGCCGATCCTGTTCTACAGCCGGCGCATCGGCTTGTCGGACGGCACCGTCGTGCCGATCATCGCCGGCGGTCGCGTGCTGGGCCGCAGCGGGCCATGGCAGGTCGGCGCGCTCACGATGGAGACCGACGACGTGCCGGCCGGCGGCGTGCCGCTCACGAACTTCTCGGTGCTGCGCGTCAACCGCGACGTGCTGAGCCGCAGCCGCATCGGCCTCGTGGCCACGAGCCGCCGCCCGTCGGGAGGCGTCGGCGCCGACAACTACGCGGCCGGCGTCGATGCGCAGTTCAATCTGCGCAGCGACGTGTTCGTGAACGCCTACTGGGCCGCCAGCCAGACTGATGGCAAGGACGGCAACGACCAGTCGTATCGCGGCCGCGTCGACTGGAACGGCGACCGCTACGGCCTCAACTACGAACACCTCTTCGTCGGCGAGGACTTCGCGCCAGAGATCGGCTTCCTGCGCCGCTCGGCGTTCCGGCGTGACTTCGCACTGGCCCGCTTCAGCCCGCGTCCCAGGCGCATCAAGGGCGTGCGCAAGCTCACCTGGCAGCTCAACGCCGACCGCATCACCGGCGCCGTGTCGGGCGACGTCGAGACCGAGGAGTACCTCGGGACGTTCAACGTCGAGTTCAACAACGGCGACTTCCTGAACGCGGAAGTCTCGCAGGCGCACGAGGTGCTGGCCGGCAACTTCGAGGTGGCGCGCGGCGTCACGGTGCCGGCCGGCGACTACCGCTTCGCGCAGAGCAAGCTGCAGTACACGATGGGCCTGCAGCGGCGCATCAGCGGCGGCATCACGCTGGGCCGCGGCCACTTCTACGACGGCACGCTGTCGGAGGTGACGTGGCGCGGCCGGGTCGAGTTCACGCCGCAGTTCTACGCCGAGCCGACCATCTCGTGGAACCGCGTGGAGGGGCCGTACGGCGACGGCCAGTCGAACCTCATCGGATCGCGCCTGACCTACACGGTGACGCCGCGCATGTTCGTGGCGGCGCTGGTGCAGTACCAGTCGCGCACGCAGTCGATGAGCACGAACATCCGCTTCCGGTGGGAGTACAAACTGGGCAGCGAGCTGTTCGTCGTCTACAGTGACGGCCGAACGACGACCCGCCCCGGCTACCCCGACCTCGAGAACCGCGCGGTGGTCGTGAAGCTCACACGGCTCTTCCGCTGGTAGCGCGCCGGCCGCGGTCCTCGCCTCAGCGGGCGTCGGCCAGGGCGCGGTCGAGCACCGCGACCAGGTGCTCGCCGTGCTCGCGCGTCAGGATCATCGGCGGCCGCAGCTTGATGACGTTGTCGTGCGGGCCGTCGGTGCCCATCAGCACGCCGTCGTCGAGGGCACGCGTCACCACCGCCGAGGCCGTGATTCCGTCGTGGGCCTTGCTGCGCCGATCGGTCACGAGTTCCAGCCCAAGAAACAGGCCCTGCCCGCGGACGTCACCGATCGCCTGATGCCGATCGGCCAGCTCGCGGAAGCGATCCAGCAACCACGCCCCCTCGACGCGCGCGTTCTCGAGCAACCCCTCGTCGCGAATCACGTCCAGCACTGCGAGACCGGCCGCGCACGACACCGGGTTGCCCCCGAACGTGTTGAAGTACTCCATGCCGTTGGCGAACGCCTCGGCGATGGCGCGCGTGGTCGCGACCACACCGAGCGGGTGGCCGGCGCCGGCCGGCTTCCCCATCGTCACGATGTCGGGCACGACACCGTGCCCTTCGAACGCCCACATGTGCGTGCCGACCCGTCCGAACCCCACCTGCACCTCGTCGGCGATGCACAGGCCGCCGCCGTCGCGGACGGCGGCGTAGACCTCGGCCAGGTAGCCGTCGGGCAGGAACACCTGGCCGGCGACGCTCGGAATCGTCTCGGCGATGAACGCCGCCGGCGCCGCGCCGCCGCCGAGCGCCTCGGCGAGGACGCCACGGGCCTGAGCGGCGAAGCGGGCGCCCTGTTCGAACGGGCGCCAGTCGTCGGGCGCGCGGTAGACGTCGGGCAGCGGCAGCTCGATCACGGACGGCGGGCGGCCGCGGCCACCGGCGCGTTTGTACTTGTAGGGACTGATGTCGATGAGCGCCTGCGTGTGGCCGTGGTACGCCCAGTCGAGCACGGCCACGTCGCGCCGCGCCGTCGCCGTCCGCGCCAGGCGCAGCGCCAGCTCGTTGGCCTCGCTGCCGGAGTTCACGAAGAAGAACGTGTCGAGCGGCGCCGGCAGCGTCTCGCGCAGGCGATCGGCGTAGGCGACGACGTTCTCGTGCAGGTAGCGCGTGTTGGTGTTGAGCCGCGCCGCCTGCGCGGCGATGGCCGCCACGACGCGCGGGTGCGCGTGGCCGACGTGCGCGACGTTGTTGTAGCAGTCGAGGAAGCGCCGGCCGTCCGCGGCGGTGAGCCACACCCCCTCGCCGCCGACGATGTGCAGCGGCGCGGCGTAGCTGAGGCGCACGTTCGGGCCGAGGAGACGGCGGCGCGCGTCCGCCACGTCCGTCGTGTCGCGCCTGGGCGGCAGGAGCACGGCGTGGGCACCGCAGGCCCGGGCAAGCGCGGGCGGCAGCGCCTCGGCCGCGGGTGACGCCAGCCACGCCAGCAGGGCGCGCGCCGGCGCTTCGCTCACGAAGAAGTAGGGGTCGGCGCTCGTGGCGCGACGGCTCGCCGAGATGGTCAGGCTCACGCACAGCCGCGCGGTGATCAGCGCCGGCAACAGCGCCTGCTCCGCATCCGTAAGTGGATGCGCGCGGTGGTAGCCGCCGACGACATCCGCCGCGGCCGCCGCCGGATCGGCGTGGCCGAGCATCGCGTACGCCGCCGCCACGGCCACGTCGGCCACCGTGGGCGCGAACACGGCGTCGCCGACGTCGATGAGCCCGGTCACGCGCCCGGCCGCCGGATCGACCAGCACGTTCCAGTCGTTGGCGTCGTTGTGGATCACGCCGTGGCGAAGCGGCGGCAGCGCGGGCAGGACCTCGCCCGCGAAGCGGTCGAGGCCGGCTGCCACGAGCCGCCGGTCGGTGTCGTCGGCGACGGCCGCCAGGCGGGCCCGCGATCGCAGGGTCTCGGCGACGTGCCAGTCGAAGGCGCGAAAGGCGCCGGGATGTCCGAAGCCGACGAGCGCGGCATCGAATCGGCCCAGCACGCGCCCCAGGTCGCGCAACAGTGCCGGCGTGCGCTCGACCGTCGCCAGCGGCACGCCCGGGAGCCACGTGACGAGCCGCAAGGTGTGTCGGGCGCCGTCGGCGCCGTCGGCCTCGCCGAGCTCGGCGCCGCTGGGCGTGGCGACGAGGCGCGGCAGCGGCAGGTCGGGCGCGCATGCCGCCAGGTGCCGCAGCAGCGCCGTCTGGAACGTCATCGCCGCGGCCGGCTCCGCCGCGTTCACGATCTTGAACGTGAAAGCACCTCCAGGCGCCTCCACCCGGAAGTTCTGGTCGCGTTCGCTGTCGAGCGGCGTCAGGGCGCCGACGACGCCGAAGTGATCCCGCAGCAGGTCGCGCGCCGCGTCGATGGGAAACGCCGGTCGCGGATGCTCGATGAGCGGGACGCCGTCGGCCATGGCGGTGTGGCTCGCAGCTTACAGCGGCCTGACCGATAATGAGCGGATATGTCCGCACGCCGCAGCGCGGGACGCACGCTGCTCCTGAGCCTGCTGATGCTGCTCGTCACGCTGGGGCTCGCGGCCGCCGCCAGCGAGATCCTGTTGCGCGTCGTCTATCGCGATGCCGGCCGCCGCACGCTGGGCGGACCTGGCGGTCAGGCGTTCGAGTACACCTATTTCGATCCGGCGAAGGAACTGCGCGGCCCGAACGCGTCGGGGCCGAAGGCGCCCGGCGTGACGCGCCTGATGGTGATGGGCGACTCGATCACGTGGGGCCAGGGCGTGACGGCGTGGACCGACACCTATCCCGCGCGCCTGCTGCAGACGCTGAACAGCGGCGGCCCGAAGTACGACATGGCCGTGTTCGCGCGGCCCGGCAAGGAGATCGACGGCCACGCGTCGACCATCGCGGCCGCGGTCGCCGATGTCGATCCGGACGTGGTCGTGTACCAGTGGTACAACAACGACGTCGAGCTCGACAAGGCCCGCCGGCCGGTGAGCCAGCGGGCGTGGCGGACATGGCCTGGCTTTGCGACGCTGAAGTCGTGGTCGTACCTCGCGTTCGGTCTCGACTTCGCGCTCGACGCCTACCTCCCGCAGCGTGGCCGCAGCTACGTGCAGTACATGGAGGAGACGTACGCGGACGGCACGCCTGGCTGGCAGGCCTTCACGCGTGCGTTCCACGGTTGGGCCGTGTATGCCACGGGCTATGCCTCGCGGACGATCGTGCTGATCTACCCGCCGGTGCCGAAAGACGCGCTCGCCGGTCTGCGACGCCAGGTCACGGCGCTCGCGCAGGGCCAGACGCTCGTCGTCGCGCCGGCGCAGATGAGCCGCGGCGCCGGCGTAGCGACGGCAGCCACCGCTGACGGGATCCTCGCAGTGCCTGCCGGAATGCCGGCCGGCGAGGTCGCCCACTCGCCGGGCGTCGCGCTGGCCCACGGCAGCTACACCGCCACCGTGCAGATGCGACTCGAGGCTGCGGCCACCGGCGCCGTCGCGCGCGTGGTGATCGGCCGCGGCGACGGACAAGTGGTCGCGTCGCACGACGTCACGGCGGCTGCACTCACCCCCGGCGCATGGACCTCCGTGCCCGTGCCGTTCACGCTCGACGGCCACGTCTCGCCGAACGTGACCTTGCGGATCGACACGACTGGCGTGGCGCCGATCTCGGTGGACCGCGTGGCGCTGCCGGTGACCTACGGCATCGAGGTGATCGACCTGGCGCCGGAGTTCGGGACCATCAACACGTCGGCGAGCCTGTTCGACGCGCACCCCAACGCCGCGGCACACGCGGTGATGGCCGACGTGCTCGCCAGGCGCCTGCAGAGCCCGCCCGCGCGCTGAGCCGTGACCGTCAGGCCGGACGTGGCAGCGGCGCCGCCCGCCACCGGTCGACCAGCCCCGACGCCGCCACCGCCACGGCCGCGGCGCCGGCCACCGCGAACAGGAACAACAGGCCGTCGGCGGGCAGGCGGAAGCGATCCTGCGGCGCCAGCGTCAGCGCCGGCACCGCGGTGAGATACGCCGCCGACAGGGCCAGCACCAGCGCCGCCGGGCCCCGTCGTGCACGCCAGGCCCACGCGACGCCGAGCACCGCCAGCACCACGATCGGCTTCATCGGCAGCGGCCAGCCGGTGACGTACCGCACCACGGCCGGGCGCAGGCGTGACGGCCCCTCCGGCGCCGCCGGGAACGCCCCGAACGACTCGTCGGCGGTGCGTCCGCTGCACAGGAAGCGGCCGAACGGCGACGGACACGATCGCACGCCGACGTTCGGCTCGACCAGTTGCAGCACCCACTGCCGCACCGTGCCGGCCACGAACGACAGCGGCGCGGCGCGAACGGTCTCGAGGGCGAAGTCGAACATGGCGTCGTCGGCCCCGGCCGAGGTGTAGCCGCGCATGTAGTTCAGCTCGTCGCGCACCCGGTTCGGACTCCACCGCGCGTCACGGGCGATGGCCCACAGCTCGCGCACCTCCGGCTGCACGGAGGGTCGCGGCGGGACTCGCTGATCGATCTCGAAGACGCGCGTGTAGAGGCCCATCCCGCGGCCCAGGGCCACACCGAAGAAGCCGTACTCGCGCTGGTTCACGCCCATCCACAGCACGATCGGCACGGTGTAGCACGCGAGCAGCAGGCCCGCGGCGGCCACCCGGCGCCCGATCGGCGCCGTGGCGACGAGCAGGCCCGCCAACGGCGCCACCACGTACCATTCCGCCACCGGCCGCACCAGGACCAGCATCGCGGTGGCGAGCCCCAGGACGGCAGTGCGCTGCCACGTGATCCGTTCGGTGGTACGGACCGCGAGCCACACCGTCACGGCGAACACCAGCGTGAACATCGCCTCGGTGAGCACCGCGATCTCGTAGTAGAGGGCGGTGGCGTGCACGGCCAGCAGCAGCCCGGCGGCCAGGCCCGCGAGCGGCGAGATGGCGCGCCGTCCGGCGTCGTAGACGAACACGGCCGCGGCCAGACCCATCGCCTGCTGGACGGCGACGACGGCGTGCCCCATGGCCGGGGTCTGGCCCAGGCGCAGGAACGCTGCCAGAAACCACGGATACAACAGCGTGCGATACGGGTCGTGGCTGGCCCACAGCCCATCGAGTTCGCTGCGGGCGGTCACGTAGAAGACGTAGGAGTCGGGCCACAGCACCGCCGGCGAGGCGAGGAACACCGCCAGACGGACGAGGCCGCCCACGACCACGATCGACGCGATCGCCGGGCCCGGCCGCTCGAGCACGGCGGCGGCCCGTTCGACGCTCGTGCCGAATGGACCGGCCGCCAGCCGGCGCAGCCATGGCCACGCGCCGATGAACAGGCCCAGGCTGGCGGCCAGCGCCAGCACCGTCGCGCCCACGCTGCGCCAGGCTCGCAGCCGGTACTCCGTGTACGACATCGCGTCGGGCACGAGCTGCGATGGGGGCAGCGGACTGAAGGCGGCGCCGTCGGCCGACCACATGACGTTCAGCGCCGAGTGCCCGCCTGCCTGGAAGTACCGGGCACGCACGGCGTGCAGGCCCTCCGTGAGCGAGGCCGTGCCGGTGACCCGCGTGTCGCGATGCACCCCGAGATTGTCGACGACCATCGTGCCGTCGATCTCGAGGCTCGAGCCGTCGTCGGTCGAGAGCGCGAAGGTGTAGTCGGCGGCGCGTTCGATGGCCAGGTAGCCGTGCCATTCGATCGAGAACACCGGCCAGTCCGGAAACGGCGCGCTGCCGATGCGCTCGTTCGACAGGTGGACGTCGAGGTCCTCGATCGCGGGCCGCCCATCCCACGAGACGTTGCGGAACGCCGTCATCCGCAGCCCGTCGTCGTAGCGCCAGCCCTCACCGATCGCGAAGGCCAGACAAACGGCCCCCGCCCAGTACAGGGCCGCGAGAAGCAGGGCAACGCGGGACACAGGCATTCGGAGCGTCAGGTACTGGCCGCGGCGCATTCCGCCGATGCGAGCCGGCGCGGCCTGCCGTCTCAGCGGTATGATCGCCCAAGTCTTGACGAAGCTCGACTTTCCCCGAATTTCTTCGGGAATAATCGCACGACTGGCGTTGGCCTTCGGCGCCGCATTGAGCGCCGCGGCATGCGGAGGCGATCCGCCCATCACGCCGTCGCCCCCACAGGTGCAACAGCTCGCGCTCACCTGTCCATCACCGGTCAGCGCGCTGTCGGCGTCGAACCTTGGCACGAGCGTGAACTACGCGTCGCCGGTCACCGCGGGCGGCCAGTTGCCGGTGGCCGTGATCTGCGCGCCGCTCTCCGGTCAGCTGTTCGTGCCGGGCACGACCACCGTGAGCTGCACCGCGACCGACGCGGTGTCGACCACCGCCCGCTGCTCGTTCCCCATCACCGTCACGGTGCCGCCGCGCATCACCCTGACGAAGTTTCTCGCGTTCGGCGACAGCATCACCGCAGGCGAAATCACGACACCCGTGACCGCGTCGGCCGGAATGGACGAACGGGCGTACCGTCAGATCGTCGTGCCGAGGGCGTCATATCCGACGGTGCTCGAAGGCCTGCTCGACGCGCGCTACCTGGTGCAGACGCCCACCGTCATCAACGCCGGCAGGCCCGGCGAGCTCACGGTCGACGGGCTGACGCGGTTCGGCAACCTGCTGCGCTCGGAGCGTCCAGAGGTCGTGCTGCTCCTCGACGGGCACAACGACCTCGGCTCGGTGCAGCAGGCGACCGAGGGGTTCAATGCGCTCGTGACGATGGTGCAGCAGGCCAAGGCGTCGGGCATGCGCGTATACCTGGCGACGTTGGTGCCCAGCATCCCGGGACGCTTCCGGTCGCAGCCGCAGGCGCTGCTGCTGCAGTTCAACGACGCCGTCCGCGGAATCGCCGCACGCGAAGGCGTGGGGCTCATCGATCTCTACACCGCCATGCTGCCCGAGGTGAACACGCTCATCGGCTCGGACGGCCTGCACCCCAACGAAGCCGGCTACATCCGCATCGCGAACCTCTTCTTCGCCGCGATCCGCGCCGATCTCGAAGTCCGCTGACTCCCGATGACGCGGGTGCTCGTCGTCCTGCTCTTCGCGATTCTCGCCGTCGTGATGGCCGCGCCCTGGTCGGTGCACCTGGCGAGCCGCGTCGTCACCGACAACCCCGACACTCACCTCTTCCTGTGGACGCTGGGCTGGGACAGCCACGCCTTCACTGCGCAGCCGCTGCGCCTCTTCGACGCCAACATCTACGCGCCCAACCCCAACACCCTCGCCTACTCCGAGAACGCGATCGGCAGCGCGCTGCTGGCCGCACCGATCATCTGGGCCACCGGCGATCTGGTGCTGGCGCTGAACCTCGTGCTGCTCTCGGCCTGCGCGCTCTGCGGCGTGGGCGCCTACGCCCTCGGGCGTCAGCTCGGGATGGGCCGCCCCGCGGCGATCGTCTGCGGCCTCGTGTTCGCGTTCGCACCCACCCGCTTCTACCGCATGAGCCAGCTGCACCAGAACACGGTGCAGTGGATTCCGTTCGCGCTGGCGTGCCTGCACGCCTACTTCGCGCGCGGCCGGGCGCGGGATCTGCGCCTGGCGCTGGGGCTGTTCACACTGCAGGCGCTGGCCTCGGGCCACGGCGCGGTGTTCCTCGTCGTCGCCATGGCCTGCCTGACGGTGTACGAGGTCGCGCGGGGGACGCCGCTGGCGCTGGCCCGCCGGGTACGCGATGTCGGCGTCATCGGCGTGCTGCTGCTGGTACCGGCCGCGCTGCTGTTGTGGCCGTACCGCCGCGCCCGCCTCGACGTGGGGCTCGACCGCACGGCGGAGGTCTGGGCCGTGACGCCCGAGAGCTTCGTGGCCTCGCCGACCCACGTGCACCAGTGGATCCTCGGCGCGCTCACCGACGTGCCGGTGAACGACCTGGCGAACGCGTTCCTGTTCCCGGGATACCTGGCGGTGGGTCTCGCCGTCGTCGCGTTGTGGCCGCAGTCCGCAAGCGCCGAGATCGACGGGCTGGCCTCGCGCCGTCGGGCCGCCTGGGGCTACGCGCTGCTGGGCGCTGTGAGCGTGCTGTTCTTCGTCGATGGCCCGCTGGCGCTATGGCCATGGGTGCGCGGCTGGCCGGGGTTCAGCTTCATCCGCGTGTCGTCACGCTTCATCACGCTGACCACGCTGGCGCTGGCGGTGCTGGCCGGCCTGGGCCTCGAGCGCCTCGTGCGCGGGCAGCCGGCGCGGCGTGCCGCGGCCATCGCCACGGTGGTCGGGCTGATGCTGCTCGGCGAGTACTCGACGCATCCCTTCGACGGCAACGCGTTCACGATGCCGCGTCCGGCGATCGTCGAGTGGCTCGCGCGCCAGGGCGGGCCGATGGTAGTGGCCGAGGTGCCGGTGCCGCGGGCCGTCAACGGCGGCGCCTACGAGCGCTTCAACACCGCGGCCATGCTGCACTCGACGGTCGCATGGTGGCCCACCATCCATGGCTACAGCGGCACGCGGCCGGAGCGCCATGACCAGACTTACCGCGCCATGAACACCTTTCCAGACGCGGCGGCTCTGGCTGGACTGCGCGCGCTCGGCGTCACGCACGTGATCGCGCATCGGCCGCTGTATCCGCCGGATCGGTGGGCGGAACTGCAGGTCCGTGCGCAGTCAGCGGCGGGTCTTCGCCTCGTGCACGAGGAGGCGGATGGCAACGTCTATACGCTGATTCCGGAGCATGTACAATGATTTGTCTGCCTCCGGGTAGCCAGCCCCTCGATGCCTGATCAGTACATCCTCGGCCTGTCGGCGTTCTATCACGACAGCGCCGCTGCCCTGCTGAAGAACGGGGCGATCGTCGCGGCCGCCTCCGAAGAACGCTTCTCCCGCAAGAAGGCCGACGAACGCTTCCCGACGCACGCCGTCGCGTTCTGCCTGAAGCAGGCCGGCATCAGCGCGCGACAGCTCACGCACGTCGGCTTCTACGACAAGCCGCTGCTCAAGTTCGAGCGCATCCTCGAGACGTTCCTCGGCATCGTGCCGCGCGGGTTCCGGCAGTTCCGGCTGGCCGGTCCGCTGTGGATCAAGGACAAGCTCTACATCGACAACCACCTGCGCGAGGCGCTCGGCTACGAGGGCAAGATCCTCTACTGCGAGCACCACGAGTCGCACGCAGCCAGCGCGTTCCTGCCGTCGCCGTTCCAGGACGCGGCCATCCTCACGATGGACGGCGTGGGCGAATGGGCGACGACGTCGATCGGCGCCGGCCGCGGCAACGACCTCGAGATCCTCGACGAGCTCCACTGGCCCGACTCCCTCGGCCTGCTCTACTCGGCCTTCACCTACTACACCGGCTTCAAGGTCAACTCGGGCGAGTACAAGGTGATGGGGCTCGCGCCATACGGCGAGCCGAAGTACGTCGATCTCATCTACAAGGAGCTGATGGACCTGAAAGAGGACGGCTCGTTCCGCCTCAATCAGGAGTACTTCGACTACCTGGCGGGCCTGACCATGACCAACGAGCGCTTCGATGCGCTCTTCGGCGGTCCGCCGCGTCGGCCCGAGTCGAAGCTGACGCAGAAGGAGATGGACCTCGCGCGATCGGTGCAGGCGGTGTGCGAAGAGGTCATGCTGCGCATGGCCAGGAACGCGCACCGGATCACCGGGCTCGACCGGCTGTGCATGGCCGGCGGCGTGGCGCTCAACTGCGTGGGCAACGGCCGCCTGCTGCGCGAGGGCCCGTTCAAGGAGATCTGGATTCAGCCAGCAGCCGGTGACGCCGGTGGGGCGCTCGGCGTGGCGCAGCTGATCCACCACCGGCACCTGAATCAGCCGCGGACCGTCGTGCCCGGCCGCGATTCGATGCAGGGCTCGTACCTCGGACCCGAGTTCACACCCGACGAGATCGAGCAGTACCTGACCTCGGTGAACGCCGTCTACACGCGGGTCCCCGACCCGCAGCTCTTCGAGACGGTGGCGGCGCAGATGGCCGACGAGAAGATCATCGGCTGGTTCAACGGCCGCATGGAGTTCGGGCCGCGGTCGCTCGGCGCCCGCAGCATCCTCGGCGACGCCCGCAGTCCGAAGATGCAGGCGCAGATGAACCTGAAGATCAAGTTCCGCGAGGGCTTCAGGCCGTTCGCACCGTCGGTGCTGCGCGAACGATCCGAGGAGTTCTTCGAGCTCGACGGCGACTCCCCGTACATGCTGCTGGTGGCGCCCGTGCAGGTGTCGCGGCGCATCCCCCTGACGGCCGCGCAGCACGAGCTGTGGGGCATCGACAAGCTCAACGTGCCGCGCTCGGACATCCCGGCGGTGACGCACATCGACTACTCGGCGCGCGTGCAGACGGTGACGCCCGAGGTCAACGGCCGCTACTACGACCTGATCAAGGCGTTCGAGCAGAAGACCGGCTGTCCGGTGATCGTGAACACCTCGTTCAACGTGCGCGGAGAGCCGATCGTCTGTACGCCCGAAGACGCCTACCGCTGCTTCATGCGCACGCACATCGACGTGCTGGTGCTCGGGCCGTTCGTGCTCGAGAAGGCGCGGCAGCCCGAGTGGAAGGAGACCCAGAAGTGGCAGGACGAGTTCCAGCTCGACTGACGGCCCGCGAGGGCCGGCGCTTCGGGCTGACCGTGGGCGCCGCGTTCCTGGTGCTCGCGGCCATCGGCTGGTGGCGCGGCGGCGGCATCGCCACGAACGTCTTCGCCACGCTGGGCGGCGTGCTGGCAGCGGCCGGCCTGGTGATCCCCACCTACCTCGGCCCCGTCGAGCGTGGCTGGATGGCCCTGGCGCACGCCATCTCCAAGGTGACGACGCCCATCGTGATGGGCATCATGTACCTGGTGGTGTTGACGCCGATCGGCATCATCCGCCGCACCGTGGGCGGGAATCCTCTGGCGCATCCCGCCACGAACGGCGGCTACTGGAAGCCGCGGCCCGAGGGCAAGCGCCGCTCCGGCAGCTTCGAGCGGCAGTTCTAAGGGAGAATGACGGGTATGGGCCTGCTGAGCGAACTCTGGGCGTTCATGAAGGAGCGCAAGAAGTTCTGGCTGCTGCCGGTGATCCTGATCATGCTGGCCGTGGGCGCGCTGCTGGTCTTCGCGCAGGGCTCGGCGCTGGCGCCGTTCATCTACACCGTCTTCTGACCCCGGCGCTCGACCTCCCTACTTCTTGTCGAGCGGCACGAACTCGCCGTCGTCGACGCGTCCATCGCGCACCGTGTACACGGTGACGCCGGAGATCGACGGCACCGCGGCCGTGCCGCCGCCCACGATCGCCGCCGCCTGCTCGAACCGCGTCGTGATCGTCGAGCCGTAGCGCAGCAGTTCCCGCAGGTGGATGTGCCCGCCCAGGGCGATCGGCCACGGATGTGGGCGGATCGCGGCCGCGACGTCCGCGAAGTTCGACACGACGTGCCGGAACAGCGTGCGGCCCTGCACCCGCAGCGTCGTCGGGGCGGCGCCCTCGTCGGTGAAACCCTTCAGTGGTTCCGCGGCGCTGACGAAGGGGATGTGGTTGAACGTCACCACCGGCATGTCCGCCGGGATCGCGGCGAGGTCGGCCCGCAGCCACGTCAGCTGTGCGTCGTCGACGTGTCCGTAGTACCACAGATCGGCGATGTCGACCGTGTCGAGCCCGACGAAGTGGAGGCCGCCACGCGTGAACGAGTAGTAGGTGGGGCCGAGGCGCGCACGGTACATCGCCTTCCCGTAGAGCGGATGCACCGGGCTCACCAGCGACAGGTGCCGCTCGATGCCGAAGTTCTCGTGGTTGCCGGGCACGCTCCACACGGGCATGGCGAACTTCGCGATCTCGGCGATGTACATCGCGTAGTAGCCGGCCGCCTCGGCCTCGCCGACGCGGATGGCATCGCGGACCAGGTCGCCCGTCATCAGCACGAAGTCGGCGCGATGTGCCGCGGCGATGGCACCGGCCGCACGCAGGCGCGCCACGCTCTCGGCGCTGGTATGCGGGTCCGAGGCGTGGACGAACGTGAACGACGACTCCGCCTGACGGCGCGTCAGGCCGAACTGGAGGCCGCGCCCGGCCGGTCGCCAGAATGATCCGCTGGCCGCGTGACGGTCGGGCACCGACACGAAGACCACGCCAGTGCCGGGCGTCGCAAGCTGGAACGCGCCCTCGGCATCGGTCCGCACGACCGCCTGCTGATTCGAGACGACGGCGTCCTGCACACCAGGTTCGCCGGCATCGCGCGTGCCGTTGGCGTTGGTGTCGAGATAGACGACGCCGTCGACCGAGGGGCCTTGCGCGCCGGCAGGCAGCAGCGCAGCGACGAGGAGGGCAACGAGCAGCAGCAGGCGGGACCGGGTCATCTGCCCGGCATTGTAGCGGCCGCGCCGGACGCCCGCGCCTCGCGGGCGAGCTGCCGGTACGTCACCGCGACGGCCAGCAGCAGGAACAGCAGTGTGGCGGTGGCTTGCGCGAACGGCACGTCGAGGCCGGTCTCCCAGATGAGCGCTGCGCTGGCACGGGGCGCCTGCCACTCCGCCTGCCCGTGCAGCAGCAGGTCCACGTTCGAGTAGAGGTTGCCAGCCGTGTGCAGCACCACCGCCGGCCGGATCGAATTGGTGGCGGAGGTGACGACGCCGTAGAGCGCCGCCACCGCGACGTAGTAGGGCCACAGAACCGGCGTGAAGTCGAGGTGCGCCACGGCGAACATCGTCCCGGTGACGAGAATCGCCGCGGTCAGACCCCACGCCTTCTCGATCGGGCCCTGCATATAGCCGCGGAACCCGGCTTCCTCGACCACGCCGGCAATGGGCGCCGCGGCCAGCAGCAGCGCCCACACGGTGAACGGCGGCACCGCCGACAGGTCGGGCATCTGCTGCAGCGGCAGCGCGACGAGCCGGTTGGCGAGGCGCAGGCCGACGACGAGCGCGGCCAGCCCGATGGCGCCGGTCACGAGCGCCCAGGTCCAGACCGCCGGCCGCAGACGGTTCGCGCGGAGGCTGGCGCGGCGGACGGCGCGGGTCGAGGCATCGCCGCCGCGCCCATCCAGATAGCGCCAGAGCGCCCACAGGTAGAGGCCCATCACCGGCACCGCCCACGGCACCGCCGTGCCGACGCGCAGGTTCGCCGCGAACAGGACGTTCCGGGGCACGCTGCCGGCGAGCATCACCAGCATGCCCAGCCCGACGGCCTGCGCGACAGTGCTCACGCGATGGCGCCCACGTCTGAGAAGACGTTGGCCGACCGGCGGAGTTCGATCCCTGGCCGTGCGACGCGCCTAGCGGGTCAAGCGAGAGGCCACGACAGGCGCGATCGACTCAGCGCCGCTCACGGCGTGCCGCCGTGCCATCGCAGCACGCGCAACGCGCGCAACGTCAGCCACCGGTTGGGCGCACCCACCGCGCCCGCGATCGCCTCGTACAGGGTGTGCTTGTGGCGCCGGTCGAGCAACCAGCGGCCATCCTCGTGGCGGCGGTCGCGAACCGCCGCCAGCGCCTCGTCGATTCGCGGCTCAGGCGCGACCCGAGCCGCGCGCAGGTAGTCGAGGGCGCGCAGCAGGTCGTAGTGCCAGAGCGGCGGGAACGCGAACTCGCGCCACGAGGCGTCGATCTCCGCTCCCGTCGACGCCCGGCGCAGCAGGCGCCGTTCGAGCAGGTACTCGTGGC
This sequence comes from uncultured Acidobacteriota bacterium, assembly GCA_902826065.1. Lineage (GTDB taxonomy): Bacteria > Acidobacteriota > Vicinamibacteria > Vicinamibacterales > UBA2999 > CADEFD01. The sequence continues at coordinate 8,313 of CADEDM010000075.1, read as the reverse complement.
CGCGTGCTCGCGCCGCGGTGACGTGCGGCTCGGCGCCGAACGCGTCCTCGAATGCGAGCAGGCCCTCGAGCACACTGATGGTCGTGTGAAACGACGATCGGACCGAACCGCGCTCCGCTTCGCAGTTCCAGCCGCCGTCCGCGAGTTGTTCGCGCAGGAGGCGGTCGCGCAGCCGATCGCTCCGCACTCCGAAGTAGCCGCCCAGGGCCAGCACGCGGCCGTTGATGCAGGGCTCGACCTCGCCTTCGAAGAACGGCGAGTCGCCCCACTCCGGTCCCCACGTGACCATCTCGCGCACGCGCTGGATCGCCGCCTGCGCCGGCGGGCTGCCGGGGTCGAGGCCGAGATCGCGCAGGAACACCAGGGTGTACAGGTTGGTCCACCAGAACGGCATGGCGACGCCGTCGCCCCACTGGCCATCGGGTCGCTGCAGAGCCAGCAGCTCCGCGCCCCATCCCTCGTGCGCGACGCGGGCTCGTTCCGTGGCGATGGCCGCCGGCGGCGCGTCGGTCAGGTCGCGCAAGACCTGCCAGCGAATCGCCGGGTCGCTGTCGAGCAACCAGGCGGTCACGACGTCGTTCGCGGAATCACGGTGCCGGGTAGACATCGGCTCGAGGTCGGCGCGGGTGTCGAGGGGCGGACACTCAGGGCGTCCAGAGGCGGCGAAAGGGACGGCCGTCTGCCCCTTCGCCCACCGCGTAGACGTCCGGCTTCGACATCTGCGACCAGAAGCCGAAGTCGACGTCAGGATCGAGCGTCCGAAGGAACAGCGCCAGCGCGTTCCCATGCGACGCGAGCGCCACGGGCCGTCCGCCGGCCTCGCGGGCGATCCGGTCGACGGCACGGCGCACGCGGTCCTGCGCGGTGGCGCTCGACTCGCCGTTCGGGAAGGCGAAGGTGAAGTCGGTCCAGACGCGCTCGATCCGGTGCTGCACGTCGTCGACGATCTCGTCACACAGCCGGCGCTCGCGCAGGTCAGGCTCGATGTCCACCGGCAGGCCGAGGCGGTCGGCCAGTGGCTGAACGGTCTGGACGGCGCGCGTGTACGGACTCGACACGACACGCGTGACGCCGGCGTCGACGAGCAGGTCCGCCACCCGCACCGCGGCTGCATGGCCCGCGGGCGAAAGGGGCCGCATCTCGTCCTTGCTGAACGGCGACTGCGCGTGGCGTACCAGGAACAGCACGGCGGCTGGCCCGCGTCAGGCCTTCTTCGACTTCGCGGCCTTCGCCGTGGCCGCGCGCGCCTTGCCGAGGCGGTTGAACGTGACCGCCTGACGCACGAGCGCCTTGAACGCCGTGGCGTCAACGTCTTCGCCTTCGCGGATGTCGATCGCGCGACGGACGTTGCCGTCGAGGCTGGAATTGAACAGGCGCTCCGGGTCCTTCAGCGACGCGCCCTTGGCGAACGTCAGCTTGACCACCTGCTTGTACGACTCGCCGGTGCAGATGATGCCGTGATCGGACCAGATGGGCGTGCCCATCCACTTCCACTCCTCGACCACGTCGGGATCGGCGTCGTGGATCAGCTTCCGCATCCTGGCGAGTGTCTTCCCTCGCCAGTCGCCGAGCTCGGCGATGCGCTGCGTGATGGAATCCGATGCCGACTGGCCCCCGCTCGCGGACGCTTTTGCCATGCCGACATCCTACCGCGAGCGCTCGCCGGCGTTGGTCTCGTCGAACGGGAACGGGAACGCGTGGTCATCCGGGTGGCTCACGGCCGTGTCCACGATGCGGTCAACCAGTCGCGGTGCGCGGCGCTACTCCGGCGCCATCGTGCCGTGCGACGCCACGATCTGCCATCGCCCCTCGCGAACCTGGAACACGTCGGTGAAGCGCAGCACGGCCGACCCCGACTGGCCGCGATAACTGCCCGTCGCCCGCGTGCGCCCGGTCGCGACCGCGGTCGCACCGAGCAGGCGCACTCGCAGGTCGTCGATCGCCATGGCATCGATGCGCCGCTCGTCGGACTCGAACGCGCCGTCCACCACCTGACGCTTCGTGAGCACCTGGCCGGCGGGGTCGGTCACGGACCAGTCGTCGGCCAGCAGCGCCTCGATGAAGGCCCGGTCGCGGGCGACCCACGCGGCTGCCAGACGATGCTCGAGATCCGCGATCGCCGACGACGCGCGATCCGCCTCAGCCTCGGGCCCGGCGTCGCTGATCGAGACGTAGTACCCGTCGAGGTCCCGGATCGAGAACTCCCTGGTCCGCGTGTTCGGGTTCAGATGCGGCTCTTCCGCGAACGCGCCCACGAGCCCGCGCGCCCGCTGCAGCGCGCCGTCGTAGTCGTTCACGCGGAAGAACAACAGCAGGCCGTTGCCGGGATGCGACGGCTCGGGGCTCGTCAACGGTGGATGTCCATGCGTACCCCACTGGTGCACGCAGAGCAGGACGGTGCCGTCGGCGTCGAGGATCTGGCCGAAGTCGTCGTGGGCCGGCGCCGTGGCCGGGTGGCCGAGAAGGGTCTGGTACCAGCGGAAGCTGGCCGGGACGTCGGCGACGCCGATGATGGTCCAGAGGCGAGACATCGCGGGGATCGCCGCGGTCGCGGCGTGGCCGAGTCTAGCAGCCTGCATCCCGAATCGACGAGCCAATGGCCCATGACGGCCAGGCTGCTCCACCGGACGTCCTAGTGAGCGTCATGCGGCCTCTGGCAGTGGCGTTCCTGATGTTCTCGGCCGTCGCCGCGCCGGCGCTGGCGCAGCCGCAGGATCCCGCGGTCCGGAGGCTGAGCCTGGCGCTGCAGCAACCTCGGCCGCCCGTGGGCGGACTCGTCCTCGGCACCGTCGATGACCCCAAGACCTTCGGCATCTTCACCGTCGTGGCACCGGAACTGCGCGGCGAGATGATTCGCGTCTCGCTGCCGATCGGCGCCCTGGTGACGCAGGCGTACAGAGGCGTCGCGGCCAGGAACCGGCGGCGGCAGGAGCAGGCCGCGCGACGGCAGGTGCAGGCCGACCTTCGCCGCTTCAACACCCAGCTGCCGCCGCAGCCGTAGCCGCAGCTAGCTGATCGCCGGCCGCCGCACCTCGTAACGCAGTTCGACCATGCCGCTCTTGTAGGCCTTCACCTCGACGAGGTGCAGCGGCACGTCCGCATCCAACCGGTCGAAGAACGACACGCCCTCACCGATCAGGACCGGCAGGATCGAGTAGCGCAGCTCGTCGCCGAGCCCCTGCCGGACACATTCGCCGCAGACGGCGCCGCCGCCCACGACCCAGATGCTGCGGAACTCCACACGCAGCCGGGCGATCAACGCGCCCAGGTCGCCGTGGTGGAACTGCACGGAGTCGCGCGTGCGGCGCAACGTGCGGCTTGTGAGCACGAACGTCGGCTTGTCGCCGTAGGCCCACCCGAATCCCTTCCCCTCGAAGTTCAAGGCGGTCTCGTAGGTGCGCGAGCCCATCACGTAACAGTCGATGGTCTTGAGGAACGCCTCGACGTATCCCGGTTCCAGCGTCGCCCCCTCGGCGTACTGGTCGGACGTCTCGAGCCAGTCGACCCGGCCGTCCTTGCGGGCGATGAAGCCGTCGAGGCTGGCCGCCATGTGGATCGTCACGCGGGAAGCGGGAGGTGCGGGCATCTGGCGACGGATGATGTCACAAGGCCGGGGGCGCGTTCCCGCCAGGCGCGACACCGCCGACTCGTCGTGCCGCCCAGGCCCACAGGGCGATCCAGGCCACGGCCACGACGCCGGCGGCCGCGGCCACGGCACCCTCGAGCTGCGTCAAGGCCGTCGGGCGGTCACCGACGGCTCGAAGTACACGGGCTGCCCGACGGCGACGCGGCCGCGACGGGCGACGGCACCGTAGACGCCGGCCTTGTTGCCCCGCTCGCGCACGATCGCCTTCAACACCTCGGGGTTGGGGCGAGCCGAGTCGGGATGGAAGGTCACCATGGCGCAGCGCTCATCGAAGTTGGTGATGCTGACGACGGCACCGTCCGGCCTGTCTCCGAACGACAGGACGCCGCCCACCCAGTCGTCTTCCTCGAACGGCACCGATCGCGTCGATGCGAGCAGGATATTGGGGCGGAACCTCCGGACATCCGCTGGCTGTGATGCAAGCCGCGCCACTTCGCGCACGGTGGCGGAGGCGATGAGAGAGATGCTCGCTTCGTCGAAGATGCCGCGGTTGAGGTGTGTCATCTCGACCGGCGTGCCGTGCTGTCGACCGACGGCCGCCGCCAGCTCCTCGCCAAACAGCGGCAGTTCCTGCCCGTCCGGCGTGCGGACGTGCGTGGGGAGATCGCCGCTGGCGGCCGGCTCCCGTCGCCGGGGAGCAAAGAGGATCAGCTCAGGGAGCTTGGAAGCGGTGAGCCACGGGAATCCGCCCCGGTCATTGGCGCGGCGGAAGGCGAGGCGCCGATCGCCTTCGAGGCCGTGCCACCCCACCTCCGCCGCGTCGAGACCCTCGCCCATCATCGACTTCACCGGGTACCGATAGAGCGCTGCGACTTCACCAATCTTGATGGGCACATTGGACCTTCGCGCGAAGTATAGCGGCGCCAGCCGCTCGCCGCCCGGCCAGCCGTCCGCGCTAGCCGTCGTTGTCGACGTCGCCCAGCAACCGACCGCGAGACAACGCGTCCTCGATCGCGTTCGTGCAATCGCCGCATAGCTGGCCGCGCCCCAAGATTGGCAGCAGCGCGCTCGAAGATGCCCGTCGATCACACAGGCTGCAACTGTCCAATGGTATTCCGAGCCTGTCGGCCATGATGTCGACGCACACCTCGACACACTCGTCGCAGATGAAGACGGACGGTCCAGCGATCAGCTTGCGTATCTGATCCTGACTCTTGTTGCAGAAGGAACAGCGCAAGACTTCGTGGGCCAATGCCTTGTCCTCCATCACGGGCCGGGATCTGTCGGAAGGCGCAGGTCAGGCCCTGCACTCCGGGTCTCGCGTAGCGGATCATGCGTGGCCACGGCCACTTCCTGCCGCCCTCCAAACGTACGGCCGTTGGTCGCCGTGATCTGAATCGTGGCGACCACGCGCCATCCTTCGCCGGTCCGTGACTCGTACGCGACACGGGTCGCATCGCCTCTTCGCAGAGTCAGGATCGCGCGTGTGATGCCCGCCCGCGGGTAGCCGGCCTTGCCGAGTTGCTCCTGGAACGCGTGTTGCGCACGCGACACGGCCTGTGCAGAAGGTGAGGCACTGGACGCATCGTGTCCCAGGAGATCGACGTCGAGTTCGTCGAGCTCAGGGACCAGGAACCCGAAGAGCCAGTAACCATCGAACCTCGAGTAGCGGCTGAGGTACGTTCCGAGAGTGTTACTTGCCACGCCGCGAAGCACGCGTGCCGACGGCATCGGCTACGGCCGCTCGCCAATCCGCGCCGCGAGAGGCTTCGCCGCCGCGATGAGGGCAATCCCCACAACGAGACTCAATCCCCCGCGAATCAGCTCCGGCCACTCGAGTTCGAACCGCGCCCCGGCGAGCGCCTGGCGTGTGGCCTCGCCGTAGTACACGGCCAGACCGAGACCTTGCAGCAGCAGCGGGAGGGCGGTTGCTGCCATGCCCACGCCGATGAGGGTCAGCCCAACGACCAGGAGGTCGCGTGGTCCGATGGAGAACGTCGTGGACACGTCTGGGAACAACCGCTCTGCGAGATCATCGGCAGTGCCCAGGAGAAGCCACGCGACGACGGGGTATCCCAGCGTGGCGACGATCTGCGCGGTAGCGAAGTCGCCCACGGCCCCGGCCACCGCCGGCGCGAAGCGCAGGGACAGCAATGAGAAGCCCGCAAGGACGGTGTGGACATCGAGACGAGGCCTACTCCGGCAGATTCGAACGGATGAGGCTCGCGGTTTCCGTCAGTTGCCTGGCGGTGGCCTGAACTCGCTCTCGACGCTGGGCATCCCCGCCTGGATCGTGTGCTCTCCCTTTTTGACGTCCGGCGCCATCGAACGTCGCGAGTTGCGGCGGGCCGATACCCCAATCACTGCCCTCCTGACGGGGCACGACGTGAAAATGGAAGTGCGGCGTTTCCTGTCCGCTGAAGACACCGTTGTTCTGAAACGTGAGGATGCCGAGGGGTCGGTACGTCTTCACGAGCGCCTGTGCGACTCTCTTGGCCGAGACCAGGATGGCCTGGCACTCGTCACGAGACAGGTCGAGCAGCGTCGCGACATGCCGGCGCGTGATGACGCAACATTGGCCCACTTCGAACTGCTGTGGATTGATCACGGTGAGCGTATGTTCGCTTTCGTCGATGATCGCCCACCGTTCTTCGCGACCTGCCATCCCTTCGCACAGGTCGCATGGTTCTCTTGAGGGAAGCTGGATCACATCGTCCTTTCCGGTTCGACCGGGCGCGTCGTCGGTCGCCAGCCGGTCAGACGCTGCCGGTGCGCGGCACCGGCGCTCTTCGTGCGGCTGGCCGGTTGTGGACGTCCGGCACCCGCACGTAGACGCCGTCCTCGAAGTCGTACCACATCGCCATGAGTTCGTTGTTGCGAATCGTCAGCTCGACACGAAGCTGTGGGTCGGATCGAGAGAGCCGCTCGCGGAGGCGTTGCGCCGCAGCGATCAGGGGACGACGACGGTGTGCACGACCGAGCCGCCGGTGCCGCATCGCGTCGTCGCCGCGAGCGTGAATGTGTAGCTGCCTCGCGCCAGCGCCGCGGCGATCGCTCGGCCCTGCACCGGCACGGTCGCAACGAACGGACTCGAGACCTGTAGCTCATAGCCGGTCGGGGCTGGCCCGGCAACCGGCGGGTCCCATTCGACGACCACCAGGGAGCCTTGCATGAATGCCTGGACGCGCCGGGGAAGCCCTGGGACGTCGGTCTGCGGACACGCCGTCGGCACCGTCACCGTCACCGGGGGCGAGGGGGCGCTCGAACCGCCTGGGCCGACCTGCCGAACCGCGATCGTATAGGTGCCGTCCGGAACGCCGTCGATCACGAGGCTCTCGACGTCGCCGATCGGAAGTGAGCCCGTGTACGACCCGGTGACGTCGAGGACGACATTCGAAGCGACCCCCGCGCTCAGGCCACGAAGCCACGCCAGTTCGACGCGGTTCCCGGTCACACCGCCGAGCACGTTGGTTGGCGGCGCTGGCGGAACCGGTTGATCGATGAGCAGCGCCAACTCGGCGGACGCCTTGCTGGCTGCTGCGCCTGCCAGCGAGCGCAGGCGAACGTAGAACGCGCCGGCGGGCAGGGTGACGGTGGCTCGTACCGTCGGTCCGAGCGGCACGACGGCCGCGATGGTGCCCGGCGCCGTCCCGCCCTCCAGTCGGAACCCGGTCGGTGTGGGCCCGCTGCCGGGCGGTGTCCAGCCGAATGTCACGGTGTTGCCTTGACGGCCAACGACACGGAAGTCGGAGGGCGGTATCGGCGTGCCCGGTGGGGCGACCGTGATGGTCACGGTCGCGGGAGCGCTGGGGCCGACCAGCGAGCGCAGCCGATACGTGAACGAGTCGACCCCGGAGAAGCCGGTGCCCGGCGTGTACGTGAACCCGTTGCCTGGGAACTGCAACACGCCGTGCAGCGGAGACGTCAGCACATCGAATCCCTCGAAGTACTCGCCGCGAGTGTCATCGTTCGCGAGGAAGGCGGGGGCTTCGACGACCAGCGTGCTGTTCGCGCCCACGTCGTACTGATCGCCGTTCGCTACGGGCGGCGGTACGCCCACAGGCCCGGCGACGTCGATCGTGACCAGGCCCGTGCTGCCGCTCCGTGTGTCGCGGTAGAGGGTGTAGAGAAACGTGTACGCACCGACGAAGAACGGATCGGGCGTGAACGTGAATCCGCCGTCGGCGCGAAGGTCGAGCGTGCCGGGGCCTCCCGCCAGCAGGCGCGCCGTGAGCGTCCCCGGACCGTTGGCGATGTCGTTCGCGAGGACGCCGGGCGGTGGCACGGTGATCGACGTTCTGAACGCCGTCGCGTACGTGTCATTGCCCGCTACCGGAGCTCCAGCACCCGGCTGACGCGCTTCGAGACGACCGGCGACCACGGCAAGAGCGACGACGCTCGTGACAACGAGGCGCGACATGGGACCTCCGAGAAGGAACGAACGAAGCGACACTCCGCCGGGCGCCGGCGGGCGGCATTCGGCGCGTCGGCTGCATCTGGGTGCTAAACCGGCCCTGCCTGGACGAGTCAGTCGGACGGGGCATCTGTGTACTTCTTCGCCGCAGGATAGATCAACTGGAGCACGCCGAGCGGCAACGATGGGCGCGACACGCCCGTGGGATACCCGGGGTAGATCACGGGGCCCGCTAGCGTCAGGAATGCCGCCCCGTAGACGATTAATCCGCAGTCGCAGGTGCTCTGCACATCTGGATTGATGAGACTTCACT
>CADEDM010000074.1 GCA_902826065.1 uncultured Acidobacteriota bacterium | reverse complement strand
AGTTCCAGGAGTCGGGCGTCATCGACATGAAGGACATGTCGAAGTCGCGCGCCGCACTGGTCTACGGCCAGATGACGGAACCGCCGGGCGCCCGTCAGCGCGTCGGTCTCTCGGCGCTCACGGTGGCCGAGTACTTCCGCGACGCCGAGAACAAGGACGTCCTGCTGTTCATCGACAACATCTTCCGCTTCACCCAGGCCGGTTCGGAAGTGTCGGCGCTGCTCGGGCGCATGCCGTCGGCGGTGGGCTATCAGCCGACACTGCAGTCGGAGATGGGCCAGCTCCAGGAGCGGATCACCTCGACCAAGAACGGCTCGATCACCTCGGTGCAGGCCATCTACGTGCCCGCCGACGACTACACCGACCCGGCGCCGGCGACCACGTTCGCTCACCTGGATGCCACCACCAACCTGTCGCGGCAGATCGCCGAGCTCGGCATCTACCCGGCGGTCGACCCGCTGGCCTCGAGCTCGCGCATCCTCGACCCGCGCATCATCGGCGACGAGCACTACAACGTGGCCCGCCAGGTGAAGCAGATCCTCCAGCGCTACAAGGACCTGCAGGACATCATCGCGATTCTCGGCATCGACGAGCTGTCGGAAGACGACAAGCTGGCAGTGTCGCGGGCCCGGAAGATCCAGCGCTTCCTGTCGCAGCCGTTCTTCGTGGCCTCGCAGTTCACCGGCCGCGAGGGCAAGTACGTCTCCATTGCCGACTCGATCAAGGGCTTCAAGGAGATCTGCGACGGCAAGCACGACGGCATCCCCGAGCAGGCGTTCTACCTGCAGGGCACGATCGAAGACGTGCTCGAGAACGCCGCGAAGATGAAGCAGTAGGACCCGACCATGGCACTGCCGACCTCGATCGCCCTGCACGTCGTCACGCCCGACCAGTCGTTCTCGCACGACGTGGACGAGGTGTCGCTGCCAGGCGCGGAAGGCGACTTCGGCGTGCTGCCCGGCCACACGCCGTTCTTCACGGCGCTGCGGACCGGGCAGATGTGGTACCGCAAGGGCGCCGAGAAGCACTACCTCGTGGTCTCGGTCGGCTTCGTCGAAGTGCTGCCGGCCAAGGTCACCGTCATCGCACAGGTGGCCGAGCGGGCGGAGGATCTCGACGAGGCCCGTGCCGAGGCCGGCATGCGCCGCGCCGAGGAGATGATGGGGCCGTCGGCGCACGAAATGGACTTCGAGCGCGCCCGCCTCGCCCTGCTGCGCACGCTGCAGCAGCTCCAGGCCGAGTCACGCCGCGGCGTATAGTGATCGCGCGGCCCCGCGCCCGTGCGGGCGGGGGCCGCGGTTTCGATGATTCACAACCTCCTCGCACTCCCGAAGTACCGCGGGCTGATCCAGACCCTCGTGGTGCGCGACCTGAAGGCGCGCTATCGCGGCTCGGTGCTCGGCTTCTTCTGGTCGTTCGTCAACCCGCTGCTGCTGATGGCGGTGTACACCTTCGTGTTCACCGTGATCATGCCCGGGGCCCATCCCGAGAGCGTCCAGCCGTACGGGCTGTTCTTCTTCTGCGGCATCCTGCCGTGGACGTGGTTCTCGTCGTCGCTGACCGAGGCCTCGAACGTGCTCATCTCGGGCGGCAACCTGATCAAGAAGGTGCTGTTCCCGGCCGAGGTCCTGCCGATCGTCTCGGTGCTGGCCAATCTGTCGCACTTCCTGCTCGGCCTGCCGATCCTCGCCGCGCTGCTGATCTACTACCAGCGCCCGCTCGACCCGCTGGAGCTGCTGTGGTTCCCGGTGATCCTGGTCGTGCAGTTCTTCTTCACGACCGGCCTCGGCCTGCTGCTCGCAGCGCTCACGGTGCACTTCCGCGACATCAAGGACATCCTCGGCAACGTGCTCACGCTGTGGTTCTTCTCGACGCCGATCATCTACCCGATGCAGATGGCGCCCGAGGGCTACCGCTGGGTGCTGAACCTGAACCCGATGACGCACCTCGCCATCTCGTACCAGGAGGTGCTGTTCCACGTCGGGCCGCACGGGCACTGGAAGTGGCTGCTGGCCATGGGCGCGGCGTCGCTGGTGGTGTTCCTGATCGGCTACTTCGTGTTCGACCGCCTGCGCGATTCGTTCGCCGAGGAGGTGTAGTGTCTAGCCGCGAGCCGCTAGCCGCTAGCCGCTGTTCATGACCAACGCCATCGAAGCGGTCAACGTCACCAAGGTCTACCGCAAGTACGCCCGCAAGAAGCAGTTCGCGACTCTCAAGTCGGCGCTGCTCTCGGGCAGCCTGGTGAGCGAGCTGCAGCCCGACGAGACGTTCGAAGCGCTGCGCGGGGTCTCGTTCCAGGTGCCGAAGGGCTGCACCTACGGCGTGATCGGCCGCAACGGATCCGGCAAGAGCACGCTTCTCAAGTGCGTGGCCGGGATCACGCGGCCCACCACCGGCAGCGTCGCCGTCGACGGCCGCATCTCGGCTCTGATCGAGCTGGGCGCCGGCTTCCATCCCGAGATCTCCGGCCGCGAGAACGTCTTCATCAACGGCATCATGCTGGGCCTCTCGAAGAAGGAGATCCAGAAGCGCTTCGACGAGATCGTCGAGTTCGCCGAACTGAAGGACTTCATCGACGCGCCGGTGAAGACCTACTCGTCGGGCATGTACATGCGGCTCGGCTTCGCGGTGGCCATTCACGTCGATCCCGACGTGCTGCTCGTCGACGAGGTCCTGGCGGTGGGCGACCAGGGCTTCACCGTGAAGTGCCTCGACAAGTTCGCCGAGTTCCGCCGCCGCAACAAGACCATCCTGCTCGTCACCCATTCCCTCGACCTGGTCGAGAAGTTCTGCGACCAGGCGCTGTGGCTCGACAAGGGCAAGACGCACGGCGAAGGCGACCCGAAGCTGACGGTGACGGCCTACATCATGGACGTCGAGAAGGCCGAGGAGCAGCTGCTCGCGAAGGAAGAGGCGGTCCGCGTGGCGCAGGCGGTCGCCCCGGTGGCTCGCGACGAGGACTCGCCCCAGCCGCACAACCCGGTCGAGACCGGCGAGGCCCCGGCCAACATGTTCGCCGCCACCGAGGGACGCTGGGGCACACGTGAGATCGAGATCACCGGCGTGAACATCGTCGGTGCCGACGGCACGCCCGCGCACGTCTTCCGCACCGGTGAACCCCTCACGGTGAAGATCGGGTTCCGCGCGCATCAGCCGACGCGCGACTTCGTCTTCGGCATGGGCATCTTCAACGCCGACGGCCTGTGCTGCTACGGCACCAACACGAACATCGACGAGCTCGAGCCCGATCGCCTGAGCGGCGCCGGCGAAGTGCGGTTCGTGGTCGACCGCCTCGACCTGGTGGAAGGCACCTACAAGTTCGACGTCGCCGTGCACAAGCTCGACGGCTTCCCCTACGACTACCACCGGCAGCTGTATACGATTCGCGTGAAATCGCGGCAGAAAGACGTGGGCATTTACCGGCCGCCGCACCGCTGGGAAGTGACCGGCGACGTGACGTTCCGTCCGCCGGGCAGCGGCTTCAAGCGCGGCGACCGCGACGGCGACGCGCCGGCCGACTGATGCCCCTGCTCGCGAGCCGCGACGACGCTGCCGCCTGGGCCGAGGCCCAGCGCGAGGTCGGACGTCGGGTGGTGTTCACGAACGGCGTCTTCGACCTGCTGCACCCGGGTCACACGCGTTATCTCGCCGACGCGCGTCGCGAAGGCGACGTCCTGATCGTGGCGGTCAACTCCGATCGCTCGGTGCGCGCGCAGAACAAGGGCGACGATCGCCCGGTGACGTCAGAGCTCGAGCGGGCCGAGATGCTGGCGGCACTGGCGAGCGTGGACGCGGTCGTGATCTTCGACGAGGACACGCCGTTCGCCGTCGTGTCGGCGATTCAGCCCGACGTGCTGGTGAAGGGCGCCGACTGGGCCGCCGATGCCATCGTCGGCCGCGACGTCGTGGAAGCGCGCGGTGGTCGCGTGGTCCGGATCGCGCTGGCGGCGGGCTACTCGACCACCGCCATCCTGGCCCGCGCCCGCCGCTGACGCCGGGCTCCTTCGGCCGCGTCTTCACCGCCACGCACGACTCCGCGAATCGCGGCGCAGCTCGCCGTGAGCGTCTCTTGCGTGCGCAGCGAGGACGAAGTTCGAGCCTCAGAGAGTATTAGACGGCCCCGGCTCTGCGGATCTGGTAGCCTTCCCACTCGTTCCTCACAGGAGGCGGGCATGCGGGCAGCAGGAATCGTGATGGCGGTAGGACTCGTGGCGGCCGGGCCCGCAGCAGCGTACGCGCAGGCGCCGGCACCGGCCGCGGGGTCAACGGAGAAGTGGGTGCCGGTGTTCGAGGAGCCGCGCCATCACCTCGTCGTCGACACGCCGACGCTGCGGATCCTGGACATCCAGATTCCGCCGGGCGACACGACGCTCTTCCACATGCACAACTCGGCCATGATCTACGTGCCGATCTCGAGCTCGCGCACACGCAATCAGAATCTGGGTGAGGACTGGCCCGCGCCGAGCGCGGCGCCCACCGCCGCCGCACCGGCGGCCACGACGCCCGCTCGTCCAGGACGCATTGGCGGAGGCGCGAACTACGTCGAGAAGCCCACGACCCATCGGGTGAACAACATCGGCACGACGTTGTTCCGCCTGATCGGGATCGCCAACATGACGCCAGGCGACGCGGCGCCGCCGGCGGCGTCGGCGACGAAGCCCGAGATGGAGAACCGCTGGTATCGCATCGAGCGGCTCGTCATCGCGCCGGGGACGTCGATGCCAGTACCCACCTACGCCGGCGCCGTCGTGGTCGTGATGCAGACGGCGGGCACGGCCGCCGTCGACGGCGCCGTCTGGCAGCCGCTCAACGGCCCCGGCGACTTCGCGCGCATCGACGGCTCGAAGCCGTACGTCGTGCACAACCGCGGCGCCGCCGAGGTCGAGGTCGTGGCCGTGGCTGTGAAGGGCGCCAGATAGCCGGCGTCGTTCTCCGCTACGGGACGACGACGACCGCGTCGCTCGACGGCGGGCTCAGCAGCGTGCCCGCCCGCGAGCGGACGCGCAGATAGTACCGTCCCGCGGGCACCGGCCCGCTGATCGACGTCGCGGTGCTGCCGGTGTTGAACTGGCCGAGATTCATCGAGCCCAGCGCCGTGCCGGCCTCGACGACGTAGCTCGTGGGCGTGGCGCCCGTGGCCGGGGCCGTCCACTGCAGCGTGACGATGCCGCCCGCCGCCGAGGCCGTGACGCCGGTCGGCGCCACCGGCACGACGCTCGTGTTGCCCACCACCGCGGTGACCTCGTTCGACACCGGACCCACACCGCAGGCGCTGCGCGCGGCCACGCGCAGGAAATAGGTGCCCGACGGCGCCGGGGTCGCAAACGCCAGGGCCGGCCCGCCCAGGTCGAAGGACACGATGTCCGACCGGCCGACGCCCGTGCCCGCGTAGAGCACGTAGCTCACGGGGGCAGCTCCACCGAGCGGCGCGGCCCACGCGAGCGACACGTTGTTGCCGGAGATCACCGGCGCCTGGAACATCGGCGCCACCGGCAGGTCCACGCAGCCGCCCGCGGCCGTCACGGCGAACCCGACGTCGTTCGACGTCGGCCCGAGGCCCGCGGCATTCACGCCGCGGACGCGCATCCAGAACGTGCCGTCGGGCACACCGGCCGCCGAAAACGCCAGCACGGGACCGACCGGCACGACGACCACGTTCGACAGCTTTGGCGACGTCCCCACTTCGAGGGTGTAGCTGGTCACCGGATCGCCGGTGAGCGGCGCAGCCCACGTGATCGTGATCGTGCGGCCGACGAATGAGGCCGTGAGATTCCGCGGCGCGCCCGGACGGGGATTCGGCGCCGCCGCCGTGACCGACACCTCGGGTGACGGCACACTGGTGCCGAAGGCGTTGACCGCCTTCACGCGCGCGAAGAAGGTGCCGCCGGTGGGCAGCGTGATCGTGATCGACGTGCCGCCGGTCGTCTGAATCGGCAGCGTGGTCGTGCCAGGCCCCGTGCCGACATGCGCCTCATAGCTCGTGGGCGTGCTGCCGGTGGTGGGCGCCGTCCAGGTCAGCGTGAGCGCCGAGCCCGTGAGGCTGGCGGAAAGCGTGGTGGGGGCATCGGGCGCCGCCGGTGAGGCCGTGACGCTGAGGCTCACCGCTCGTCCCACCGCCGAGGTCGCGTCTTCGGCGAGCAGACCCAGGGTGGTCGTGCCGGTCGCGCCGGCGAGCGGCGTCACCGTCACCGTGAACGTCCGGCTCGTGGCGGTGGAGGAGTCGGCCACGATGGCGATGCCACCCGCGTTGAGCAGCGCCGTGTTCGTCGACGAGCCAGTGAGCGTGAGGGTGCTGCCGGCGGTGTCGGGGTCGTTGACCGTGACCGGGAATGACGTGGGGGTCGCGGTCGTCGTGGAAATCGCCGACGGGACGCCCACGGCGAAGGTGGGCGGGTCGTCCACCGCGTTCACGGTGAGCACGAACGTCGTCTGCGCCTGGGCCAGGCCGTCGTTCACCGTGAGCGTGATCGTCGACGAGCCCGACTGCTCGGCGACCGGTGTCAGACGCACCGACCGCGACGTCCCTGCGCCGCTCAGCACCACGTTGCCGGGCGGCACCAGCGTCGCGTTCGACGAGGTCGCTGTCACGACCAGCGCGTCGAGCGGCGTGTCGGCGTCGTTCACGCTGAAGGCGACGTCGATCGCCACGTCCTCGGGCGTCGACTTCGCCGAGACCGCGCCGATCGTCGGCGGCACCGGAATGGTGACCGTGAGCGCATACGTCACCGGCACCGACGCGACGCCATCGAACCCGGTGATGGTGACCGTGGCGGAGCCAGCCTGCCCGGGCGCGGGGGTCATCGCTACGTCGAACGTGCGCGACGAGGCCGTCGTGTTCGTGACCGAGACGCCGATGTTCCCGTTCGGCAGCAGCGTCGTGTTCGACGACGACGTCGACAGCGTCAGGCCGGTGCCGGCCGTGTCGATGTCGGTCACCGTGACCGTCGTGTGCGCCACGAGGCCGTTGGCGATCGTGCCCGACACCGGCGAGCGCGTCACCGTGGGGGCGTCGTTGATCGCGTTGACGGTGAGCAGGAACGTCTCGGAGGCGCTGAGCGAGCCATCGCTGACGGTGACCGTGATGGTGGTGGCGCCCGACCGGTTGGCCGTGGGCGTGACCGTCAGCGTGCGCGAGGCGCCGGCGCCGCCGAACGCCAGCGCGCTCGAGTTGTTCGGCACGAGCGTGGTGCTCGACGACGACGCCGTCACCAGCAGGTCGGCCGGTGCGGTCTCGCCATCGCCGATGGTGAACGCGATGGCGGACGTCGCGGCGTCTTCGTTGATCGTGACGTTGCCGATCGCGGAGATCGTCGGCGTGGTGCCACCGCCCACGGCCTGGCGCCAGTTCGCGATCGTCGAGGCCGCCTCGCCGATCGAGCGGGCGTTGTTGTGCTGCAGGGTGGTGCCAGTGGGCACGCCGCTGAAGTTCACGTTCGGGTTCGAGAAGTAGAGGATGCGCGGGCAGCCGCCGGTGCAGTCGTAGGCCATCACCGTGCGGAACAACTGGGTCGGCTCCTTGTAGCCGAACGAGTAGGGAAACAGCGACGGCTGGCCGGCGCCGTCTTCGGGCGCATGGGCCGAGCCCATGTTGTGTCCGAGCTCGTGCGCGAAGGTGTAGTTCGGGCTGATGCACGGGTAGGCGGTCACGCTGAACGCCCACGGCGCGAAGGCGCCCGAGAGCGCCTCCATCACGTAGCCGACGCCGCAGGCGCCGCCGGCCGTGGCGCCCACGACCAGCACCGCCAGGTCGGCGCCCAGCGCGTCGCGGCGAAGGTGTACTTCGTCCATCTGGCCGTCGGCCGTATTGCGGAACCGATCGAGGTCGACGCTGAGGTCGCCGGACTCCGTGTAGTTCGTGAGCTCTGCGCCCACCAGGCGCAGCCGCGGCGTGATGCCGCTGTTGGCGTACGCCGCGTTGGTCTCGGAGACCCCGAGGGCGATGCGCGTCTGCACGGCCAGATCGGTTCCGCCGGCGACGGTGCGCGCATTCGCGGTGTACATCACGAGCACGTCGAAGGTGCTGGCGTCGTCACCGCCGATCACCGGGTCACTCGCCGCGGGCAGTTCGGGCACCGGCACGACCGGCTCGAGATCGGCGCCCACCGCATCGAGGTCCACCAGCCGCACGAGATGCAGCGGCCCGCCGGCCGACGGCTCGATCGAGTACGCGCCGTCGAGCAGCCGCACCGAGCCCTGCAGCACGCCGCCGTTCATCACGAGCGTCACGCTGCTCAGCGGCTCGCCCTCGATGTGGCCGACCCAGGTCTGCGCGCCGTTGCGGTGAGTCTCGCGCCGGTCGAGCGTAGCGCGCACGACCCGGCCGCCCGTGAGCTCGATGTCGAGCTGTGTGGCCGCGAGCGCCGCGCCGTTGACTGACACGGGTCGTGCCTCGAGAGTGTCGATTCGCGTCGCGACCAGGTCCGGGACGGCGGCACCGGGAGCCTGGAAGAGCAGCGACGCCACCGGCGGCGCCTGCGCGCGTCCGCCCATGGGGACGCACATCAGCGCGAGCAGCAAGGCGGCGATGAACCGACGGCGGGAACCGGAAGCGAAAGACGCCTGAGTCACGCGCCCGGCGGTGCAAGAACCACGCCTTGATCGACGGCGGACGGCGGCGCCGAGCCTCGGGGACGCTCAGCCCCCGGCCGGCCAGGAGCAAGGGACGCGCGCCGGCCTCAAGGGACGACGAGCTCGACCACCGCGCTCGGGCCCGCGACTCCACGGGAGTTCACGGCACGGACTTCGAGTGCGCGCTCGCCCGGTTTCACTGGCCACGTCAGCGTCGGTGACAGGTGCGTCTGCCACGCACCGGCCACGCCCTGTGCGTCGACGACGCGATACTCGGCCCGTGCCACGTTGGGCATCGACGTGTTGAGGCCCAGCGTGACTTCCGCTGGTCCGCTGATCCACGGCGCCACCCACAGCTCGTTCACCGGACCGTCGACGAACGCCCGGCTCGTCGTGGATTGCACCGTCAGCGGCGCCTTCGGGAGCGTCGACTCGACGGTGCTCTGTGCCCACGGCACCGTGCGCGGGTCGAGGAACTCGATGGCTTCGTTGGTGCGATCGAACGGCGACTCGAAGGGCGCCGCCACATGGTTCGCCTTGAGCGCGTAGCGCAGGTAGTAGTAGAGCTCGAGCGTACGGTGCGGCCAGTCGGCCACGCGCGGATGTCCCTCCAGCGCCGTGCCCTCCACCACCGTGACGCTGGCGGCCTCGCCCGACACGTACGCGTCGTGCACCTCCACCGCGCTCAACGGCACGCCGTTCTTCTGGTAGTGCACGTTGAAGTCGGCGTCGAGCAACACCCACTTGCCGAAGTCGTTGGACCACGCCTCGATCGGGAAGTGGTTGATCGGGTTCGCGTTCGTGCCGATCTCGACATAGCGCGCCGGCACGCCCAGCGACGCCAGCGACTGCAGCAGCACCTGCGAGTACTGCGCGCAGAAGCCGCCGGTGATGCCGGCGCGGATCTGGTCGAGCACGATGATCGCGTCCCACGGCGGGTATGGGATCGGATCGGCGTGCGGGAACTGCGCGGCGACCCAATCCTTCAGCCGGAGCAGCGCCTCGAACTCCGTGGCCGATCCGGCAATCACGCTGTCGAGCCGTTCGCGGGTGCGCAGCAGGTCGAGTCGTGGCGCCGAGAACCACTCGTAACGCACGGGCAGCCGCGGATCCGCGGGCGACGTCGCCGGGCCGCGGCTCACCACCGGGATCGGGCCGGGCAACGTCAGCGTGACCGGTGCCGTGGCGTCACTGTGCCCGGCACCGTTGGTGGCGCGAAGACGCAACGTGTATACGCCGTTGGGCACGCCCGCCACGCGGAACGCGCCGCTTGGCGCCAGCGGCAGCGAGCCGCTGACCGGCCCCGTCACTTCCAGGAGCATCTGCTCGGGCGTACCGCCGCTGAACGCGTTGCGCCAGGTAAGCACGACCGCGTCGCCCACCGCGGCCCCGGAGAAACTCTCGGGCATGGCCGGCGGCGTCGGCATCGCCACCGCCACCTGCACCTCGTTGGATGGCTCGCTGCGCTGGCCGTCGACGACCGCGTAGGTGCGGATGTAGTAGACCCCGCCGGGCAGGGGCACGGTGACGGAGGTCGTATCCGCGCCGACCGACAGACTGCCAGCCACCTCATCCGGTCCGAACCCGCCCTCGACGACGTAGGCCTGCACCACCTCATCCGCGGGCGGTTCCCACGTGAGCGTGATGTAGTGGCCGTCGACGTCGTCGACGGTCAGTTGGGCTGGCCCGACCGGCGACTCCTGGCCCGCCGCCAGGGAGGGGATGCCCAACAGGACCGACATCGCCAGCAGCACGCCGCCGGCGCGTCGGAACGAAGGGGTGAAACGCATGTCAGTACGCCTGTCAGGGGGCCGATGGGGCGCGTCCTCTCTTCTGGACGGACCCCGAGCCGTGGTTTCTTCCAGCAAAACTGTCGCCACCGGCACCCCCGACGAGGCGGACAGGCCGCTCGGCCGCTGCTGGCCCAGTCGCGTCACCTGGATTCGACCGGGGCGCTGACGAAATCGTTACGCCAGGTGCGTGTTTTGCGTTCGCGCTGGCCGTAGGACAATAGGAGTTTGCCCGGTCGCCCCCGCTCCCTCCGGAGCGGGGCCGCCGTCATGTACGCCATGTCGTCGTCGCTCGCGCTACGCGCGCTGTTCAAGAATCTGTCGGTCCGTGAAGGCCTGGCCACTCGCGGGCCTGGCCTGCACGGACTGACATCGCAGGCCCGAGCGCTGGCCGCCGCCGCCATCGCGCACGACCAACCGACGGTCCCCGTCGTACTCGTGGTGCCGAGCGACGCCGAGCTCGATAGCGTGGCAGGCGACGTCCGCTTCTTCCTGGCCGCGCTCGAAGCCGCAAGTGATACCGCCATGGCTGGGGTGGTGCTGCCGCTGCCCGCGCTGCAGGTCGATCCGTATCGGGCGCTGGCGCCGCACATGCGCGTCACGTCGGCCCGTGCGCGCGCGCTGCTCGCGCTCGCCAGCGGTCAGGCGCGCGTGATCGTCGCCTCGGCACCGGCGCTGCTGCCGAAGCTGCCCGATCCCTCGGCGCTGGTCGCGCGCTCCCTGGGCGTGAAGACCGGCGCGGACGTCGATCCGCAGAGCCTCGCCGCGATGCTGAGCGAAGGCGGCTACGACCGCCACGATCCGGTCGAGCAGCACGGCGAGTTCACGCTGCGTGGCGGCATCCTCGACCTCTATCCGCCCAACGAGCTGTGGCCGATTCGTGTCGAGTTCATCGGCGACATGGTCGAGTCGATCCGCCGCTTCGATCCCGACACGCAGCGATCGGTGGAGACGCTGGACCAGTTCATGGTGGTGCCGGTGCGCGAGTCGGTCGACGCGTCGGACCTGCCCGTGGACCTGCAGCACGCGGCAACGGTGTTCGACTACCTCACGGCGCGGAAGGCGTCGCGCCTGCTCGTCTCGGAGCCCGACGAGGTGCTGGCCGCGATCGACCGCGTCCGCACCAGTGTCGAGGCGAGCTACCAGGAGGCGTCGACGCGCACGAACGCGCCGGCGAACCTGCAGCCGCCCGATGCGCTGTTCGCGTCACACGACGACGTGACCGCGCGGCTGGCAAAGGCCACGGTGCTGTCGTCGCTGGATCTCGAGGAAGGCGCCGGCGGCCATCACGTGCCCACCCAGCCGATCGCGCACTTCCGTGGTCGCATTCCCGACTGGATCACGGAGCTGCGCGAGCGCCGCGACGCCGGCGACACCGTGATCTTCGTCGCCCACACGGGAGGCCGCGCCGAACGCACCCTCGAGATGCTGCGCGATTACGACGTGCGCGCCGAATCGGCGAGCCGCACCAGCGAGCTCAGCACCGGCGCCGTGCTCGTGACCGTCGGCGGCCTCTCGCACGGCCTCCGCTTCACGCGTGGCGGCGTGACCGTCTACGCCGAGACCGATCTCTTCGACGATGACCGCCAGCGCGGGTCCACGGGCCGCACGCGGTCGGCCACGGCCGCGTTCCTCTCGGATCTACGCGACCTGAAGGTCGGCGATCTCATCGTCCACGTCGACAACGGCATCGGCGAGTTCGTCGGCCTCAAGCAGATCGGCGTGGGCGACGGCGCGCACGAGTTCCTCGAGTTGCGGTATCACGGCGAGGACAAGCTGTTCGTCCCGGTCGAGCGGCTCGATCTCATCCAGAAGTACACCGGGGGCAGCCGGCCGGCGCTGGACCGTCTGGGCGGCACCACGTGGGCGCGCGCGAAGACCAAGGTCAAGAAGGCCATGCGCGACATGGCCGAGGAGCTCCTGAAGCTCTACGCCGCGCGCAAGGCGGTGCCGGGTCATGCCTTCTCGGCCGACACGCACTGGCAGGAGGAGTTCGAGGCGGCGTTCCCGTACGACCTCACGCCCGACCAGGCCACCGCCGTCACCGACATCAAGCGCGACATGGAGACGGCCATGCCGATGGACCGCCTGCTGTGCGGCGACGTCGGCTACGGCAAGACCGAGGTGGCCCTGCGCGCGGCTTTCAAGGCGGTGATGGACGGCAAGCAGGTCGCCATCCTCTCGCCGACGACCGTGCTGGCGTTCCAGCACCTCGAGACGCTGAGGGCGCGCTTCGCGGCGTTCCCCGTGCGCGTCGACATGGTGTCGCGGTTCCGCACCAAGCAGGAGCAGACGGCGATCCTGCAACAGCTCGCCGGCGGCCACCTCGACATCCTCGTCGGCACGCATCGCCTGCTGTCGAAGGACGTCCAGTTCCGAGATCTCGGCTTGCTCGTCGTCGACGAGGAGCAGCGCTTCGGCGTGGCGCACAAGGAGCGCATCAAGCAGATGCGGCGCAAGGTCGACGTGCTCACGCTCACCGCCACGCCGATTCCGCGCACGCTGAACATGTCGCTCGTGGGCATCCGCGACATGTCGGTGATCGAGACGCCGCCGAAGGACCGCCTGTCGATCCAGACGCACGTCGTGAAGTTCGACGCCGACCTGATCCAGCGCGCGCTACGCACCGAGCTGGCGCGCGGCGGGCAGGTGTACTTCGTCCACAATCGCGTCGAGTCGATCTACTCGATGGGCAACCTTCTGCAGCGGCTCGTGCCAGAAGCGCGCATCGTCGTCGGCCATGGGCAGATGGGCGAGGAGTCACTCGAGCGCACGATGCTCGACTTCATGGGCCACAAGTACGACGTCCTGCTCTCGACGACCATCGTCGAGAACGGGCTCGACATCCCCAACGCCAACACGATCGTCGTCAATCGCGCCGATCGCTACGGCCTGTCGCAGCTCTATCAGCTGCGCGGCCGCGTCGGACGCAGCGACCGCCCGGCCTACGCCTACATGCTGATTCCGCCGGAAGAGGCCCTGTCGCCGGTGGCGAAGAAACGCCTGGCGGCGATCAAGGAGTTCAGCGACCTGGGCAGCGGCTTCCGCATCGCGGCGCTCGACCTCGAGATTCGCGGCGCCGGCAATCTGCTGGGCGGACAACAGAGCGGACAGATCGACGCCGTGGGCTTCGAGATGTACATGAAGCTGCTCGAAGAGACGGTCAAGGAGCTGAAGGGCGAGGACCTCGACGACGACGTCCGCGCCGTCGTCAACCTGAAGGTCGACTTCCGCATCCCCGGCGACTACGTCCCCGACATGAACCAGCGGCTCTCGATCTACCGCCGCATGGCGTCGGCCCGCACCGACGACGACATCCGCCAGCTGCTGGACGAGATCGGCGATCGCTACGGCGCGCCGCCGCCCGAGGTGCTGAACCTGGCCGACTACGGCCGGGTGCGGGTGGGTGCCGACCGCATCGGGCTGGAATCCATCGACCGGGAAGGCTCGCTCGTCGTCTACAAGTTCAGGGAGAAGACCAAGGTGGACCTGCCGCGCCTGGTGAACCTGGTGCGACAGCGGCCCGAGCTGCAACTGGTGCCACCCGGGGTGCTGAAGCTCGACCTCAGGAACGACGCGGCGCAATCGGCCAAACGCACCAGCCGGGCCTGGTGGACGGCCCGGGCCACCGCCGGCGAGGTGACGGCGGGGTTCTCGAAGGCCGAGATCCTCAAGGCTCCACCGGCCGACGCGAAGTCGGACGCCGGCCTGCTGGAGCGGGTGCTGAGCGTGCTGGAAGCGCTGGCAGACGAGTAGCCCGGCCTGCGCGCCCTCCGGCGCTTCGGCGAGGCTCCTCCGCATTAGAGTAGAGAGACACCATGAAGCACCTGCGCACGATTGCACTCGCGCTCGGCGTCATCGCCCTTGCCGGCCCGGCCGGCCGCGCCGCCGACATCATCGAGCAGATCCTCGTGAAGGTGAACGGCGAGATCATCACCAAGACGGATCTCGAGCAGCGGCAGATCAACGCCGTGCGCCAGCGGCCCGAACTGCAGGGCACGCGCGGCAACGAAGAGGCGCTGGCGAAGCTGCTGTCGGAAATCACGCCCAGCGTCATCGTCGACGCGGTCGACGAGCTGCTGTTGCTGCAGCGTGGCAAGGAACTGGGCTACGCCATGGGCGACGAGCAGTTCAAGAGCATCATCGAGAACATCAAGAAGGAAAACAAGATCGAGACGGAAGAGCAGTTCCAGGAGGCGCTGAAGGGCGAGGGCATGACCATGCTCGACCTGCGCCGCCAGCTCGAGAAGCAGATGCTGGTCTCGCGCGTGCAGCAGACCGAGGTGATGGGCAAGATCAGCGTGGCCGACGAGGAGGTGAAGGCGTACTACGACGCCAACAAGGAGAAGTTCTCCTCCACGCCCAGCGTCACGCTGCGCGAGATCCTGATTACCGTCCCGACGCAGGATGGCAGCACCAACGTCGCCGTCGACGAGGAGATGCGCGCCAAGGCCACCGAGGTGCACAAGCGGCTCACCGGCGGCGAGCCCTTCCCGCGCATGGCGGCCGACGTCAGTGACTCGTCGTCGAAGGCCAACGGCGGACTGCTGGGCGAGATCCCCTGGACCGACATCAGTCCCGAGCTGCAGAAGGAACTCGACGCCATCAAGCCTGGCGGCTTCACGCGCGTGCTGCGCACGCAGCGCGGCTATCAGATCCTGAAGGTCGAAGGGCGCACCGACGGCACGCTGAAGTCGCTCGAGGAGTCGCGCGAGCAGGTGTCGGAAGCCGTCTACGAGAGCAAGCGCCGCGGCGAGTTCCAGAAGTACCTGGCGCGCCTGCGCACGCAGGCGATCATCGAGTGGAAGAACGACGAGATCAAGAAGGCGTACGACCTGGGCCTGAAGGCACAGGAGGAAACCGCCGCGAAGGCCGCCGCTCAACCCGGGTTCTAGGCCCTCATGTCTCAACCCGGAGTTGACGTGCTCGGCACCTGGCCGCTGAAGGCCGTGGCCGCGACTGGTCTTCTCGCCGTCGCGCTGCTGGTGGTCGTGGTCGACGATCCGCGCCTCACGCTGTCGACCAGCCTCGCGATCACGTTCTGGGGCTCGACGGTGCTGGCCGCGGTGACGTTCGCACTCTGCCGGATGATCGGCCGCCGTGTCAGCATCGACGCGACCGTCGTCGTGGCCCTGCGGGCGCTGTTCGTCGCCTACGTCGCCGGCGTCCTCGCCGCCACGCTGCACAAGGCGTCGTTCGGCTATGGCGCCGTCCATCCTTTCGCGACGTTCTATCTCGTGCAGTTCGTGGTTCTCGTGGCCTGGCTGCCCGCGGCCATGCGGGCGTCGAGCGCCCTGTCGAGGACGCAGGCCGCGATGATCTCCGGCACGCTGGCGTCAGCGGTCATCGGCGGGCACGTCGCCCTGGTCTACCTGATACTGCTCGCCGGCAAGCCGATCACGTAGCCGCCGCACGCGAGCCGGCTCGCCACGCCCTGTCCCACGCGGACCCGACTGGGAGCGACAAACGGTGAGATCAGGCCACGACCAGACACCGAGCGACCTGGCAGTGTCGCTCGCCAACGAGTTCCTCGGCCGCGTCTGGGGGCCGACGCATGATCTCGATGCGATCGACGACCTCATGACGGAGGACTATCGGATCTGGTCCGGCGGCGCGCTGGTCGCCGGTCGACCCGCTTTCAAGGAATGGGTCCGGCACTTCCAGACCCTGTATCGAGACGCCAACACCGAGATCCTGGAGACGTTCGCCAACGCTGCCGGCGACCGCGTGGTGTCGAGGTGGTTCAACACCGGACGAGCCAACGGCATCTTCGGGCTCGAGCCAGATGGCCGGCCGGTGTCCTTCAGTGGCATCGCCATCTGGCGCGTGCAGGATGGGCGGCTGGCGGAATGCTGGGTCGAGCGAGCGGCCTTCGAGGCGTATCGGAGCCTCACACAGAGATGACGTCAATCGGCCGAGGCGTATCGCAGGCGGCGTCCGCGATTCGGGCGGCGGGCTTCGCCGCCGTCGCGAGGCGTCACCTGTCGCTCGTCGTGCTGCCGGTCCTCGTCGTCGTGTCCTCTCCTCCTGCGGCCGCACAACGGCTCGATCCGATCTCCTATGCCGTCCGCATCGTGCAACCCGACACGCATCTGCTCGACGTCGACGCGGTGGTGCCCACGGGCGGGCGCCAGACGATTGAGCTGATGATGCCGGTCTGGTCGCCCGGCTACTACAAGGTCGAGGACTACGCGGCGAACGTGCGCGACCTCACGGCCTCGACTCCGGAGGGCGCGCCGCTGCGTATCGAGCAGACCGAGAAGAGCCGCTGGCGGGTCGAGACACGCGGGTCGCGCAGCATCAGGCTGTCGTACCGTGTCTTCGGCAACGAGCGGACGGTCACGACCAACGAGATCGTCGCCGACTACGCGGTGCTGAACGGGGCGCCGACGTTCATCACGCTGGCGGAACAGGCGCGGCGTCCGCACGACGTGACGATCGGCGTGCCCGCTGGATGGCAGCACGCGATGAGCGGGCTTCGCGACCTCGGGCCATCGCGCTTTCGCGCCGACGACTACGAGACGCTCGTCGACTCGCCGATCCTCGCCGGCACACTCGACGTCAGGCAGTTCCGCGTCGGCGGAAAGCCCCACTACGTGGTCAGCGTGGGCGACACCACCGGGTGGGACGCCGAGGCCGGCGTGCGCGGCCTGCAGACCTTCGTCGAAGAGAGCCGGCGCTTCTGGGGCGAGCTGCCGTACGACAAGTACCTGTTCCTGATCGCCTTCCGGCCCGGCGGCGGCGGGCTCGAGCACCGCAACTCCAATCTCTCGACCGTGGTGGCGCGCTCGGGCCCGCGCGGATGGGCGAGCCTGGGCCTGCTGGCGCACGAGTACACCCATCTCTACAACGTGAAGCGCCTGCGTCCCGTGGAGCTCGGTCCCTTCGACTTCGGAAACGCGCCGGTGACCGGCAGCCTGTGGATCTCCGAGGGCGTCACCTCGTACTACTCCGGCCTGCTGATGACACGAGCGGGGTTGCAGAGCAGCGACGACTACCTGGCGTCGTTGTCGTCGCTCATCGGCAACCTGCAGAACGCGCCTGGCCGTCTGCTGCAGTCGGTCGAGCGCTCATCGCTCGAGGTCTGGGGCAACAGCAATTCCGGCGTGAGCCCCGCCGCGACCACCGTCAGCTACTACAACAAGGGCAACGTGCTCGGCGTGCTGCTCGACGCCAGGATCCGCCGCCAGACGCGAGGGCGCCACAGCTTCGACGAGGTAATGCGGCTGGCCTACGAGCGCTACTCCGGCGCGCGCGGATTCACGCCGGCGCAGTTTCGCGAGGTGGCCGAACGCATCGCCGACAGCGACCTGACGCAGTGGTTCGAGGACAGCGTGTCGTCGACGAAAGAACTCGACTACACGGACTTCCTGGAGTGGTACGGGCTGGAGTTCGTGCCGTCCGGCGGCAAGATCGAGGGCAACTGGACGTTGCGGGTCAGGTCGGACCAGACCGCGGCGCAACGCCGGAACCTGGCCGACTGGCTGGCGCCGTCGACGCGCTAGCGCGCACACCCAGGATTCGCCATGGCGAACGCGCGAGCGGTGCCCATCCTCAAAGTCACGAACATGGACGCTGCCCTCGCGTTCTACGGCGCGACCCTCGGTTTCGCCACTGACTTCCGGTTCAGTCTGACGCCGCACGGTCCGCACTACGCCGGCATCTCCCGTGACGGCATGCAGCTCCACCTGTCGACGTTCTCCGGCGACAGCGTCATCGGCGCCGCGGTGTACTGCTACGTCGACGACATCGACGGGCTGTTCACTGAACTGGTGGCGCGCGGCTTGAAGGTGCCGGGCAAGGCCGACTCGCCCGTGGAGGACGGCCCGGTGAACCAGACGTGGGACATGCGGGAGTTCTATGTCCGCGACCCCGACCGGAACACGATTCGATTCGGCAGCCCGATTCCGCCGCAGCGCTGAACCACTGCCACGACCATGCAACGAGCCGCATTGGCACTCGCGGGCATGTGCGCCGTTTCGACCCTGGGCCTCACAGCGCAAGAGCCTCTGGCGCCCACCCAGTCTCTCCAGGCACATGTGGAATTCGCGCTGGGCGCGCGTCCGGCCGATTGCGGCGTCCACGAGGTCACGATTCTGGGTCCTCGTCCGCGTGCCGACGACTTGCGCAAGAGCGTGGCGTGCGTGGTCGAGCATGCGGCGCGGAAGGCGAGCGCCTGGGCGACCATCTACGGCGGCGGCATCGACTCGGACATCGCCACCGGTCTCATGGTCGGCGCCGACGGCGTCATCCGCTACTTCGACTTCGACAGCGATCACCTGAGCGCCACGGATGGCCGCTCGCCCCTCAGTGAGCAGCCCTGCCAGAGGGCAGGCGTCGTCGACGCGACCGAGCGCGGGGCGTACTTCGTCTGTGAGGGCTGACACGCCGTGTGGTGAATCGTCACACCCGGCCATACCCCCGGGGCCGTCGCCCCGGCGGCCTGCACTGCTAATATCGAGACTTCGCCATGAAGATCGGCCCCATCGAGCTCGCTTCGCCGCTCGTCGTCTCGCCCATGGCGGGCATGACCGACACGGCGTTCCGCCGCCTGGTCAAGCGCCACGGCGGGTGCGGGCTGGTCGTGTCCGAGATGGTG
Organism: uncultured Acidobacteriota bacterium; assembly: GCA_902826065.1. Classification (GTDB taxonomy): domain Bacteria; phylum Acidobacteriota; class Vicinamibacteria; order Vicinamibacterales; family UBA2999; genus CADEFD01. The sequence goes on along the minus strand of CADEDM010000074.1, from coordinate 4,295 downwards.
AGCAGCGAGGGGCTGGTGCGCGGCATCGACCGCACCCTCGAGTACGCGGAGTACACCGAGGAAGAGCGGCCGGTCTCCATCCAGATCTTCGGCGGCGACCCGGAGCGGATGGCGGAAGCCGCGCGCGTCGTCGAGAGCATGGGCGCCGATGTCGTCGACATCAATATGGGCTGCCCGGTGCCGAAGATCGCCAAGCACCACGCCGGCTGCAGCCTGATGAAGGACCCGGGGCACGCGGCGGACATCGTCGGCGCGATGGTGAAGGCGGTGAAGATTCCCGTCACCGTGAAGATGCGCAAGGGCTGGGATGACACGCAGACCAACGCGGCCGACGTCGCCGAGCGCGTCGAGCAGGCGGGCGCATCGGCCATCACGGTGCACGGCCGCACCGCCAAGCAGAGTTACACCGGCAACGCCGACTGGGACTTCGTCGCCGAGGTCGCGCGCCGTGTCTCGATTCCCGTGTTCGGCTCGGGCGATTGCGTCGAGCCGCAGCAGATCGTCGAGCGCCTGACGCACGGCGTGAGCGGCGTCTTCGTGGGCCGCGGCGTGCTCCGCAATCCGTGGATTCTCGCGCAGGCGTCCGACATGCTCGCCGGCCGGGCCCCACGCACGGTCACCCCGGAAGAGCGTGCGCGGTTCCTGCTCGAGTACATCGACCTGCTGCTCGACGACGGATCGCGCGAAGCCGACGGGTTCCGCCACCTGGCGCCCGGTCAGGCCGACGCCGTGCCCGACCCCCGTGCGCGCAGCCGCGAGCGCTGGGTGGTGAACAAGGTGCGCGCGCTGTGCACGTGGTACACCAAGGGCCTCGACGGCGGCTCGCACCTGCGCATCGCGATCAACGCCGCGCCGTCCATCGCGGAAGTGCGCGAGCTCGTCGACCGCTTCTTCCGCGCGCCCGATACCTTCGGTTCGCGCGGTGCCGCGGTGGACGACACGGCCGACGAGGCCGCCGCGCTGGCCGGACACTAGTCCACCGCATGGGCCTGCGCGTCGCCATCGACCTCGACGGCACCGTCGCGGACCTCTCACGGGCGATGCACGACATCGCGAAGAAGAAGTTCCGCAAGCTGCAGGAAGCCGACCCGCCGGAGCCGCCCGCCGACAACGGCGAAGGCACGCTGGCCACGGCGCGTCCGGCGCTGCACGACCTCGGCCTGCGGCCGTGGGAACTCGAGCGGCTCTGGACCCACGTCCTGAAGATCCGCAACTTCTGGACGACGCTGCCGGAGATGGAAGACGGCGTCGTGGCGCGCATCCAGCAACTCGCCGACGAGCGCCGCTGGGATGTGATCTTCATCACCACGCGCCCCCTCGCTGCCGGCAACACGACGCAGGTGCAGAGCCAGCAGTGGCTCGCTGAGAAGGGTTTTCGCCATCCCAGCGTCTACGTCGTGAAGGGCTCGCGGGGGAAGGTCGCGTCGGCGCTCGATCTCGACGCCGTCATCGACGACCGTCCCGAGAACTGCCTGGACGTCGCCATCGACTCGACCGCCAAAGCCATCCTGGTGTGGCACGGCTCGTTCGAGGACCTGGGGCCGGCGCACGTACGGCACGGCGTCGTGGTGAAGGCGTCGATCGCCGAAGCCCTGGACGAGGTCGTGCAGATGGACCGGGTGAAGCGCGGCGGCGTGATGCGCTCGATCAAGCGGCTGCTCGGCAAGTAGCAATCGACGGCGGGAACCCACCGGTGACTGCGCCGCCGCTCCTCGACGCCCTCCACGCCGACATCGCGCGGCATTGCCAGGCCCGGGGCTTCCGCGAGGGCCCGGGCGTGAACAACTTCATCCCGCACTCGGCCCTGCACGCGTTCGCCATGGCCCGGCAACTCGTCGCGACCGGCTTCGACCGTTACGTCGCCATCGCCCCCGAGGGTCACGTCTACGGCTACTTCTTCGAGGCGGCCGGCGCTCGTGTCGAGTCGGTCTTCGTCGACTACCCGCCGACCCGCTGCGAGACGGACCTCGATCGCGCGACGCTGGCCGGCCGCTCCGTCCTTTTGATCGAAGACGACGTCATCGGCGGACGCACACTGCGGCTCGTGCTCGAGACGCTGCTGCCTCAGCAGCCGCGGACGGTCGCGCTGTTCCTGGGGCACTCGAGCGGCATCCAGCACCTGCGGAACGTGCCGGACGGCATCGCGCGTACCTATCTGGCCGACACCGATCTGGTCGTCGACGAGCGGCTGGAACGTCAGTTCGAGCACTTCCTCGCGCAGCGCCTGGGCGCACACACCGGCTGACCACACCAGCCGCGTCCGCGCAGCCGCGCCTCACGCACGGTTCACGAGTGCCCGTGCCTGTGCGCCATCCACCGCCTCGTAGTCGTAGGCCAGCGCGATGTCCATCTGCGCGTAGAACTGCTGTGCGAGCGCCACATGCGCGGGGTGATCGAGGTAGCGCAGCAGATCCTCGCGCGAGGCGAACTCCATGATGGCGAGGTAGTCGTATGCGGCGGTGGCCAGCGCGTCGTAGGGCCGGCCGGCGATGAATCGGCGCCCGACCGTGGACCGGACGATCTGCGGGATGCCGCAAAGCGCTGCTTCCAGCGCGTCGACGAACGCCTGCCGCTCGTCGACGGTGATGGTCGGCTTCGGGGTGAACAACACGACGTGCGCAATCATGGCCGCCGTCGATGGTACCCCCGCGACCATCGGGCGCAGGAGCCGCTCACGGAACGTGGCGTTCTCGCACGAGGACCAGTTCGGCAACTCGATGTTCGTGATGGGGCCGCTGGCGTAGCGCCCGATCGACGTCGAGCTGCTACTTCCGTGGCTTCTGCTTCAGCGCATCCTGCACGGCCTTGTTGCCGGTGGCGATGCGGCCGGCGTTGTAGGGCTCCTTGCGCGGATCGACGCCAGCGTCGATGAGCAGCGTCACAACGTCGGCGCGGCCGCCCAGAATCGCGGACTTCAGCGCGGTGTTGCCGCCGGAGTCGATGCCGTTCAGCGGCACGCCGGCGGCGATGAACGTGCGCAGGACGCCCACCGGGCACTTGTGGGCCCCGATCATCAGCGCGTTGCTCTTGTTCATGTTCACGCCGGCGGTGTCGGCCTTGGCGGCAATGAGCTGATTGGCAATCGACTGCTGTAGCGCCGCCCGCTGCTCGTCGCAATTGTCGGCCAGGGACATCAGCGGCGTGTAGTTCGCACCACGGCTCAACGCGCGGACGTTGGCGCCGGCCTGCAGCGCCAGCGCCAGGCGCTGCGGCTCGTTGTGGGCGATCGCATCCCAGAAGTGGTCGTCGACGGTTGTATCGGCGCCCGGGCGTGAAAGAAGCTTCACGGCCTCGGCTTTCGATCGAACGGGATACGGACCCGGCGCCGCCCAGTCGACGGCGGAGCGGTCGGGCAGGTCTGCCGCCGTCGCCATCGGCACTCCCGCCAGCAGCGCGATGGCCGCAGGCTGGTTGCCGAACTCCTTCATCAACGAGGCGCTCCAGCGCGGCACATCGAAGCCGGCCTCGCGCACGATCACAGTCGAGGCGTCGCGTGCCTCCGATGACGCCAGGGCGTGATGCATGAGCGTGTAGCCGCGTCCGTCGACGGCGTTGAGGTCGACCTTGCGCGCCAGCATCGCCTTCAGCACCAGCGGGCAGTTCACGGCTTCCATCAGCGGCGTCGACTTGTCGCCGTCGGGCGCCGGCCGTGTCGGATTCGCGCCGGCCGCGATCAGCACCGCCGTCGTGAGCGGCGCGATCTCGTTGCCCACGCACGAACGGGTCACCAGCGTCAGCGGCGACAACTCGGCGCCGCCCGGCCCGTTCAGCGGAAAGCCCAGCGCCACGTACGCGCGCATGACGTCAACGCTCTGCGGGTTGTCGCCTGACAGAAAGATGAGCAGGCTTGGCGGCGTCGCGGTGATGCCCTGGCTCGACAGCCACTTCCGCGCCTCGTCGGCTGTGCGGAAGGGGGTCTGCGCGTCCGCCGGTGCGATGCCCGCGAACGTGATCAGGGCGGTTACGGCTGCTGCCAGGAACATCCGGGCCGTGGTCATCATGGGCCCGGAGTGTAGCAGCCGTCTTACGGCGGGCTAGCCCTTCTTCTTTGGCGGTCCGGACCGTCCGCGCCCTTTGGGGCCGAACCCACCGGGACGCGGTCCGCGCGAGAACCCGCCGCCGCTGCCACCGGGTTTCGGGCCGCGCGGCCGATCGCCCTTCGGACGATCGCTGTCGCGGTCGAACGCCTTCGGCGGGCGTGGGCGATCGCCACCTCGATCGAACGGCTTGGGCCGGTCACGCCACTCGGGCTTGGGTCCACGTGGCCTGTCGTCGCCACGGTCGAAGGTCTTGGG
>CADEDM010000073.1 GCA_902826065.1 uncultured Acidobacteriota bacterium | reverse complement strand
ACTTCCCGCGGCGCACCTTCGATGGCGAAGGCGTCAAGGCCGACATCGACTTCGGCCCCACGCTGATGCTGAACCGCAACCGCTGCATCATGTGCACGCGGTGCGCGCGCTTCATGGACGAAGTCGACGGCGACGCGCAGATCGGCATCGTCAACCGCGGCAACGGCAGCGAGATCGCGACGTTCAACGAGCAGGGCGTCCACTCGATTCTCTCGGGCAACCTGATGGACGTCTGCCCGGTGGGCGCCATCACCACCAAGCAGTACCGCTTCCGCTCGCGGCCGTGGGACAACCCGAACGCGATCGACACGATCTGCACCGGCTGCTCGAAGGGCTGCTCCACCACGGCGTGGCTGCGCGCCAAGCCCGAATGGGCCAAGGGCTCGCAGCTCGTGCGCGTGACGCCGCGCTTCAATCCCGCGGTGAACGGCTACTGGATGTGCGACATCGGCCGCTTCCAGTACGGCTGGGTCGAAGGTCCCGATCGCCTGCGCAAGCCGCAGATGAAGTCGAAGGACGGCGCCGTCCAGACCGCCACGTGGAAGGACGCGTTGTCGCGCGTGCGTGACCTGCTGAACGCCGCCGGCCGGCGCGATCCGGCCTCGGTGCGCTTCCTCGTCTCGGCGCACGCCAGTCTCGAAGAGCTGTTCCTCGTGAAGCGCGTCGCCACGGATCTCAAGGGCGACGCGAGTGCGGCGCACGTGGCCGTGTCGTGGCGGCGTTCGGCGAAGACGCAGCCCGTGAAGACGCAGTTCGTGGTGCCGGCCACCGATGCCCCGAACGTCAACGGCGCGCGCGACGTCGGCCTGGCCGTGGGCGCTGGACTCGACGGCGCTCCTGACAACTCGGGCCTGCGCGCGGCTATCGAAGCCGGTCACGTCGATGTGCTCTACGTCGTCGACCCCGGTCCGGCCGAATCGCTCGGCGACGTGAGCTGGGTGCTCGAGGCGCGCAGTGCCGGCAAGATCAAGGCGCTCGTCTACCAGGGCGTGCTGAACGGCCCGATGGCCGCGGCCGCCGACGTCGTGCTGCCGGGCGCGGCGTGGGTGGAGAAGGACGGCTGCTTCACCAACGACCAGGGCATGGTGCAGGCCGCGTCGAAGGCCATCGTCACCCCCGGCGAAGCGGTGGAAGACTGGCAGATTCTCACCAGCGTCGCGGCCGCCCTCGGGTTGCCGTTCTCGTATGAGTCGGCGGCGGCGGTGCGCGCCGATCTCGCGGCGGCGCTGGCCGGCAACGCGGCGTACGCGGGCCTCGGCGGGCAGGTGTTCAACCGGCCCGTCAGCGCGGCGACCTGGCTGCAGGCGTCGAATCCCTCCGAGCGGTGGAAGTGGGACGTGATGTACCAGGACCTGCCGCCCGTGAAGGGGCACAACGTGCAGATGGAACACGCGGCCAAGCCGTCGGTGATTCCGCTGCGCCTGGTCACCGAGGAACTGGGGCGCGCGTCCGACTGACGTCGGCGGCGCCCGGACGGTGTTGATGCAGCATTCCGCCGCGCGATGGACGGTGCTGGCAGTGGCCATCGTGGCCGCGGCCGCGTCATGTTACTGGGCGGCGACGCTCGAGCGCGTGGCGCTGGATCAGCGGCGGGCGCAGACCACGGCCACGGCTGACGCGCGGGCGCTCCAGTCCGCGTTGTCGGACGCCCGTCGCGCCCTTGCCGCGATGGCCGCGCCCGGCCAGGCGGCCGTGAGCTGGAGCCGGCAGGCCACCGCGTCGATCGAAGCCGCACGCGGCCGTCTCACGGCCCTGTCCAGCGCCGATGGCGGCGCCCACCTGCGCGAGCATGCCGAACGGCTCGACCGTCTGGCCGAGGCGCAGACACGGCTGCATGACTACGCCGTGGGCGGACGCTCGCTGATGGCCAGCGACGTCGCGTTCGGTGAGGCCCTGCCGCACGTCGACGCCCTCGATCAGCAGGTCGGCGACACCCTGACGGCGATGATCGCGAACGCCGATCGCGCCATTGCCGCCACGCGCGACCGCCAGATCCTGGGGTTCGTCGGGGCGCTGGGGGCCCTGGGCATCGCCGCGGTGCTGCTCACGCCGCTGCCGCGCCGCCGCGAGGACGCTCCCGTGGCCGAAGTGCCGGCCGAGGCCAGCGTGCCCGCCGCCGCGGCCGACCTGCCGCTCGCACAGGCCGCGCCGGTGTTGGCCGCGCCGCTGCCCGACGCGCGGGTGGTCGAGAAGGCACGCGTGGATCTCTCGCCGCTCGCGGCAGCCTGTGACGCCCTGGCCCGTGTAGCCGACGGCGCCATGCTGCCCGGCGTGCTCGATCAGGTCCGGCCGACGCTGGGCGCGCGCGGCCTGGCCGTGTGGCTCGCCGATGCCACGGGCGAGACGCTGCAGGTGGTGGCGTCGTCGGGCTACGACGCCCGTGTGGTCGATCGCTTCCCGGTGCTGCGGGTCAGCGACGACACGCCGACGTCGCAGGCCTTCGCCAAGCTCACGCCGGTCCGCACACCGCCGCGCATCTCGCAGCCCGCCGCCGTGGCCGTGCCGATTGCCGGGGCTCGTGGTGTCACCGGCGTGCTGTCGTTCGAGATGGCCAACGGCCGCGACGGCTCTGCGGAGATTGTCGCTGCGGCGAACATCGTGGCGTCGCTGCTCGCGTCGCTGCTCGAGCCGCCCCAGGCGCGCGAGATCGCGGTCGACACGCCGGCGCGCGCCAACGCCTGATCGCGGCCCCGGTCGCGCGTCGTCGCTAGGCGCGTTCGAGCGCCTGCTGCAGGTCGGCGATGAGATCCGCCGGCTCCTCGAGCCCGACGTTCAACCGCACCAGCCGATCGCGTAGCCGTGCGTCGATCCGGCTCGAGCCTTGGTACGCCATCACCAGGCTGGTGACGCCGCCCCAACTGAAGCCGATCCGGAAGAGCCTGAGCGCATCGACGAGGCGCGCGACGCGCTCGGCGGTCCATTCATCGGCCAGCACGATCGAGAACACGCTCGCCGAGCCGGTGAAGTCGCGGCGCCACGTCGCGTGCCCCGGGCACTCGGGGAAGGCGGGATGCAAGACGGTGGCGACCTCGGGACGGCCGCGCAGCCACTCCGCGATCTGCAGCGTGCTGCGTTCGAGGTGCGCGAGACGCACGCCGAGCGTGGTCAGACCACGCAGGGCCTGGCCGCAGTCGTCGGGTGAGACGGCCATGCCCAGGACACGGTGCGCCGTGCCGACGCGCGCGTACGCCGCCTCGTCGCGCACCGAGATCGACCCGAGCAGCAGGTCGCTGTGTCCGCCCACGTACTTCGTGAGCGCCTGCACGCTCACGTCCACGCCGTGGGCGAAGGCGTCGAAGAGCACGCCGGCGGCGTAGGTGTTGTCGAGCGCGACCGCCACGCCGCGCGCGTGCGCGGCGGCGACGATCGCCGGCACGTCGGGCACTTCCATGGTGATCGAGCCGGGACTCTCGCACCACACGAGCGCGGTGTCGACGCGAATGCGTGCGCCGATGCCGGCGCCGATCGACGGGTCGTAGGTCTCGATCTCGACGCCGAGGCCGGTCAGCAGATCGCGCCCGATCTCGAGGTTGGGTGTGTAGACGTTGGCCGGCAGCAGCACGTGTGCGCCGGTGCGGCAGTAGGCGAGGTAGACCAGCGCCAGCGCGGCCTGGCCCCCCGGTGCGAGAAACGTGTGGCGCGCGCCTTCGAGTTCGGCGATGCGCAGGCCGAGCTCGAGCACGGTAGGCGTGCCGTAGAGGCCGTAGGTGTAGCGGTCGGTCTGCTGCCAGTCGTCGACGGCGTCGGCGAGGCGATCGAAGACCACGGTCGATCCGCGATGGATCGACGGCGCGAGCGAGTGGAACTCCTGGCGGGGACGGCGCGTGGACGCGATGAGCGTGGTGCGCCAGTGTCGGGACGGCGAAGCGGCGTCGGCCATGCGCCAAGGATAGGTCAGCCGGACGCGACGCCGCGTCCGGCCACCCTGGCCGAGTGGGCGCGCGCGGCTACGCCGGACGGTTGCTGCGCGGCCGCGTCGTCGTGCGCGGACGTTCGATGGTCGCCTTCAGCGTGGAGCTCTTCTTGTCGCGCACGATGTCGAGCGTGACGGCGCCGTCCTCGTTCACGTCGGCCAGCGCGCCCAGCAAGTCTCCGGTGTCCTTCACGGCCTCGCCGTTGATCTTCGTGATGACGTCACCGGCCTTGACGCCGGCCTTCGCCGCCGGGGAATCCGCGGTGACGCCCGACACCAGCACGCCGCCATCCGTCGCGCCGAAGTACTCGCCGAGCTGCTCGTTCAGCGGCTGCACCTGCACGCCGAGGCGTCCGCGGGTGCCGAAGCCAGGCATGCCGTCGAAGCGAAAGTTGAAGAACGGCTCCATCCGCCGCGGCAGCTCGCGCAGTCCCTGTTCGACGCCCCGTTCGATGTCGCGTTCGAGGTCGCGGTCCATCCGCCACTCGAAGTTGCCGGCCACGCGGTCGGCCTCGGGCGTGATGTCGAGCGTGCGGCGATCGCTGCCGCGCAACACCGTCATCTTCACCGTGCGTCCCGACGGCGTCTCCTGCACCAGGCGCGTGAGCTGCCGCGTCGAGCGCACCTTCTCGCCGTCGAACTCGACGACGCGATCGCCTTCGCGCACGCCGGCCTTCTCCGCCGGGCCGTCGTCGTCCACGCGGTCGATGGCCACGCCCTGGTCGGTGGCGTTCTCCGGATCGCTGACGAGCACGCCGATCTGGCTGCCGCGGCCGTCGAGACGGATGACCTGACGGTCGCCGGGTGAGACGAAGATCCGACGCTCGTCGCGACCCTGGCGCTCGGCGCGCTCGCGCCGCTCGGTGGTCTGTGCCTCGTCGGCACGGGCGGCAAGTCCGGTCACCCCGAACCCGATGGCGGCCGCGAGCACGCCGGCGTACATGGCCAAGCGCTGACCCTTCATGTTCCTGCTCCTTGTGACGTTGGGCCGCCCGTGACGCGGGCGGGCACACCGGTGAGACGACGCGCCAGGGCAGATGGTTGGTCCGCCTTCGCCGGCCCGACTCTCGCCCGCGTCGGCGAGGCGCAGCCGCCGGAACGGCCGCGGCACCGCCGGTATACTTTTCGGACCCATGGACAAGAAAGCCGCCATCCTGGAACGGGCCGGGCGCGAAGGCATCAGGTTCCTGCGCCTGCAGTTCACCGACATCCTGGGTGTCATCAAGAATGTCGAGGTGCCCGACCGTCAGTTCGCCGACGCCCTCGACGGGCAGGTGCTCTTCGACGGCTCGTCGATCGAGGGCTTCGTCCGCATCGAAGAGTCGGACATGTATCTGAAGCCCGACCTCGACACGTTCCAGGTGCTGCCGTGGCCCGATCCGGGCGGTGCCAAGGTGGCAGGCATCACCTGCGACATCGCCAACCCCGACGGCTCACCGTTTGCGGGCTGTCCGCGATCGACGCTGAAGCGCGCCATCGCCCGCGCGCACGACGCCGGCTTCCGCATGGTCGCCGGCCCCGAGGCCGAGTTCTTCCTGTTCCAGCGCAGGGACGGCAGCCCCACGACGATCACGCACGACACCGCCGGCTACTTCGATCTCGCGCCCGTCGACCAGGGCGAGGACGTGCGGCGCGAGATCGTGCTCGCGCTCGAGCAGATGGGCTTCACCGTAGAGGCCGCCCATCATGAGGTCGCGCCCGGCCAGCACGAGGTCGACTTCCGCTACGACGACGTGCTGCGCACGGCCGACAACATCAGCTCGTTCCGCTTCGTCGTGAAGAACGTGGCGCTCAGGAACGGCCTGCACGCGACCTTCATGCCGAAGCCGATTTACGGCGTGAATGGCTCGGGCATGCACACGCACCAGACGCTGCTGCGCGGCAAGGCCAACGCGTTCTTCGACGCCAAGGGCGAGAACCAGTTGAGTGCGACGTGCCTCCACTACGTGGCCGGACTGCTGCGCCACGCCCGCGCCTACTGCGCGGTGACGAATCCGCTGGTGAACTCGTACAAGCGGCTGGTGCCCGGTCACGAAGCGCCGACGGCCGTGGCGTGGTCGGAACGCAACCGCAGCCCGCTCGTGCGCGTCCCGGCCGCGCGCGGCGACGCCACGCGCGTGGAGCTGCGCCTGCCCGACCCGTCGTGCAACCCGTACCTCGCCCTCGCCGTGATGCTGCGCGCCGGGCTCGACGGCGTCGAACAACAGCTCGATCCCGGTCCGCCGGTGAACAAGAACATCTTCACGATGAGCCATCGCGAGCGCCGGCACCTGCGCATCGACGACCTGCCGGCGACCCTCAGCGAGGCGCTCGACGAGCTCGAGAAGAGCGACCTGGTGAAGGACGCGCTGGGCGAGCACATCGTCGAGCACTTCCTGGCGGCCAAGCGCGGCGAGTGGGACGAGTACATCCGCCACGTCTCGCCCTGGGAACGCGACCGCTACCTGGGCGTCTACTGACGTGCCAGCGGCCGTAGGCTAGCGGCCAGGCCGGAGTAAACCTTCCGGGGCCGAGTTCCGTCCAAGCCATTACCTAGATCGTCTAGGTAATGCCATGGCCGGATCACCCAAGTCACCCAACGCGCTGCTCCACGGGGCGCTCGACGCCCTGATTCTCAAGGTCCTCTCCCGCGGGCCCAGCCATGGCTATGCCGTGGCCCGGTTCATCGAGGAGGCCACCGGCGACGCCCTGCTGGTCGAGGAAGGCTCCCTGTACCCCGCGCTCTACCGGCTGGAACGCCGTGGCTGGGTCGAGGCGGAGTGGGGCACCTCCGAGCTGGGACGCCGGGCCAAGCTCTACCGTTTGACGGCCGCCGGTCGGACGCAGCTCGACCAGGAAGTCGCCACCTGGCGGCAGTTCTCGACCGGCGTCTCCAAGGTGCTGTTCGCGTCATGAGGCGGTCACTGCGTTCGTGGCTGTGGCGCGTGCCGGTCGACCAGGAAGTCGACGAGGAACTGGCCTTCCACCTGGAGATGCGCGTCCGCGACCTCATCGCCGGCGGTATGGACCCTGACCAGGCGCGCCGCGTGGCGCGGGCGCGGCTGGGCGACATCGACGTGGTGCGCCGCACGCTGGTGGACTTGTCCCACAAGAGAGATCGGGAGATGCGCGTGATGCAGTGGATCGACGAGTTCCGCCACGACGTGGTGTTCGCATTGCGCCAGATGCGCAGCAATCCGGCGTTCACGTTCGTCGCCGTGCTGACGCTGGCCCTCGGCATCGGCGCCAACGCCGCCATCTTCGGACTGGCGGACGCGACGCTGCTGCGACCGCTGCCGTTCACGGAGCCCGATCGCGTCGTGCGGCTCTTCGAGGTGAACAGCGCGGGACAGCGGACCGCGGTCTCGCCGATGAACCTCGCCGACTTCACGACCGACAGCCGGACGCTGCTGCCGGGCGCGGGCTTCCTGCCCGGTGTCGGCGGCATGGTGATGAAGGGCGTCGACGGCACGTCGGAGACGGTGGCGCGCCAGTGGGTCTCGTCGCGCTTCTTCGAGGTGCTCGGCGTGCCCGCGCTGGTGGGCCGCATGTTCGAGCCCGGCGACGACTGGGTGAATGGCAACGCCGTCGTGCTCAGCGAGCCGTATTGGCGCACGCGCTTCAACGGCGACCCGTCGGTCGTCGGCCAGTCGCTCGTGCTCGACGGCGAGCCGTACGTGGTGACTGGTGTCGCGCCGGCGTCCTTCCGCTGGAATGCCCCGGCCAGCATCTGGGCGCTGGTCCAGGTGCGGCCGTCGCCTGAACTGCGTGATCAGTACTTCTGGCGCGGGCTGGCGCGCCTCGCACCGGGGGCGACGATCGACGCCGCCCGCGCCGAGACGAGCGCGATTGCCGCGGAGCTGGCCCGGACGATTCCCGCGAACAAGGGTCGGACCGTGGCGATCGAGCCGGTGCGCGAGTCGCTCGTGGGCACCGACCTCCGGATGACGTCGCTCTTGTTCCTGGGCGTGGTCGGGTTCGTGCTGCTCATCTGCTGCACCAACGTCGCCAACCTCCTGCTGGCGCGCGCCACCGCGCGCGGGCGTGAGCTGGCGATCCGGTCGGCCCTGGGAGCCGGGCGCGCCCGGGTCGTGCGGCAGTTGATCACCGAGAGCCTGGTGCTGGCGGTGCTGGGCGGCCTGCTGGGCGTGGGCATCGGTGCCGCGATCCTGGCGGCGGCACCGTCGATGGTGCCGGCCGGCGTCCTGCCGCCGGCGATCACCCTGGCGTTCGATGGCCGCGTGGTGGCGTTCTGCGCCGCGGCCTCGATCGTGGTCGGCCTGCTGTTCGGCATGGTGCCCGCGTGGCAGGTGGGCGACCTGTCGTCGGCGCGCGCCATCGCCGAGGACTCCCGCACCTCGACGGGACGCGGCGGGCGCCTGCGCGGCATCCTCGTCGGCGGCGAGGTGGCCACCGCGGTGCTGCTGCTCGTCGGCGCCGGGCTGCTGCTGCGAACGCTGTTGGCGGTGGAGAACGTCGACCGCGGTTACCGCGCCGGCGAGATCCTGACGATGGTGGTCGATCCGCTGGCCTCGGAGTATCCGACCAACGACGCGCTCGTGCAGTTCTACGATCGCGTCGCCGAAGAAGTGTCCGGCGGACCCGGCGTGGCCGCGGTGGCCTGGGCCAGCACCCTGCCGTTGGGGTCGTCGATGGCCGGGCAGGTGTCGTTCGAGATCGTCGGCGAACCGCCGGTGGACGTGCCGCAACAGCCGCGCGCTGATCGGCAGGTGGTGAGCTGGAGCTACTTCGAGACGCTCGACCTGCCCATCGTCGACGGCCGCGCCTTCACCAGCCGCGACACCGGCGAGAGTCCCGGCGTCTGCGTGATCAACGAGGCCTTCGCCGCGCGCTACTTCCGCGGCACGTCGCCGATCGGACAGCGCCTCTCGCTGAGGCAGGGCGGCAATACCCGGCAGCCGCCGGTGCTGCGCGAGATCGTCGGCGTCGCACGGCAGGTGAAGGGACGGCCTGACGAGACGTCGGAGCTGCTGCAGGTCTATGTGCCAATGACGCAGGACGGCCTCGACGACATCTATCTCCTGGTGCGGCCGGCGACCGGATCGGCCGGAGCGCTCGCCTCGGTGGTGAAGGCGGCGATCGGCCGCGTCGACACGAAGCAGCTGGTCAGCGTCGGCACGCCGCGGACGCTCGATGACGTGGCGCACGAGGCGACCTCGGCGCATCGCTTCCGCGCGGTGCTGGTGGTGGCGTTCGCCGGTCTCGCGCTGCTGCTGGCGATGGTCGGGGTGTTCGGCATCCTCGCCTACTCGGTGCAGCAACGGACCGCCGACTTCGCGGTGCGACGGGCGATGGGCGCCACGTCGCGCGACGTGCTGCGCCTCGTCGCCGGCAGCGCCGCCCGGGTCGTGGCGTCCGGGGCGGCCCTCGGCCTGCTGGCCGCGATGGCCGCGTCGCGCGTGCTGACCGCCGTGCTCTTCGGCGTGGAGCCGCTCGACCCGCTGACGTTCGGACTGGTCGGCGGCGTGCTGGCACTCACGGCCGCGGTGGCGGTGGCCGGCCCGGCGTGGCGGGCGGCGCGCGTCGACCCGGCGCAGGTGCTGCGCGGGCGCTGATGTGGGCAAGCGCTGGCCCCGTCTGAGGTCAGGACGTCCGCCTGCAAGGACGCCGGCGCGTGGGCCGGCGCCAGACCCTGAGCGCGACAGTCGCGCGGAAACGCCTTGATTTCCAGTGAATTCCGCGCGATCGTGGAGGCGCGGCGATCACGGCACGCGTCTTGATCATGTAGGTGACCGAGCGCGGCGGATCACCGGGGTGCGCACAATCAGGCAGGCGCTGGCATCGCCGCATCCCGGCAGTTGTTCCACGATCCGCTGCGCTCACTTCTGTCGACGCGTCGACTGACGCGATCGCGAGATTCGAGGAGGCGGCGATGGGCGTCTACCGCAACATCGTGTGGCATGGATCGGCCGCGGTGCTCGTGGCCATGCTGGCCGGGGCGTGCGCGTCGGTGCCGGGACGTCCGGCCGTGCGCCAGGTGCAGCAGCAGCCCGGCCGCTTCGCCAATCACAACGTCACCATCACGGGCACCGTCACGACGTCGTGGGGCGTGCCGGTCGTGGGCTTCAACGTCTACCGCGTCGACGACGGCACCGGCGAGATCACGGTGGTGTCGACCGAACGGCGCGCACCCAGCCGGGGCGCCCGCGTCGAGGTGCGAGGCAAGGTCGAGGACGTGGCCGTGCTGGGCGGACGCCCGCTTGGCCTGCACCTCAGGGAACGGCGGCTTCGATATCGTAATTGACTGACTGGATAGCACTTAGCCGCGACCACCACACCGCGCGGCGAGACGCAGTCCGGCAGTCTCTGCGCGCCGGGTCGGCCCCCATCCCTGGCCGGCCCGGCGCTTTCTTGTTTCCGCACACACCGTGACCGGGCGGCGCCCCGGGCGGTTGTGAAATCAGGTACAATCTCTCGGTTGTGGAAGCGCTCGCACATCCGTCACCACTCGTCGACCTGGTGAACGCCCTGCTCGGGCCGTTGGGCGTGCACGTGCCCGACTACCTGGTCTTCAGCGCGCTGATCGTCCTCTTCCTCGCCGGCATCGGGCTCTTCATCAAGTCGCGCCTCAGCGTCGACAATCCCGGCACGCTGCAGATCGTCCTCGAGGACATCGTCGGCTTCATCGTCGAGCAGCTCGAGAACATGATGCCCCACAAGGGCAAGAAGTTCCTGCCGCTGGTCGGCACGGTGTTCCTGTTCATCCTGCTCGGCAACCTGATGGGCCAGATTCCAACGCTGGGCTCGCCCACGAGCAACGTCAACGTGCCGTTCGCGCTCGCGATCACCGTGTGGCTCTACTACCACATCGAGGGCGTGAAGGCGCAGGGCCTCGGCAACTACCTGTTGCACTTCGCGTTCCCTCCGGGCGTGCCGAAGGCGATGTTCCTGCTGATGCTGCCGATCGAGTTGATCAGCCACGCCTCGCGGGTGATGTCCCTGACGCTGCGTCTCTTCGGCAACATCTTCGGCGAGCACCTCGTGGTGCTGATCATCGGCAGCATCGTGCCGTTCCTCGCGCCCCTGCCGATTCAGGCGCTGGGCCTGATCGTGGGTCCCCTGCAGGCGTTCATCTTCATGACGCTCACCGGCATCTACCTGGCCTCGGCGACCGCGGTCGACGAGCACCACTAGGGCTGGGGACTGGAGGCTGGGGGCTGGGGCTTCCAGACAGGCCGATTACAATACGCCGCCATGGGGCTCACTCCTGGCGGCGTTCGTGTTTTCGGGCGCGCCGTCGCCGTCTGCGCGATACTCGTCGCTGCCGCCCCGCTGTCGGCGCGGCAAGACAACCGCGTCGACGGGCGTACGCCCACGGCGCCGGAGTTGTCGGCGCCAGGTCCGTTTGCGGTGGGCGTGCGGACGCTGACGGCGGTCGATCGCGATCGCGTCGATGTCCTCAAGACCAAGGCCGGGCAGCCGGCGGCGCGCGCCGATCGGACATTCACGCTCGAAGCGTGGTACCCGGCGACGTTGGCGGCCGGCCAGGCTCCGGGCGGCGAGTACCGCACCACCACGCGTGACCCCGGCGTCGCCATCGTGCTCGTGGGCCGGGCGGTGCGCGATGCCGCGCCCATGGCAGGTGCGGCGGCGCCCCTGGTCGTCATCTCTCACGGCTATCCCGGCAACCGCCTGCTGCTGACGCATCTTGCCGAGCATCTGGCGACGCGTGGCTACGTGGTCGTGTCGATCGACCATCCCGAGAGCACCTACACCGACCTCCAGGCCTTCGCCAGCACCCTCTACAACCGGGCGCTGGATCAGCGGTTCGTGATCGACGAGGTCGGGCGCTGGAGTGCCCCTGGGTCCGGCCACGCATTTGCGGGACGCGTCGACGTCTCGCGCACCGTCGTCATCGGCTACTCGATGGGCGGCTATGGCGTGCTGAACCTCGTGGGCGGCGGCTATCGCCGCGAGGCCGCGTCGTTCCCAGGCGCGCCGCCGAACCAGTTGCTCCTCGACCGCGCCGCCGGCACACCAGCTTACGAACAGGCGCGCGACACGCGCGTGAAGGCCGCGGTGGCGATCGGGCCGTGGGGCATGCAGGTGGGCTACTGGGATGCCGCCGGCCTGGCCGGCGTCCGCACGCCGATGCTGTTCGTGGCCGGCTCCGTCGACGACGTCTCGGGCTACGAGAAGGGCACGCGGGCGATCTTCGAGCAGACGGTCAACGCCGACCGCTATCTGCTCACGTTCGTCAACGCGAACCACAATGCCGCGGCGCCGATTCCCGCGCCTGCCGAGGCCTACCGGTTCTCGGAGGCCCAGAAGAGCTTTCCGTTCACGCACTACGCCGATCCGGTGTGGGACACGGTGCGGATGAACAACATCCTGCAGCACGTCGTCACCGCCTGGGTCGACGTGCACCTGAAGGACGACGCCGCGAAGCGTTCGTACTTGGCGGTCGTGCCGCAGGGCAGGGACGCCGTGTGGGCGATCGATCGCGACGGCGTCGCGCAAGCGACACACACCTACTGGAAGGGCTTCGCTCGCGGCACCGCCGTGGGCCTCATGCTGGAGCACCGCGCTCCAGCCACGTCACGATGAGTTCCCATCCGCCTTCGCGGTCTCCGCTCGCTCACCTGCCGATCTTCGCGACGCTCGACGCGGCGGGCCAGGCCGATCTCGAGAGCCGCTTCACGCGGCGGAACGTGGCGGCCGGCGAGCCGGTGTTCTGGTTCGGCGATGCGGGTGACACCCTCTACGTCATCGACAGCGGCCAGGCCGAGGTGACGGCGCCCGACATCGAGGGCCGGCACGTGCTGCTCGACGCCCTGGGCCCGGGCGAGATTTTCGGCGAGCTCTCGATGCTCGACGGCGGACCGCGTAGCGCCACCGTGCGCGCGCTGACGGACTGCTCGCTCATCGGCCTGCACCGCGATGCCTTCCATGCATTCCTGCGCGCCCGTCCCGACGTCGCCATCGACGTGCTGCAGGTGCTGGGCGCGCGTCAGCGGGCGAGCACGGCGACCATTCGCGGCCTGAAGAACCCGAACGCGGTGCTGGCCGAGAGCACCACGCGGTGGCAGCGTGTGAGCGACGTGGTGGCGACGGTGGCCGCCAGCCACCAGTTCACCATCGCGCACCTGTCGTGGTTCGGCGGCTGGATCCTGCTGAACGTGCTGGCAACCGCCGGCTGGCTGCCGCGGGTGCTGGCGTTCGACCCGTTTCCGTTCGGCCTGCTGACGCTGATCGTGAGCCTCGAGGCGATCTTCCTGTCGATCTTCGTGCTGGTGAGCCAGAACCGGCAGTCGGAGCGCGATCGCATCCGCACCGATCTCGACTACCAGGTGAACGTGAAGGCCCACGTCGAGATCGTGGGCATCGTCACCCGGCTCGACCGGATCGAGCGGGCGATCGAGCGCCTGCCGAAAGCGGCGGAGACGCCGCCGAAGTCCTGAGGGGCGGCGGCGTCAGCCCAGGATCCGCACGACGACGGCGGTCTGATCGTCGGTCTGCGGTGCGTTGCCGCGGAACGACTCCATCGTCTCGAAGATGCGCTCGACGATCTCCGCGGCGGGGCGCTCGCGGTGGGTGCGCACGATCTCCGCAATCGGGCCGGCGCCCATCTCGGCGCCGGTTTCGCTGAAGGTCTCGAAGATGCCGTCGGAGCAGAACACGAAGACGTCGCCGGCATTGGCCGGCACGACGACCTCGTCGTAAGTGGTCGTGCCGAACGACCCCAGCGGCACGCCGGGCATGTCGATCTGCGCGCTGGTCGAGCCGTCGGCGGCGCAACGGATTGGGTATGGCAGGCCCGAGTTCGACATCGTCACGACGTGCCGGCGGAGATCGAACACCGCGTAGCAGAGCGTGCAGTAGTACTCCTCGAGCTGCCGCTCGTGCAGGATCCGGTTGATCGAGGTGAGCATTGCGCCGGGGCCGGTGTCGTCCCTGGTGGCGCGGCGCCGGAACGTGCGGCTGCGCACCACCTCGCCGGCGAACACGCTGTAGAGTGCGGCCGGCACGCCCTTGCCCGACACGTCGCCCACCGCCACGATGAACTGATTCGGCTCGGGCGCCAGGAACTCGTAGAGGTCGCCGCCCAGCTCGCGCGCCGGCTCGAACCGCCACGACACGTCCACGGAGCGCAGGCGCTTCGGCATCTCCTTGGGTAGGAGGGCCATCTGCACGCGCTGGGCGAAGCGCAGTTCCTTTTCGAGCCGTTCCTCGTTGGCGCGCAGCTCTTCCCAGAGCCGCGCGTTCTCGATCGCCACGGCGGCCTGAGACGCCAACGGCGTCAGTAGCTCGACATGGCGCGCCGAGAAGGCGTTGAGCTCCGGGCTCTCGAGATCGAAGGCGCCGATGCAGCGGTCCTTCACCATCAACGGCACGACCAGCTCGGAGCGTGCGTCGGGGACGGCGTTGATGTAGCGCGCGTCCTTCGACACGTCGGGCACGAGGATCACGGTCTTGTCCTGGACGGCGTGTCCGAGCAGCCCCTCGCCGACGCGCACCGACTCCGTCTCCGAGCCCTCGCCGTAGCGGATCGCGACCTTGAACTCGACCATGCCCGTGGTCTCGTTCACGAGCGCGATGCCGAACGTGCGGTAGGCGATGACGCGCTTCACCAGGTGCGCCACCCTGGTCAGCAGCTCGTCGAGATCGAGGATGCCGCTCATCTCGCGGCCGACCTCGGTGAGCGTCGCCATGGTCTCGCTGTACTCACGCTCCGACTCGAAGAGCCGCGCGTTCACGATCGCCTGCGCCACCGGCGCGCCGAAGGCCCGCAGCATCGCCTCGTCGGTCTCGTCGAAGGCGTCGCGCTCGCTGCTCAGCAGGTTGAGCGCACCGATCGACTGGCCCTTGTGGCGCAGCGGCACCACCAGCGTCGACTTCACGCCCGGGACGATCGCGATGTAGCGCGGGTCGGTGGTGACGTCGCCCAGCCGCACCGATCGCTGCTCCTGCACCGCCGTCCCGACGGTGCCCTCGCCCAGCCCGAGCCGCACCTGGCGCGCGGCCTCATCCGGGTAGCCCTCGGCGTAGGCGATGCGCAGCGTCTGCGTGGCGTCGTCGAGCAGGTAGACCGAGAACACGCCGAACGGCGTGAGGCGCGCGATCAGCCGCGGAATGCGCGTGAGGAGCTCGTCGAGGTCGAGGACGCCGGTGACCTCGCGGCTGAGCGCGAAGAGGGTGGCGAGACGATCCTGGTCGGACGGACGGGACAGCGACGCGTCGGTGGTCGACGCGTCGCCCTGGGGCTGGTCGGAACTGGTCATTGACGGGGTGTTGGCGGCGCGGCCTCGGCGGTCACGTACTTGGTGACCCAGTCGCGAATGCGGGTGAGGCGATCCTGCTGATGATAGTACTCCTGGATGCCGTGCCCTTCGCGCGGATAGAACACCAGCTCCGTGGCCTTGCCGCGATCCTTCAGCCCGCGAAACAGCTCCTGGGCCTGGCCCACCGGCACGCGCTCGTCGTTGGCGCCGTGCAGGATCAGCGTGGGCGTGGTGACGGCGTCGATGTGCGTCATCGCCGACCGGTTCAAGTACAGGGGCAGCGTCTCCTTGTTGGCGATGCCGCCGAAGTAGCCGATGAGCACGCTGGGGATGTCGTTGGTGCCGTACATGCTCCACATGTTCGTCAGGCCGGCACCGACCATGGCCGCCTTGTAGCGCTGTGTCTGCGTGATGGTCCACGCCGTCATGTAGCCGCCGTAGCTCCAGCCGATGTGCGCCAGCCTGTCCTTGTCGGCCACGCCGCGCGCGATGAGCGCGTCGACGCCGGTGTCGATGTCCTTGAAGTCGCCGCCGCCCCAGTCGGCCACGTTGGCGCGCAGGAACTTCTCGCCGTAGTTCGTGCTGCCGCGCGGGTTCGGGTAGAACACGGCCCAGCCCTGGTTGGCCCACACCTGGCCGCCCTCGAGGCCGCCCACCCGGTAGTTGTTCAGATAGGCGCCGGCCGGGCCGCCGTGCGCCACGACCAGCAGCGGGTAGCGCTTCGCCGGATCGAAGCCGACCGGCTTCAGCAGCACGCCCTCGACGTCCATCCCGTCGCGGCTCTTCCAGGTAATCACTTCGCTGTCGCCGAGCACGAACGCCTTCGCCTGCGGGTTGGCGTCGGACACCTTCGTGAAGGTCGTGAACGCGGCGTTCGCCACGTGGACGTCGGCCGGGGCCTTCGGCGTGTCGAGGATCACGGCGGCCTTGCTGCCATCGGCGCTGAACGTCCCGAGCTGCAGCGTGCGGTCCTTCGACAGCTGCGTGGCGCGTCCGCTGGCGATGTCGAGCGCCCACGCCTCGTTGTAGGCGCGGGTGCCGGCGGCGAAGATCAGGCGCGAGCCATCCGGCGACCACTGGGGCGCGCCCGGGTCCACGGGCAACTGCGCGGCCACGTTGCGCGTCTGCTTCGTCGTCGTGTCGTAGAGCAGCACCTGCGAGTGGCCCACCGTGCCGCGTGGGGTGCCGTCGCCGATCGCGGGTGAGGTGACCGGCTCCGACAGGTACGCCACCGTGCGACCGTCGGGCGAGAAGCGCGGGCTCGAGTCGGGCCCGAAGTTGGGGCTGATCTTCTCAGCGGTCTTCGCCGTGACGTCGGCGATGAAGATGTCGCGGCGGCCATCGCGCAGGAGCGCCGAGACGCCGGCGGTGAAGGCGATGTGCTGGTTGTCGCGCGACCACGACAGCGCGCCGCCGATGGTGAACGCGTCACCGCTGGTCACGCGCGTGGCGGCCTTCGTGGCCACGTCCACGACCCAGAGGTGCGTGTTCGGAGCCGGCAGCTCGAACGTCTTCTCGTCGTCACGGCGTTCGACGGCGGTCTTGTCCTCGGCGGATGCGGCATCGGCGGTGGTGTAGGCCACGGTGCGCGCGTCGGGCGACCACGCGTACTGCTGCACGTTCTCGGCGGCGTCGGTCAGCGCCCAGGCCTCGCCGCCGTCGGCGCGCATCACCCACACCTGCGCCCTGGCGTCGCGATCGCCGCTCTTCCCGCGCGACGACACGAAGCTCATGTAGCGGCCGTCGGACGACCACGCGGGCTGGGTGTCGCCGCGTTCGCCGAACGTGATCTGCCGCGCCGGGGCGCTGCCATCGGCCGGGGCCCGCCACACGAACGTGCGCGCGTCCTTCTTGCCGGCGCCGCCATCGCGCCACTCGCGCACCGTGAACAGCACGGCACGGCCGTCCGGAGCGATGACGGGCGAGCCCACGGCCTTCAGCGCCAGGACATCGTCGATGGTCACGGGGTGCGACTGGGCGGCGGCGGCGACGGGCGAGACCAGCGTCGCGGCCAGGCACAGGGCGAGAATGCGCATCACGGGCTCCTGGATCGGCGGGGCCGGGCGCGACACCGCCGATCGCGCAGTATAGAGCCCCCGGGCCCGCCCGGCGTGGGATACTGGTCGCTTCGTGGAGACCCTGGCGCTTCCCCTGAACCACGCGGCCATCCAGCGCATCCTGCCGCACCGGCACCCGTTCCTGCTCGTCGATCGCATCGTCGCGTTCGAGCCCGACGTGCGGGTGGTGGGGGTGAAGAACGTCACCGGCTCGGAGCAATACCTGTCGCCCCCTGACTCCCGCGGACGCCGCGAGCTGCCCAACACCATCCTCACCGAGGTGATGGCGCAGGTGGGCGGCATCCTGATTCTGGTCAAGCCCGAGAACACCGGCCGGCTGGTCTATTTCCGCGGCATCGAGCGGGTGCGCTTCTACGGCGCCGCCGGGCCAGGCGACTCGGTCCAGGTGGAAGTGACGGTCTTGCGGCTGCGCAAGCAGATGGGTGTGCTGAAGGGCGTGGCCCGCGTGGGCGACCAGCTGCTGGCCCGCGGCGTGATGACGTTCGCCCTGGGGCCCAAGGCCGACGGCAGCGAAGGCGCCGCCGAGTAGCGTCAGCGCGGCTCCAGCACGCGGTCGACGATCGGTTCCAGATCGGCGCGCGCCGCCGCCCAGCGGCTGGCGCACAGCGTCCGCGCACAGTTGCCGTCGACGACGCAGGCGACATCGCCGTCGCTGACCTGCTCGTCGATTTCGGCGCACGCCGACTGCCCGACCCCGGTCCGGCAGATGTGAATGGCGACGAACGGCCGCGGTCCGCTGGGCAGATCGGCCACGCCCGCCTTACACGCTTCGTCGTTGTTCGAGTCGATATGGCGCGGCATCACTCGGGATCGCGCGAAACTCGCCATCAGGCGCTGGTGCAGCACTTCGCCGGAGGCGTGATCGGCGCTGTGGATGACGCCCACCTGGAGCGCGGCGCCGGGCATGGTCTGTCCGGGTCCCACGAACACGATGCCTGACACCCCCTGCTCCGACCACGTTCCGCCGCGGGTGAGCGCCGTGTTGCGGAAGTTGAGCGTCGTGGGCAGCGGCGAGGCGGTGCAGCCGGCCGACAGCGCGACCGTGGTGGCGAGAACCGCCGCCCCGGCCGATAGGGGAAAGGGAGACATGGTGGCTCGAGTCCTCTTCTTCCAGACGTATCGGCGCGAGGCGGCATGAGCGCGACGCCCGGTGGAGGCATCGCCTCGCGCATCCAGGACGAGCTGGCCGCCGGTCGCTCTGACGCCGAGATCCTCGACGGTCTGACGGCCACGGGGCTGTCGCGCAAGTCGGCCGAACGCTTCCTCGAAAGGGCCCGCACCGCGCCACCCGCGCCGGATGTCGTGGCGCCGGGCGCCTTCGAGACCCCGCCGTCGATGGTCGACAACTACGGTCGCGAGCTGGCCAAGGCCAGTGCGCTGGCGGCGACGAGCGTGGCGCATCTGTGGTTCATGCACACCGGCGCCGTGTACGTGCGCCCGCGCTCGCTGGGTCCGCTGCTCTTCGCGTTCGCGTGGGCGGGGAATCGCGCGCTCCAGTCGGTGCGCGCGAGCGATCCGGTGCCGTGGCGCGCCGTGGGTTGGGCCGTGGTGGCGCCGCTGGCCTTCGCGGCCGGGCTGTTCGGCTACTCGGACGTGTATCGCGGCTACGAGAAGGATCGGGCGGCGCGCGAACAGGCGGTGAGCGAGATGTCGGCGCTCGATCGCAAGGCCGCGGAGGCGCGACGCGAGGCGGCCGACGCCGCGCGTGCCCAGCAGGCCCGACTCGACGACGAGCTGGCCCTGGAGCGGCTGAAAGAGGCCCGGGTGCCGACGATGCAATGCTCCGCGGCCCTGGATCTGGGACGCACCGGTCGTCGCGAGTACGTCCCGGTGCTCTACGAACTCCTGCGCACCGCCACGCTCGACTCGATCAAGGGCTGCGCCGCTGGGGGACTCGTCGATCTCGGCGAGGTCGGCGCGATGCTCGGACGCTACGACGACTGGGCCCGCGGGTCGAACGACACTCTGCGCCGGTCGGCGCTGTCAGGATTCGGGGAGATCGGCCCCGAGGCCGCGTCGTTCGCCCTGCCGCATCTCGCTACAGAGCTGCAGTCCGAGTACGCGTCGACCCGATGGGTGGCCGTCGGCATCCTGGCGCAGCTCGGGCCAGACGCACGGTCGCTCCTCGAGCAGGCGGCGAACGACCCTGACAAGGATGTCCGCGAGCACGCGCGCACCGCACTGACGTCGCTCGCCCAGGCGACGCGGCGGTGAGCGACTCGCCGAATCAGGGCGTGCGCAGCAGCGGATCGGTGGGCGCCGGCACGCGGCCCGTCGCCACCCGAATGCCGCCGTCGGTGTAGATCGCCAGCGTCCGCGCCGTGGCGTCGGCCGGGTGGGCGACGTAGCGGAACGCCGAGAAGTGCGGTCCGAGGTCGCGCCCGAGGCCGGTGGTCCACTGATCCTCAGTGGCCGTGCCGGAGAACTCGAAGCGGTAGCCGTGGCGCTCGGCCTCGGTGTACCAAGGCGGCAGCGTGGGCGATGCCGTGCGGCCGTTCACCGTCATCGGCTGCATGAGGCGGCCGAGGTCGGTGAAGTGGCCGTTGCCGGCCCGTTCGGCGAATACGCGCTGCGCCGCCGCCAGCGCGCGGAGGTCGGCGGCCACTGCGTCCTCATGAGCGGCCTGCGGCGGCGGTTGCGTCGATCGCAAGCCGACGGCCGACTCCCACGTGTCCCACATCATGGCGACCCATGGCGGCGCGGTGGCGTTCGCAGCGACGGACGGGGCCGGCGGCACGTCGCCCGGCGGCGGGCCATCCGGTTGCTTCGGGTCGAAGTTGGCGGCGAGTCCGTCGCGCGGCCCCGGCAGCACGCCGTCGTCTCGATACCGAAGGTTCCAGTTCGAGGTGCGCAACGCGAAGCTCGGCTTGCCCGGCGCCAGTGGAATGGCCACGTAGGCCGCGCTGATGCACCGCTCGATGGCCAGCGGCTGCGCTCCCGGGCGCGGGCGCGACTCGCACGACTCCCGCTCGAACGTGAAGCGATAGCCGTCGCGTTCCGTGGTGCGGAAGGCCGGCGGCAACAGCGCGTCGGCGATGGGCTCGAGGCGGTTGGTCATGCGCAGGGGCCAGGCGAGGGCTGCCGGGTCGAGCCACGCGTAAGGTTCCTTGTGGAGTTGCCTGAACGCGAGCGACGCCTCCACGTACGCGACGAACTGCGCCGCGATCGGGTCGTCGCGGAACCGCTGGCGGAGGCGGCCACGCGAACCGGGCTCGGGCGCCGCCCCGGGCGTCGATGGCGCTGCCGGCGCCGGTGCCGACGCGGTCGCCGGCTGTGCCAGCGTGGCCGGCTGGAATGTGCGCGCCCACTGCACGCTGGCCACGACCGCCACCAGCAGTCCGGCCACGGTGACCGCCTTCGACAGCACGGAGCGGGAGTCGCGCTCCGCCGGCGCAGCTGCGGGCGCGACGGCGGCCCGCGGACGCGGCACTGGGGCTCCGGGCACCTCGAGCAGTTGCCCCCGCGCGTCCACCACCTGCCATCCCGTTCGTCGCACCACGCGTAGCACGGCCTGTTCGGCGCGCGGGTCGGTGGCCTCGACTTCGATCGCCCCGCCGTCGTCGGTCAGCGTGAACGTGATCGCGTAGGTGCTCGGCGTGAAGCTGCCCACCTGGCCGTTGAACGTGGTGCCTGGCAGGGTCTCGACGATGTGGCGGCGAATCGCGGCCGGGTCGTCCCAGGGCGCGTCGGGCACCCGCCCGGGTGCGGCGATGATCACCGTCCACAGCACGTCCTCCATATCGGAGGCGCGCGCACACGGCGGAAGACGTCGGGGCCAGAGGCCGGGCCGCCGTGCGCCGAAGCGCGCAGGCCGCACAGGGCGGGACGGCCCCGCCGCCTAGTCCGTCCGTCCGCCGCGATACAGCACGCGCCCGAGGCGGCGGTGCCAGCCCGTGAACTCGACGTCGGGGCCAGCGTCCTGCAGCGCCTGACGCACCTGGAACAGCTTGGCGTCGAGCTCGTCGACGGCGTTCAGGATGAAGGCCTCGACGCTCTTCGGCTCCACAGGTGATCCGCGGTCGCGGGCGCCGTGGTGCGACACGACCAGGTGTTCGAGTTCAGCACGCAGGTCGTCAGGGAAGCCGCTGACCCCCTTGGCGGCCTCGCGCACCATCACCAGGCCCAGGGCGATGTGTCCCACGAGGTTGCCGTCGCGGGAGTAACTGATGGCGCCGTTGTCGTAGGCCAGCTCCTGCAGCTTGCCGATGTCGTGGACGATCGCGCCGGCCACCAGCAGGTCCTCGCGGGCGCCGTAGTGCGCCGCCAGCGCCTTGCCGGCGGTCGCCATCGAGAGCACGTGCTCGAGCAGGCCGCCGCGGTAGGCGTGGTGTATCTGCTGGGCCGCCGGCCAGTCGCGGAGCGCGGTCTCGTGGTCCTGCAGCAGGCGCAGCAGCAGCACGCGCAGATGGCGGTCGGTCACGCCCTCGACGAGCGCCAGCAGTTCGGCCCACATGTCGCCGATGGGTCGCGGCGCGCTGGGCACGCAGTCTTCCTGGCGGAAGCCCTGGGCGGCGTCCTGCTCGGGATTCACCCGGCGGATGGCCGAAGCCACGAACTGCAGCTCGCCGTTATGCAGCGCGGTGCGGCCCTCGGCGCGGACGAACTCGCCGATTTCAAATTCGTGTTTGTAGCGGTCGACGCCCTCGAAGATGCGGCCGGCGACCTGTCCCGACGCGTCCTGCAGCATCAGCGCCAGGTACTCGCCGCCCTTGCCCACCCGCACGTCCTTGCGCGTGACGAGGTAGAAGTTCCAGCCCGTCTTGTCGGGTTCGAGATGTGAGGCCCTGGCGAGGCGGCTGCTCATCGCGGACGAGCGTACATCACGTGCGATTGATGCGAACGGCGAGGTAAAGTATGCGGCATGCGAACGCCCCTTCGCCTCGCAGTTGCCGTGCTCGCGCTCGGTCTCTGGACCGGCGCCGTGCTGATGGCGCGCCAGGCCGCGCCCGGCCGTCCCGCCGCGCCGGCCGCCTCGTCATCGACCGCGAAGAAGACGCCGCCGCTCAACATGACCGGCTACGCGCTGGCGCGTCCGCAGGGCATCACGCGCACGGTCTACGAGTTCGTGGCGCAGCATCCCGAGATCTCGCGCTTCGTGCCGTGCTTCTGCGGTTGCGAGGCCGACGGCCACCGCAGCAACGAAGCGTGCTTCGTATCCAGGCGCGACGCCGCCGGCAACGTCACGGAGTGGGACACGCACGGCTTCGGCTGCGCAGTGTGCGTGGACGTCGCCCGCGAGTCGATGCAGTTGTACAACTCGGGCGCTGACGTGCAGAGCATCCGCGCCGCGATCGAACGCAAGTGGACGCCGCAGTCCCAGTCGAAGACGCCCACGCCGCTGCCGCCGGCGAAGAAGCACTGACGGCCCTGCGCCCCGTGGTCGACGATCGCGCCGCGGCGTTCGCGCGCCTCTTCGAGGCGGTGCACGAGGGCGTGTACATCGGCCTGGTCGACACCGCCGCCACCACGACGCTCGCCGCCAATCCGCACCTGAAGCTGCTGCTCGGCTATCCGCCGGACACGTTCGAACGCGACGTACGGCCGTTCGACGCGGCGCGGTTCGTCGATCCGCAGGCACGCACGGCGTTTCTGGAGCGGCTCGCCAATGCCGGGTCGGTCAGCGACTACCTGGTACGGCTGAAGAAGGCCGACGGCACGCAGGCGTGGATCGAAGTGACCGCCACGGCCGACCCGACGGGCTCGAACGGCGCCCTGCGGGTCGAGGCCCTGGTGCGCGACGTCAGCGAGCGCAAGCAGCTCGAGGTGCAGTCGCGTGACCTCTACTACCAGTTGCTGCAGACCGAGAAGATGGCGGCGCTGGGCCAGACCATCTCGGGCGTGGCTCACGAGCTGAACAACCCGCTGGCCACGATCCTGTCGTGGGCCGAGCGGCTGTCGCAGCACGTCGAGTCCGGCGATCCCGTGAAGCGCGGGCTCGACGTCATCCTCAGCGAATCCGAGCGGGCGGCGCGCATCGTGCGCAACCTGCTCACGTTCGCGCGCAAGCGGCAGAGCACGCGCGCGCTGGTCGACCTGAACGAGATCCTCCGCGAAACGCTGAGCCTGCGCGCCTACGAGCAGCGCATCACCAACATCTCCGTGATCCCGGCGCTGGCCGCGGGCCTGCCGTCGGTGTTCGCCGACGGCCACCAGGTGAAGCAGGTGCTGCTGAACCTGCTGATGAACG
>CADEDM010000072.1:19811-23606 GCA_902826065.1 uncultured Acidobacteriota bacterium | reverse complement strand
TCAGGAAGCGCTCGAACAGCAGGTCGTAGTCGATCGGGTCGACGTCGGTGATGCGGAGGCAGTAGGCCGCCAGGCTGCCGGCGGCCGAGCCGCGCCCGGGACCGACGGGAATACCGTGCTCGCGCGCGTAGCGGATGAAATCCCAGACGATCATGAAGTACCCGCAGTACCCCATGCGCTTGATCATCGCGATCTCGTAGTCGAGCCGCGCGTCGTACTCCTCCAGCGTGTGGCGCAGCTTCCCTTCCGCCGCCAGCTGTCGCAGCCGCGGCAGGCGTTCGGCGTAGCCTTGACGCGAGACGTGTTCGAAGTAGTCGTCGAGCGTGTAGCCCGACGGCACGTCGAACTTGGGCACGTGCAACGTGCCCGAGGGAATGGTGACGTTGCAGCGCTCGGCGATGGCGAGCGTGTTCCGCATCGCCTCCGGGAAGTCGCCGAAAACCTTCGCCATCTGCTCGGCGGTCTTCAGGAAGAACTGGTCGCCGTGGTACTTCAGCCGCTTCTCGTCGTGCACCGACTTGCCGGTGCCGATACAGAGCAGCAGATCGTGCGGCTTGGAGTCGTGCTGGTGCAGGTAGTGCACGTCGTTGGTGCAGACCAGCGGCAGGCCCAGGTCCTTGGCAATCGGGAGCAGCCCGGTGTTGACGACGCGCTGCTCGTCGATGCCTTGGTACTGCATCTCGAGGAAGAAGTTGCCCTTGCCGAGGATGTCGCCGAAGCTGGCGGCCGCGGCCACCGCCCGCTTGGCGTGCTCGGTGCGAATCTCGCTGGCGACCTCGCCCTTGAGACAGCTCGACAGGCCGATGAGGCCCTCCGCATGCTGCGCCAGCAGCGCCTTGTCGATGCGCGGCTTGTAGTAGAAGCCCTCGGTGTAGCCCGCCGACACCAGCTTGATGAGATTGCGGAACCCGGTTTCGTTCTCCGCCAGCAGCACCAGATGGTTGGCGGTCTCGCCCGGCGTGCCCGATTTGTCGCGCCGGTCGCCGGGCGCGACGTAGACCTCGCAGCCGAGGATCGGGTTGATGCCGCGCTTCCGCGCCGCGTCGTGGAACACGACCGACGAGAACATGTTGCCGTGCTCGGTGACGGCCAGCGCCGGCATCTTGAGCGCCACCGCCTGGTCGAGCAGCTCGTCGATGCGGCAGGCGCCGTCGAGCAGCGAGTACTCGGTGTGCAGGTGGAGGTGGACGAAATCAGACATGCCCGGTCCCCGGTCCCTGGTCCCCGGTCCCTACACGCATCTTATTCCCACTCGATCGTGCTCGGCGGCTTCGAACTGATGTCGTAGGTGACGCGATTGATGCCGCGCACCTCGTTGATGATCCGTCGCGAGACCGTCTTCAGCAATTCGTAGGGCAACTCGGCCCAGTCGGCCGTCATGAAGTCGCTCGTCTGCACCGCGCGCAGCGCGACCACGTAGTCGTAGGTGCGGCCATCGCCCATGACCCCGACGCTCTTCACCGGCAGGAACACGGCGAACGCCTGGCTGGTCAGGTCGTACCACGAGCGCCCGGTGGCCGGGTCGACGGTGGCGCGCAGCTCCTCGATGAAGATCGCGTCGGCGCGACGCAGCAGATCGGCGTAGTCGCGCCGCACTTCGCCCAGGATGCGCACGCCCAGGCCCGGCCCCGGGAACGGATGCCGCTGGACGATGTCCGCCGGCAGGCCCAGCGCCAGGCCGAGCTCCCGCACTTCGTCCTTGAACAGATCGCGCAGCGGCTCGAGCAGCTTCAAGCCGAGGTCCGCGGGCAGCCCCCCTACGTTGTGGTGGCTCTTGATCGTGACGGCTTTCTTGGTCTTCGCGCCGCCCGATTCGATCACGTCGGGATAGATCGTGCCCTGCGCGAGGAACGTCGCACCCTTGTGCCCCTGGCCGCCGGCCTTCAGTTTCGCGGCCTCGGCCGTGAACACGGCGACGAACTCGCGGCCGATGATCTTCCGCTTCTGCTCCGGGTCGCTGACGCCGGCGAGCGTGCCGAGAAACTGTGCGCTGGCGTCGACGTGAATCACTCGCGCGTGCAGCCGGCCGGCGAACATCTCCATCACGAGGCGGGCCTCGTCCTGGCGCAGCAGGCCGTGGTCCACGAACACGCAGGTGAGCTGATCGCCGATGGCGCGATGGATGAGCGCGGCGGCGACGCTGGAGTCGACGCCACCCGAGAGGCCGAGGATGACCTCTTCGTCGCCGACCTGCGCGCGGATGGCCGCCACGGCCGCGGTGATGTGATCGCGCATGATCCAGTCGGGCGCCGCGCCGCAGATGTCGAGGACGAAGCGACGCAGGATGGCCGCGCCCTGTCGCGTGTGCGTGACCTCGGGATGGAACTGCACGCCGTAGAACCGTCGCGCCTCGTCGGCCATGCCGGCAATGGGACAACTGGGGGTCGAGGCCATCAGCGTGAAGCCGGGCGGCAGCGCGGTGACCTTGTCGCCGTGGCTCATCCAGACGCGCAGCATGTGGTCGCCGGCGTCGGTCGTGAAGTCCTCGATGCCGTCGAGCAGCGTGGCGTGGCCGAACGCGCGCACCTCGGCGTAGCCGAACTCGCGGTGGCTGCTGCCTTCGACTTCGCCGCCCTGCTGCACGGCCATCGTGAACATGCCGTAGCAGATGCCCAGGACCGGCACGCCGAGCTCGAAGACCGCCTGCGGCGCGCGCAGGTCTTCGGCCTCGTAGGTGCTGGCGTGACTGCCCGACAGGATCACGCCCTTGACATCGTGCTCACGCGCGTAGGCCCGCACCCAGTCGTCGCTGACGTCGCAGGGATGGACCTCGCTGTAGACGTGCGCCTCGCGCACGCGGCGGGCGATGAGTTGTGTGACCTGGGAACCGAAATCGAGAACGAGGATCGTCTGATGTGCCACGGGTGTCGGAGAGGCCGTGCGAGGGTGTCCGCCGGGCGTGGAGGACGAGGCTATTATAGCGGGGTGCGCACGAGCGTGACCCCCAGATGTAGTGGTGCCTGCGGCCTCGCGCTGGTGGCACTTCTGGCGGTCGCGTCTGCCGCACTGGCGCAGCCGGCGCCGGCCGGCGGGCTGCTGGCCAGCGGCACGATGGACGTGCGCTGGGCCACGCCCGCCGACGTCGTGATCGTGGCGCCCCCCGCCTTCGATGGCGACACCGCCTACCTCGCGACCCGCGACGGCGTCGTGCGAGCGGTCGCCATCGACAGCGGCACCGAGCGCTGGCAGGCAGCGATCGCGAGCACGTTCACGCCGGCGGTCGGCGACGGCCTCGTGTTCGTGGCGACCGGCGACGGCGTGCAGGCCCTCGATGTCGCCACTGGCGCGCCGCGGTGGCGCAAGACCCTCCCGGGCGCCATCGCCGCGCCGCCGTACTGGGACACCGGTTGGCTCGTGCTCACGTTCGCCGGCGGCGATCTGGCGGCGTTCCGCGCCACCGACGGCGAGTTGATCTGGCGCGTGGCGCTCGGCAGTGTGGCGCACGTCGCGCCGGCTCCGGGGCTCGACAACCTGTATCTCGGCCTCGACGACGGGCGCGCCGTCGCCGTGTCGCTCGCCACTGGGCAACAGGTGTGGCAGCGGCCGCTCGACGGCCGCGCCTCCGGGCTCACCGCTCTCGACGATCAGCTGCTCGTCGGCACGAGCGCCGGATTCGTCGTGAGCATCGACCTGCGACGCGGCGACATCCGCTGGCGCTTTCGCACCGGCGCCGCCGTGGTGGCAGCGCCAGTGGCCGACGACTCCCGCATCTACGTCGTCGCCTACGACCACCTCTTGCGGGCGCTGGATCGCCGCCGCGGCCAGCTGCGCTGGCGGCAGCCCCTGCCCCATCGC
>CADEDM010000072.1:0-19801 GCA_902826065.1 uncultured Acidobacteriota bacterium | reverse complement strand
CGGTGTTCGCCACCGAGCTCACGGGCTACGACGCCGTCACCGGCAAGCCTGGCCTGTCGCTGACCAGCACGGGAGAAGTGGCCGGCGCGATGCGGTTCCGCATCGGCGGGCGTCCCGCCGGTACGCGCCTGACGGCGTTGTCGATCGAGGGACAGCTGATTGCGTTCGGTCCGCGCGTCGAACCGGCGCCGGCCGCCCTCGATGCGTTACCCGGCGTTGCGGTGCCCGAACCGCCTCCCGCTCAGCC
The DNA here is from genome assembly GCA_902826065.1 of uncultured Acidobacteriota bacterium. Classification (GTDB taxonomy): domain Bacteria; phylum Acidobacteriota; class Vicinamibacteria; order Vicinamibacterales; family UBA2999; genus CADEFD01. Next base: position 19,554 of record CADEDM010000072.1, on the reverse strand, counting down.
GCCGCCGGCCGTGACGCCGTCGCCGCCGCGATAGAGCCGCACGTAGGCGACCAGCGCCGTCAGGCCGAGGAACTGGAACAGCAACCCGCGCACCATCCAGGCGCCGATCTGCAGCGGCAGCGCCGCCAGGCCCACGAACGGAACGAAGGCAATCAGGCCCAACGCTGCCGTTGCCAGAAACGACGCGGCCGTGCCGAGTGCGATGAGCGTCGAGACCACGACGAAGACGAACCCGATCGGCAGGGGCTGGCGCGCCACGAAGCCAGCCGCGCGCACGACCGCAGTCGCGACGTCGCAGTCGTCGACCGCGATCGCGATCTGCACCAGCAGATACAGCAGGTTCACGATCGTCACGGCGGCGATGACGATGAGCGTGACGGCGGCGATGCGGGCCGCGTCCCACGCCGACTCCGGCGTGCCCCGCGTCACCACTGCCGTCAGGGCCACGCCGCCGATACCGGCATAGGCAGCGAAGAGCCCGATGCCGAGACGGGCGAAGCGGCCGAACAGGCGCTGCGCGCCGGCGGTGGCCGTCTCGAGCCGGAAGCGGCCGGCCTTCCGCACGGCGGACACGCGCAGCGGCGGATGCTCGACCGGGCCGGCGGAGGTCTCGCTCGCCTGCAGCACCGCGATGGTGCCGCCCTTCACGAAGGCCAGGAACAACGACCCGCCGAGCAAGGCCACACCGACCGCGACGAGAAACGCCGCCAGCGCGACGGGATGGGCCAGCAGCGCCGCCGCGACGGCCGGCACCGCCCGCCGCAGGCCCTGCGCGAACAACTCGCGTGGCGCCAGGCCCGAGGTAAGCACGACCAGGGCCGCCCCGCCGACGACCGGCACGGCCATCAAGGCGGTGAACACTGCGTCGGCGACGAATTGCAGGACCACGACCTGCCAGTTGGCGGCCGTGAGGAGCGCGCCGCGCTTCAGCGCCAGCTTCGGGGAGGCGGTGAGCGCCATCGGTCGTGGGATCGCTCGCACTATACCAAAGGGGTTCCACGCGCCCCCGCTTGTCGGCGCGCGGATCGCCTGCAAGAATGAGCCATCGTCCCCTTTACGTGTCCCCCGGTCGTGCGCCGCGGCTTGACGCGGGTGGCGGCGGGCGCCGTCGTCGTGCTGCTCGTCGCCGGCCTCGGAGGCGGCGGGCTGCTGCGGCAGCGCTACGGCGCGACGCCCGCCGACACCCGGGCCCACGTCGAGGCCGACACGCGATCGCGGGTCGTGCGCCTCGCGGCGGCGCTGGGCGCCGCGGCGCGCGACGCTGGCGCTGATGCGGCGCGCGTCGAGCGGGCCGCCGGCGGCGACGCCCCGAGTGTCAGCGCGCTCTTCGCCGACGTGGCCCTGGCCGGCCGCCCGGCGCGTGCCGAGGTCGCCGCGCTCACCGTCTACGGCACCGACGGCGTCCCGCTGGCCTGGGACGGCCGCCCGTCGGCGTTGCCGGGGTCGCGTCTCGCCGGGCCGGCGACGACGTTCCTCCTGCGCACGCCGCTCGGTCTGCGCCTGGTCAGCACGCTCGCGGTCGTCGCCGCTGGCAGCAGCCGCCGCGTCGGACTCGTTGCGGCGGAAGCGGCGATGGCCTCGCCGGAGACTGGCGCCAGCGCAGCCACATGGCCCGGCGCCATCGTGCCCGTGGAGTTCGGCCCGGCGCCCGCCGGGACCGATACGGCGTTCGCGGTCAGCGACAGCGACGGCACCGTCGTCGGCACGGCGCGCATCGCCCCGGCGGCCGTTGACCTGGCCCGCGAGACGGCATGGCGCAGCCTCGCCGCCTGGCTGTGGCTGATCGGCGCGCTCAGTCTGGCGCTGCTCATCGGTCCGCTCGCCGACTGGCGCACGCTCGCACGCACGACCACAGGCTACCTGCTGCTGTCCGGCCTCGTGGCCGTGGCGACGATCGCGGCGGCCGGCCTCGCCGCCCACGCGACGACGCTCGCCGGCCAGCCGTGGGCTGGCGATGTCCGGCGGATGATCGCGGCGCTCGCCGCTCTCGCGCTGGCGGCCCTCGCGCAGTCGACCCTGGCCCGCTGGCTGGTCATTCGCGGCCGGCGCTCGTCGCGGTCGCCCCGGCGAGCGGTGGGCGCGATCGCGGCGATCGGTGTCGCCGCGGCCCTCGGCGTCGCTGCCACGCGCCACCACGCGCTGCTCTCGGCCACGATGCCCGAGGCCGTGGCCGACGCCGCCCACTTCTCGCTCGCGCCGATCGACGTCGCGCGCCTTGCCACCGGGTCGGCGCTCGTGATGCTGCACGCGGCCCTGCTGCTCGGACTGGCGGCTGCGGCGCGCATGGCCGTCGCCCTCGTGGCGCCACGCTGGCGTCCGGCCCCGTGGCTCGCCAGCGTCGCAGCGCTCGTCGTCGGTGGCGCGGTGGCGTGGGCCGGCGTCCCGGGAGACACGCCCGCGCGGGCGGCCGCCGCCTGGCTGGCGCTCGGCGTCATCGCGCTCGCCGCCGCGGTGGACGGCATCGCGCGCGTGTTGCGGCGCGGATCGCAGCCGGCCCGCCTGCTCGTGGCATTCGCCGCGCTCGCCGTGCCGGCGGTGATCGCCTATCCGTCGATCGCCGTGTGGGCGGGCGCCGCGCGGCGCGCCGACGTGGCCGGCAGCATCGCGCCGCAGGTCGCCGGACAGCGCCAGGAACTGCAGGACGCGCTGCGCGCGGCGCTCAGGGACATCGATGCGGCCGGCGACGTCGGCGACCTCGTGCAGGTCCCTGCCGCCGCTGGCGAGACGCCGGTGCCGGCCGACGCCGCGTTCCTCGTCTGGGTGCGCACGGCCCTGGCGACGCGGCGGTTGACGTCGTCGGTCGAGCTCTACGACGGCGCCGGCCGCATGACCAGCCGCTTCGCGCTGAACCTCCCAGAGACCGGCGCCGACCAGGCATGGCGCGAAGCCAAGTGCACGTGGGAGATCTTCGAGGAGGTCTCGCCATTCTTCGCCGAAGAGCGGCGGCTGCTGCACGCCGGTCGCGGCGTGTGCGTCGACGGGCAGGTGATCGGCTCGGTGGTCGTCCACGTCGTCCTCGACTACGCCAACCTCCCGTTCCTGTCGGCCCAGAACCCCTACGTCGCCCTGATGGGCGGCGACGACCGCGACACGGCGGCGCGCGACGACGTCGCCTTCGTCGTCTACGGCTGGAGCCGCCGCCCGCTGTTCGTGTCGAGCGGCGAGGCGTGGACGCTGCCCGAGCCGGTGTTCGGACGCCTCGAGACCTCGCGCGAGCCGTTCTGGGCCACCATCGACGATCGCGGCGCCGTCTCGGACGTCTTCATGCTGAGTGATCGCGGCGCCATCTACGCGATCGGCATCCCGCGCTTGTCGCTGCTCGCGCACCTCTCCAACCTCGCGGAGCTCGTCGCCCTCACGGGCGTGCTCGTCGTCGTGCTGCTCGCGACGGTGTCACTCGGCACACGGATCGGCGGCCGTGTGGCGCTGTCGGGGCGAGCCCTGCTGCGCGAGGTGCGGGCCAGCTTCTCGCGCACGCTGTTCCTCGCCTTCGTCGCCGCCGTGGGGGTGCCGGTCGTGGCGCTGGCGCTCGTGACGCGCACCTACATGGCGACCTCGCTCCGGCAGGACATCGAGCGCGAGGCCGCGCGCACCGTGGCCTCGGCCGCGCGCGTCATCGAGGATTTCGCGTCGCTCGAATCCCGCGGCGCCACCAGCCTGCCGGCGCTCGACGACAGCCTGCTGGTCTGGCTCAGTCGCGTGATCGGCGAGGACCTCGACGTGTTCGCCGGCACCGGCCTGCTGGCCTCGAGCGAGCGCAATCTCTTCGCCTCGGGCCTGCTGTCGACGCGCACACCGGGCGAGACCTACCGCGCACTGGTGCTCGACGGCCGCCCGACTTATCTGGCGCGCGAGACGGCCGGCGCTTACGAGTATCGCGTCGCCTCGGCGCTGGTGCGCGTCGACGATCAGCAGGCGATCGTGAGCGTGCCGCTCACGCTGCGCCAGCGCGGCATCGAACGGCAGGTCGACGAACTCGACCGTCGCGTGCTGCTGGCGGCGATCGCCTTCATCCTGCTCGGCTCGGCCATCGGCTACTGGGCCGCCGAACGTATCTCGGATCCCGTGAGCCGGCTCACGCGCGCAACGCGGCGGCTGGCGGCGGGCGACCTGGACGCCCACGTGCTGGTGCGCACGAGCGACGAACTCGGGCGGCTGGTCGAGGCGTTCAACGGCATGGCCGACGATCTGCGGCGCCAGCGCGCGCAACTGGAACGCACCAATCGCCTCGAGGCGTGGGCCGAGATGGCCCGCCAGGTCGCGCACGACATCAAGAACCCGCTGACGCCGATTCAGCTCAACGCCGAGCACCTGCGCCGGGTGCACGTCGACCGCGGCCAGCCGCTCGGTGGCCTCGTCGACGACTGCGTGACGAACATCCTGCTGCAGGTACGGCTGCTGCGTCAGCTCGCCGCGGAGTTCTCGAGCTTTGCCAGCGCGCCCCAGGCGCGGCCCGCGGTGACGCCGATCGAGCCGCTGCTCGACGAGATCCTGGCGCCGTACCGGACCGCGCTCGCCGGGCGGATCGCCGTGGCGCACGAGGGCGCGGCCGGTGTCACCGCCCACGTCGATCGGGTCCTGCTCGCGCGGGCGCTGACCAACGTCATCGAGAACGCGTTGCACGCCATGCCCGGCACCGGCAGCCTGGTCGTGCGCGTGCCACCGCCGGTCGACGGACGCGTACGGCTCGAGGTGATCGACACCGGCGTCGGGATGGACGCCGAGGCCCTGGCGCGGATCTTCGAGCCCTACTTCTCCACCAAGGCCACCGGCACCGGTCTCGGGCTCACCATCGCGCGGCGCAATGTCGAACTCAACGGCGGCGCCATCGAGGTGGCGAGTACGCCGGGCGTCGGCACGACGGTGACGCTGTGGGTGCCGGCCGACGCGTCCGGCGGTGTGACCAGCTGACGACTAGAGCCCCGCCGGGTGGTCCTGCTCGTGGATCGGCGGTGGCGCCTCGGGCAGGGCGTCGGTGGCGGGTGCGGTCGCCGGACGTCGCCCGCGTGAGAGCATCCACTCGATGACCGGCGACACGAGGTAGCCGTAGGCGAGCACGAGCAGCACGATATCCGGCGAGGCCGCGAACAGCGCCAGGGCCGCCGCCACGATCACGAGGACCTTCGACTTCACCGGCCGCGCCAGGTTGATGGTCTTGAGGCTGCGGAACCGGATCGTCGACACCATCAGCAGCGCCGGCACGACCAGCATCGCGAGCGCCAGCGCCGCCGGCGCCCGTTCGGTGATGCCTTCGGAGAGGAAGAAGATCGTCGCCGCCGGCACGCCGGCCGCCGATGGGCTCGGCATGCCCACGAAGTAGCGCTTGTCGGCGACGCGCTGGATGTTGAAGCGGGCCAGCCGCACGGCCGCGGCGGCGAGGTAGAGGAAGCCGGCGGCCCAGCCGATGCGGCCCAGGGGCCACAGCCCCCACTGGAACGTCAGTGCCGCCGGCGCCATGCCGAACGAGATCAGGTCGGCGAGCGAGTCGAACTCGACCCCGAACGCACTCGACGAGCCGGTCATGCGCGCGATGCGGCCGTCGAGCATGTCGAGGACGACGGCGATGCCGATGAACGGCGCGGCGGTGTGGAACTCGCCCCGCATGGCGTAGACCACGCAGGCCCAGCCGCAGAACAGGTTCGCCATCGTGAACAGGCTGGGCAGCAGGAACACCCCGCGGCGGATGCCGCGACGCTCGACCGCCGGTGTCACCGGGACGTCGTGCAGGCTCATGCCGGATCCCAGCGGCCGATCACCGTGGTGCCGGCCACGACGCGATCCCCTGCCTTCACGCGCAGCGGGATGCCCAACGGCAGGAAGACGTCCATGCGCGATCCGAACTTCATCACGCCTACCTTCTGCCCGACGACCAGCGTCTCGCCCTCGCGCACGCGGGTGACGACGCGGCGGGCCAGCAGGCCGACGACCTGCCGGAAGACAGCCGTACGGCCGCCGTGGTCGACCCAGATTTCCGACTGCTCGTTGAGCGCCCCGCTCTCGGGCCGATACGCGGGCAGGAACTGCCCGGCCTTGTAGCTGACGCGGGTCACCGTGCCCGAGACGGGCGCCCGGTTCACGTGCACGTCGAGTGGCGACAGGAAGATCGTGACCTGCTGCCAGGCCCCGGGCGGCGCCCCCTCACCGGCCGGACCGACCGCCATGACCTTGCCGTCGGCGGGCGACAGGATCAGTGCCTGATCCGCCGGTAGCGTCCGCTCGGGGTCGCGGAAGAAGAACAGGAACACCACCGCCAGGACCGTGCCCGGCAGGGCCCACCACCGGCCGCCGAGGCCGACGCCCGCCACGGCCAGCACCACCGCGCCCAGGAGGAACGGCCACCCGGCCCGGTCGAATCCGATCATGAGGGAATTGTACCGTCGGGCGGCGCCCGCCGTCAGGGAGACGGCGCCGGTCACGTCCCGGCGCCGTCACGCGAGTCGGTGCGGATCAGGCGGGCAGCGGGCCGGCCATCGAGCCCTGATGCTGGCGCACCAAGGCCTCCATCTGGTCCTTCAGGCGCAACTTCTCTTTCTTGATGCGGACTTCTTCGAGCTGTTCGTCGTCGGAGAGGTGAGGCTTGCCGGCGAGGAGTCTGAGGCGATCGTCGAGCGAGTGGTGGTCGGAGGAGAGCTGCCGGAACCGGTCGTCGTGTTCCAGCAGCAGGCGGCGCGTTGCTTCGATGTCGGCCATGACATCCGCCCCTTTCAATACCGCCGGCGCCCTCTGCGCCGGGGGCCATTTGAGGGCGACTCTAGCACCGCCCTCGCAACGATTCAAGCCGGACCGCGGCGCCGCCACAGGATGAGGGCGTCCTCCACGGGATGCGTGTAATAGTCGCGCCGGCGCCCCGCCGGCGTGAAGCCGGCGTTCTCGTAGAGCGCAATCGCCGCGGTGTTCGACGCGCGCACCTCGAGCGTCACGTTGGGTGCGCCGATGTCGTCGGCGACCGCGAGCACGTGCGTCAGCAGCGCCCGCCCCACGCCCTGCCGCCGCCACGCCGGGTGCACGGCGAAGTTGTTGAGATGGATCTCGTCGAAGATGCGCCAGAACCCGCAGTAGCCGATGGCCGCGCCGTCGTGCCGCGCCAGATAGATGAAACATCGCGAGGCATCGGCGAGCTCGCGCTCGTAGTCGGCGCGCGTCCACGGGCGGTGGAAGCACATCGCGTCGAGGGCGAGGACGTCGTCGAGGTCGGCCGCCGACGCCAGACGCGCGAACGTGATCATGCGGGCGACGGATCGCGCTGGCGGTCGCGCGCGATCTCGACGTCGGGGCGACGGACGTATTCGGGTGCCAGCGCCGCCGGCGGGCCGGTGCGCCCCAGGGCATGCAGGCGTGTCGCGAGCCGTCCGACGATGCCCGCCAGCAGCGACGCGCTGCTGATGGGGGCGTAGCCGGCGGCCCGTACGACAGGCTCATGCGCAAGTGGCGACAGCGCCAACGGCGTCGCAGGCGGGACCACCGTGGCCCACGCCCTCACGATCTCCACGGGAGCCGCGGAGGTCGCCGCCGCGAGCGGGGTCAGCGGCCAGTCCGCGGCGCCGTCAGGCCGGGCATAGGCGGCGGCGTAGACCTCGCCGCGCGAGGCGTCGAGCCACGCGCCCGCCGTGCCGGCGTCGGGTGTCATCTCGAGGGCGTGCCACGCCATCGCCGCCAGGGTCGGCACGCCGGCGGCGGGTCGACCGAGCGCCAGCGCCAGTCCCTGGGCGGCGGCGAGTCCGATGCGGAGGCCCGTGAACGCGCCGGGGCCGGTGGCGACGGCGACGAGGTCGAGAGCGCCCGGCGCCAGGCCGGCGTGGTCGAGCACGGCGCGGAGATCCGCAGGCAGGCGCTCGGCATGCGACCACGCGGCATCTCCGGCCTGCTCCACCACCACGACGCCGTCACGGATCAGCGCCACGCTGCCGTCGCGCGTCGTCGTGTCGAGGGCCAGCACCCACATGCGGACGCCGCGTCCGCGGCAACCCGACTATACTCGACACGCGACGGCCGGCGTCCGCCGGGCCGTCTCCCTGTCGAGGTCTTCGCCCTGTCCCGCGCGCCCGAGTCCGCCCCTCCCCTGCCCGCGCTCGGGCCGTCGGTGACGCCCGCGATGCGGCAGTACCTCGAGGCGAAGCGGCAATATCCGCTCGCCCTGATGCTGTTCCGCATGGGCGACTTCTACGAGATGTTCTACGAGGACGCGATGGTCGCCGCGCGCGCGCTCGACCTGACGCTGACTTCGCGATCGAAGGACGCCTCGGGCGCGGCCGTGCCGATGTGCGGCGTGCCCTATCACGCCGCCGACGGCTACATCACGCGCCTCGTGAAGCTCGGCCACCGCGTCGCCATCTGCGAGCAGGTCGAGGATCCGCGCAAGGCCAAGGGCGTCGTGAAACGCGAGGTGGTGCGGGTCATCACGCCCGGCACCCTCGACGACGCCAGCTACCTCGACGCCCGTGAGCCGGCGTTCCTGCTCGCCGTCACTGGCCTCGAACGGCCGGCAGCGCGCGACACCCGGCTCGGCGTGGCGCTGATCGATCTCACCACCGGCGAGTTCCAGGTCGCGGAGTTCACCGGGCCGGAGGCGATGCGGTCGCTGGACGACGAGATCGCCGTCCTGGCCCCGCGCGAGATCGTCGCCGCGGCCGGTCTCGACGTCGCGGCGGTCGTGCCGTCGGTGGCGGCGGCGCGGATTCCGGTGACACCGGTGGACGGCTGGACGTTCGACACCCCGCGCGCCACGACGCTCCTGTGCGATCAGTTGCGCGTCGCCGGGCTGCAGGGGTTCGGGCTCGACACGGCGCCCGCGGCGGTCGGCGCCGCCGGCGCCCTGCTCTCGTACCTGCGCGACACGCAGAAGGCCGATCTCGCCCACGTGCGCACCATCCGCCGTCGCGAATCGGCGGACCGCCTGCTCATCGATCCCACGACGCTGGGGCATCTCGAGGTGGTCGAGTCCTCGCGTGGCGGCCGTGCCGGATCGTTGCTCGACGAGATCGACCGCACCGTCACGCCGATGGGCGGCCGGTTGCTGCGCGCGTGGCTGATCGCGCCGCTGCTGTCGATCGACGCCATCCGCGAGCGTCTCGACGCGGTGGAGGAATTCGCCTTCCGCGCCGCCGATCGCGGCAAGTCGCGCGAGACGTTGAAGAGCGTGCTCGACCTCGAGCGCCTGGTCTCGAAGGTGGCGCTGTCCACCGCGAGCCCGCGCGACCTCGTGGCGCTGGCGCGCTCGCTGGGGGCCCTGCCGCGGTTGCGCCTGCTGCTCGGCGAATGCCTGGCGCCGCTGGTCGTCCGTCTCACGGGCGGCCTCGACGATCTGCCGGACCTGCGCGGCGCCATCGAGGCCACCATCGGCGACGAGCCGCCGGCGCTGGCCCGCGAAGGTGGTGTCATCCGGGACGGCGTCGACGCCGAACTCGACGACCTGCGCCGCGTCAGCCGCTCCGGCAAGCAGGTGATCGCCGAACTCGAGGCCGTGGAACGGGCGCGCACCGGCATCCAGTCGTTGAAGGTGCGCTTCAACCGCGTCTTTGGCTACTACATCGAGATCTCGAAGGCCAACCTGCACGCGGCACCGGCCGACTACATCCGCAAGCAGACGATCGCCGGCGGCGAGCGCTTCGTGACGCCGGCACTCAAGGAGCATGAGGAAAAGGTCCTCGGCGCCGACGAGCGGGCGCTGGCGCGCGAACTCGACCTGTTCGAGACGCTGCGGCGGCAAGTGACCGCGGAAGCGGCCCGGGTGCTCGAGACCGCCCGCGCCGTGGCGGCCATCGACGTGCTCGCGGCGCTGGCGGAGACGGCCGCACTCGGCAATTACACCAAGCCGCACGTGCACGACGGCGACGAGCTGAGTGCGCTCGACGTCCGCCACCCCGTCGTCGAACGGCTGGCCGGCGGCACCTTCGTGCCGAACGACATCGCGCTCAACGGCTCGACGCAGCAGCTGGTCGTGCTGACCGGGCCGAACATGGGCGGCAAGTCGACCTACCTGCGCCAGACCGCGTTGCTCTCGCTGCTGGCGCAGTGCGGGTCGTTCGTGCCCGCCCGCGACGCCAAGCTGGGGCTCGTCGATCGCATCTACGCGCGGGTCGGCGCGTCGGACAACATCGCGCGCGGCCAGTCGACCTTCATGGTCGAGATGCAGGAGACGGCGCTCATCCTGAACGGCGCCACCTCACGCAGCCTGGTCGTGCTCGACGAAGTCGGCCGCGGCACGGCGACCTTCGATGGCCTGAGCCTGGCCTGGGCCGTGGCCGAGCATCTGGCGAGCGGACCGCGGGCGCGGCCGAAGACGCTCTTCGCCACGCACTATCACGAGCTGACCGATCTGGCGGACGGCGTCCCCGGCGTGATCAACGCGCACGTCGCGGTGCAGGAGTGGAAGGACGACATCATCTTCCTGCACAAGATCCGGCCGGGACGGTCGGATCGCAGCTACGGCCTGCACGTGGCGCGGCTGGCCGGCCTGCCCGCGAACGTGTTGGCGCGGGCCCGCGAGATTCTCTCGGCGCTGGAGCGCGACGAGCTTGCGCGCGGCGGGCGTCCCGCCATCAGCGGCGCTCCGGCGGTGCCGCAGCAGCAGCTGGGCCTGTTCCAGGTGGCGGCGGACGACGCGCTGCGCGAGCGGCTGCGCCATCTGGACATCGACCAGACGACGCCGCTCGAGGCGTTGCGCCTGTTGGCGGAGTTGAAACGCGAGGCCGATCCGTAGGCACGCCGGCGTGGCGCCGGCGGTCCGTGGCTACGACTTCAGCTTGTCGAGTTCGGTGCGCGCTTCGGCCGCGAACGGCGACTCGGCGTGCTTCTCGACGATCTCGTTGAAGGTCTTGCGCGCGTCGTCGGTCTTGCCGGCGCTGCGATAGGCCCTCGCGAGTTCGAACAGCACGCCGTCGGCCGGCAGGTGGCCGGTGGTCTGCGTGCTCAAGGTCTTGAGCGCCTCGATGGCCGGGTCGTACTGCCCGGCGCGAAGATGCGCCTGCGCCTTCCCCATCTGCGCGCTCTGGGCGATCAGGTCGGTCCCGGTAGCGAGCTGATCGTACTGGGCGCGTGCCTCGTCGAAGCGGCCGAGCGTGACCAGCACGGAGCCGGCGTTGAGCCGCGCCAGCCGCCCGGGCGTACTCGCGGGCGAGGCGTCGGCCGCGGCGACGAACTTCGGCAGCGCCGCTTCGAGCTTGGCCTTCTCGGTTGGATAGGTGCCGGGCGCCTGTGCGGGGACGCCGGTGCCCCCTTCCTGGCCCGGCGCGGCGGGCGCCTGCACCGGCGCCTCGTAGACGACCATGGCACCGGCGAGCAGGCCGCTGACGTTGGCGTCCTGGCTGCGCTGCCAGGTCACGTAGGCGCCGACGCCGACGAGCAGTGCCAGGAGGCCGCCGCCGATGGCCAGGACCTGGCCGCGGTTCTTCGAGAGCGACTCGTTGGCCGTGGCCAGCGCGTGCGCCAGTTCGTTTTCCTTCAGGTGTTCTTTCTCGGCGTGCTTCATGGCAGTCAGGACGGCCTCGGGACCGACCCCACAGTGTATCAGCGCGCGGGCCCGGCCGTCACGTCGTAGCGCCACGCCTCCCAGTTCGGGCCGCAGTGCGCCTCGGGGCGCACGCGGAGCAACGTGACGCCGGCCTCGCGCAGGATCGCTTCGACGTCGGCGCGGGGCACGGCGTGCATTTCCATCACGGGCTCGAAGTCGCCGGCCGTCGGACCGGCGACGGCGGGCTCAGCCGCGTCGGGTGCGCGACCGGTCCGCGGATCGAGGCGCGCCGGGGTCGACCCCTGCCAGCCGAACCAGGTCACGCCCTCGTGGACGAGGTCGATCTCGAGCACCTCGGCGTTCGGCGCCACCGGACGCGGGATCGCGATCGTGACCCGCGTCAGTTGCCCCGGGCCCAGCGGCAGTCCGACGGCGGCGCGCTGGTCGTCGGCCACGACCACCGTGCCGTCACGAGTCAGCCAGCGGTTGCCGGCATTGATCGCGACACCCGCGGACCACGGTACAGGGCTCGCGTTCATCACCGTGACGTCGGCGCGGAAGCCGTCGCCGCTGTCGTGGAGCACGACGTCGAGTGCCGCCCGGTACGCCCCCGGCGACAACGCGCCGCCGGGCATGGCGGGCGTGTCGAGCCACCGCCCCGGGACGTCGAACGAGAGAAAACCTCCTGGCGCCACGATGCGCGCCAGCTCGCCGATGTACGCGCGCGAGTACTCCGGGTCGATGTGCTGCAGGACCCGCCCGGTGTAGACGAGATCGATCGAGCGATCGGCGAGCCCGTCGAGCGGCGGCGCCGCCTGCACGCGATAGTCCACCCGGTCGCCGTGGCGGTTGTAGCGGCGCGCGTGCGCGACCATCGAGGGCGCGACGTCGAGGCCGACGACCGCGTCGGCGTGATCGGCCAGCGCCTGCGTGAGCCGGCCGACGCCGCAGCCGAAGTCGAGCGCGCGCCGCCGGGAGGCGGGCAGCCCGAACGCGCGCGCGTCGTCGACGAACGCCGTGATCTCGGCGACGCCCGTCGCGAAGAACTCGTCGGCGGTCCAGCGACCGCCCTTCCGCGTCGGATCGGTGAGGATCGCCCACAGCGGATCCTGCTCGCCGAACGCATGCCAGTGGCGCTGCAGGTCCGTCAGGTCCATCGGGGAGCCGCAGGGTAGCACGCGGCGAGGATGGCGCGCCCGGGCAGAATTGAACTGCCGACCCCCCGCTTAGGAGGCGGGTGCTCTATCCCCTGAGCTACGGGCGCCCGTGTGGTGCGGACCTAGCCTATCAGACGCCGTACGTGCGACGGCCCCGGCGCGCGTGACGCCGGGGCCGCACCATCTCCGTTGGGCCGGACGGTCAGGGGATCGTCGTCACCGCGACGCCGTTACCGGTCGTGGCGCCGGCACCGTTGCCGGTCAGTGTCACACGGCGCAGCGTCAGCACGCCGACGCCCGGGGTCTGCTGATCGGCCCGCACGCCAGCGCCCACGTTGTCGCGTGACTCCGAGTGCGTCACCGTGGCGGTCAGATCGGCGACGGCGTCGGTCTGATCGAACCGGTTCTCGTCGACGTCGATTCCGTGGCTGCCGTTGCCGACGGTGCGCGCGTTCGCGATCTCGGCGGTGAGGCTGCCGAGCGCGTCCTCGCGCACGCTGATGCCAGCGCCGCCGTTCTCCGATGCGTCGACGCCGTTCAGCCGCGCGGTGAGGTGTCCCGCGCCCTTCTCGCGGATCTTCACGCCGCCGTCGCCGCCCGGAAGGTTGCGGCTGGCGCGCACGCCGATCATCGTGGTGACGAGGTCGCCGCCGCCGGCGACGTCGTCGTCCTCCTCGTAGTCGATGCCCTCCTCGGCGTTGCCGGACGCCTCGACGTACGCCAGGTCGACGCGCAGGTCACCGGCGTCGTTCTCGTTGAAGTCGAGGCCTTCCTCGTAGTTGCCGTTGGCCGTCGTGAAGGCCACGGTGCCGACGATCGAGCCGTCGCCCGACTCGTCGATGTCGAAGCCGTCGTCGAGGTCGGACGGGTCGAAGATACCGTTGCGGTCGATGCGGCCGCCCCACAGGTCGAGGCGCACGTTGCCAGGGCCGCGTTCGTCGAGCTCGATGCCATCCGCGGCGTTGCCCTCGGCGCTCACGAGCCGGCCGACGAACGTCAGGTCGCCGTCGCCGCCCTCGTTCACACGCAGTCCATCGCGATCCGAGACGCTGTAGCCGTTGCCTTCGAATCGCGTGTTGAGCAGGGCGATCGCAATCGAGGCCGGCGATCCCGCCGGGTTGGGCGGCACGCCGTCGCTCGTCGACGGATCGAGCTGGTCGTTCACCAGCACGCCGTGACCCTTGTTGGCGAGGATGGCCACGCCGGCGAGGTTGACGCGCAGCGTGCCGGTGGCGGTGGCCGGCACCTCGATGTCGATGCCCTCGGCCGGCGCGTTGCGCACGGTGAGGCCCAGGATGGTGAGATCGCCGCCGCCGGTGGTCAGCAGGGCCGGTCCCGCGCCGATGGCCGCGCCGTCGAGCACGACGCCCGCGGCCTCGATGGTGAGCGCCTGCGCGCCGCTGAAGACCACGGTGCTCTGCAGCGCGACGGTCCGGGCGCGTCCCGTGAACACGACGAGGCTGATCGCCGGATCGGCGTTGGCGCGATCGATGGCGGCACGGAACGATCCCGCGCCGGCGTTGGCGCTGCTCGTGACCAGCACGGGCCGGCCGGCCGTGGCGGCGGCCGGGACCGCGATCAGGAGGCCAACGGCAGCCAGGCGAACGAAGAAGGGGGACGGACGGAACGGCATGGGGACTCCTCTGAGCGTCGAGACGCCCAGAGCGTGGCCCAGTTGCGAAACAAGCGTGTGGCGGCCGTGCGACGGCCCTGCAACTTCGAGGGCGCCGTCAGTAGTGCAACAGGCTCGCGACGCTGACGCCGGCGAGCTTGTCGCGGCCGTGCAGGAAGTCGAGTTCGATGAGGAACGCGGCACCGTGCAGCGTGCCGCCCAGGCGCCGCACCAGGTTCACCGTGGCGCGCGCGGTGCCGCCGGTCGCGAGGACGTCGTCGACGACCAGCACGTGATGATCCGGGCCCAGGGCATCCGCGTGGATCTCGAGCGTGTCGGTGCCGTATTCGAGGGCATAGGTCTCGCCGAGAGTCGCCGCCGGCAGCTTGCCCGGCTTGCGCACCGGCACGAGGCCGGCGCCGAGGCGGTCGGCGACGGCCGCGGCCAGGATGAAGCCCCGGCTCTCGACGCCGACGACGCGATCGATGCCCTGCCCCACGTACGGCGCGGTCATCGCGTCGATCGTCTCGCGGAACCCCGCGGGATCGGCCAGCAGCGTCGTGATGTCGTAGAAGAGAATGCCCGGCTTCGGGAAGTCGGGCACGTGGCGGATCTTCGTCTTCAGGTGGTCCATGTGGGCTGGGTCTGGTCGCAGCGTGACGTGTCGAATCCGGGCGCGAGCCGCTCGGTCCCGGCCGCCGCAAAATCCTACCTGATCGCGAACCCGTCACTGCGATCGAGCGGCTCGGTCTCGCTGATTCGTACGTCCTCGACGCGCGCCCGCGACGGGCCGCGCCACAGCGCCGCCTCGAACCGGCTCAGCGCCTCGGGCTCCCCCTCGGCCACGGCCTCGACACTACCGTCAGGGAGATTGCGGACGTAGCCGGCGAGCCGCTCGCGTGCGGCGGCGTCCGAGACGAACCAGCGGAAGCCCACGCCCTGCACGCGTCCGGTCACGCGGTACTCGCGGGTGATCGGCATGGCGGCAGTGTAGCAGCCGCCGTGGTCGCGTTCTGACGCGCTACGTGTGCGCGCCCCAGGCCGCCACGACCGCAGTGCCGGCGATGTCGGCGGCGACGTGCCGGAGATCGCTGGCCAGGTCGTCCACTTCCACCGGCGTCTCGCTCACCGCGCCGCGGAACTTCTCGAGGGCGCCGCCGCTGACGAGCGTGCTGAAGGCGTCGACGAGGTCGGGCCGGCGCCAGCCGCATTGCGTCTCGTGACGCAGCACCTTCAGGGCGTCGTGCGGCGTGCGCGCTTCGGTGTACTCCCGGCCCATCGTGATGGCCTCGAACAGGTCGACGATGCTGACGATCTGCGCCAGCAGCGGCACGTCGTCGCCACGCAACCCGTCCGGGTAGCCGGACCCGTCGAGACGCTCATGGTGATGGCGGACGATCGGCCGCACCGGGTGCAGGGTGCGAAGGTTCGCGCACAGCGCATCGCCGATGACGGGATGTGACTTGATGATCTCGTATTCCTCGGGCTCGAGCCGGCCGTCCTTGTGCAGGATGCCGTCGGGGATCGAGAGCATGCCGATGTCGTGCAGGAAGGCGCCGCGATACAGCGCCTGCAGGTCGGCGTCGCTCAAGTGGATCGCTCGCCCGAGCGCGGTCGCGTAGTTGGCCATGCGGTAGCAGTGGCCGGGCGAGCTTTCGCGCGCCTCGATCATGGCGGTGACGGTCATCACGATGGACGCCGCGGAATCGAGGTCGCTGGTGTAGGCGGTCACGCGGGTCGCCACGCGGACGCGGGCGAGCAGCTCATCGGGATCGAACGGCTTCGTCAGCACGCCCTCGGCGCCGGCCTCGAGGCCGGCCAGGCGCTGCTCCTTCCGGCGATCGTCCGAGAGCAGGATGATCGGTGTCAGGCGCGTCGCGCTGTCGCGCTTCACGTGGCGGACGAGCTCGATCGCCTCGTCGTGACGGTCGTCGATGTCGATCACCACGACGCTGACGCCGGCCGCGGTCAGCGCCGCGGCGGCCGTAGCGGCCGACGGCTGGTGCACGCACCGCACGCCCTCCCGCGTCAGGCAGCGCTGCACCGCCCTGGCTTCGGCGGACTCTCCAACGACGAGCGCGGGCAGACCCGCGGGCGGCTCGAGTGACACGGACATCTGGAACTCCGTTCACTCAATCGGCAATCCTGTGCCGTTCTTGACCGCCCCTCCTCGTGCCGGATGGACTGTGGCGCGATCTGCCCGGAATCAGCCCATCTGCAGCGGGTCAGGCCGCACGGCGAGTCAGCGGCGCGCCCGGGCCAGCACCGCCAGCCCGACCGCATTCCAGGCCAGGATGCGCAGCTTGCGCACCAGTGCCAGCGCCACCCCGTGGCTCGCCGGGATGCCCAGCGCGGTTGCGACGACGGCCGCGCCCACCTCGTCGACGCCGATGCGGAACGGGATGACCTTGAAGAGCACGATCACGAGGCGCCCCGCCGATTCGAGCACGAACGCATCCGCCAGCGACGTGGCGCCGCCGGACAGCGCCCGCAGGATGACCCAGACCTCGAGGACGGCGGCGGCGTGGAAGGCCGCCTGCCAGCCAGCGGCCGCCCACAACGCGCCGGACGGCCACGACAGCACCCCGTAGAAACGGGCCTCGATGTCACGCAACGCGTCGGGCGTGCGCGCGGCCCGGCCGGTGAACCGTGCCGCCCACTGCGCCAGCTGCGACAGGATCGCGGGCTGCCTCCGGGCCAGCCACAGCCCGATGAGGGTCGCGACGATCACGGCGGCGAGGACGCCTTCGGCCGCGAGCCGCAGCGTGGGCTCGAGTGCCACCCGCCGGACCAGCAGCCAGGCGCCCGTGGCGATCATCACGAGCACCGCCACGGTGTGGAAGCCGTTGTCGAGCGCCACCGACGTCAACGCCGGCCCGGTCGCCAGCGTGCGCCGCACGAGCAGGACCTTGGTCGGTTCCGAGGCGAGCAGCCCGAGGGGGGTCAGGTTGCCGACGGCGTCGCCGGCGAGCACCGCGCCGAAGGCTGGGGCGGTCGTCAGCCCGGGGGCGCCGATCTGCTCCGCGCACAACATCCACGATCGGGCGCGCGCCAGGAATCGCAGGCCGCCGAGCAGGACGACGATGGCGAACCACGCCCCCACGGTGCCGATGCCGCGCTGGATCTCGGTCCAGCCCACCTGCCGCACCGTGACCACCAGGAGCGCGGCGCCGATCACCGCCGCGACGAGGCCGAGCAGGTGCGCGCGGGGCGGTGCGGAGGACGGCGCAGACGAAGTCACGGACGGCTCAATTGTATCGCCGTGTCACATCTCGCGTGGCCATCTTGACTGTCTGATCGCGTGCTCCTAGGCTTGCCACCACCATGCGCCTGCCTGCGTTCGCGACCGTCGCCGTGAGTCTCGCCGTCACCAGTGTGCTCGTGGCCTCACAGGGGCGCGCCCCCGCGTCCGCCACGCGCACCGATGGTGTGGCGTCGACGGCGCCTACAGTGGACGTCCCCGTGCACGAGGGCACGTCGATGTCGGTGTCGGTGTCGCCCGACGGCCGCCAACTCGCGATCGACCTGCAGGGCAGCATCTGGGTGCTGCCGGCCTCGGGCGGCGATGCCCGCCGCATCACCGACGTCTTCAACGACGCGCGCCAGCCCGCGTGGTCGCCTGATGGCCGCACCATCGCGTTCTTCGCCTATCGCGACGGCGGCTACGACTTGTGGGCGGTGGATCCCGACGGCACCAACCAGCGCAAGTTGACGACGGGCGCCTACGACGATCGCGAGCCGGCGTGGTCGCACGACGGCAAGCGCGTGGCGTTCTCGTCCGATCGCGGCGATCCGCTCGGCAGCAACTACAACATCTGGACCCTCGACCTCGAGAGCGGTGCGCTGGTGCAGCTCACGTCGAATGCGGCCGAGGAGTCGATGCCGAGCTGGTCGGGCAACGACGCCGACATCGCGTTCGTCTCGACCCGCGATGGCGGCCGCACGGTGTGGGCGGTGCCGTCGCGAGGCGGTGCGGAGCGCGAGGTCGGCACGTCGGCCGGAGCGATCGATGCCGCGTCGTGGAGCCCGGGCGGCACGGTGGTGGCGCACGTGCTGCAGGGCACGTCGAGCCGGCTCGAGATCGGCGGACAGAACGTGACGGGCACGGAGAACGTGTTCCCGTTCCGTCCGAGCTGGCTGAACGCGACCGACTTCTACTACACGGCCGACGGCAGGATCCGGAAGCGCAGCGTCGGCGGCGCGGCCGCCAGCGACGTGCCGTTCACGGCGATGCTGCAGGCCACGCCGGCGAAGTACACGCGCGTGAAGCGCGACTTCGACTCGCGGACGCCCCGCAAGGCGCTGGGCCTCGTCCGGCCGGTGCTGTCGCCTGATGGCACGAAGGTGGCGTTCGCCGCCGTCAACGACATCTGGGTGATGCCCGTCGGCGGCGCGCCGCAGAACCTCACCAAGGACCGGTTCCTCGACACCGATCCGGCGTGGTCGCCGGATGGCACCAAGCTGGTCTACTCGTCCGACCGCGGCGGCACGCTGCTCCAGCTCTGGATTCGCGACCTGGCGACCAATCAGGACCGCCAGCTCACCACGATGACGACGCAGCCGCAGGGCGCCACCTGGTCGAACGACGGCAGCCGCATCGCGTTCTTCGACGTCGACGGCATGTGGCGGCGGGCGCAGGTCTCCGTCGTGGACGTCGCGTCGGGCACGGTGACGCGCATCCACGACTCGCTCTTCTCGCCTGGCAACCCGACGTGGTCGCCCGACGGGCGCCGCGTGGCGCTGGCGATGGTGTCGAGCTACTCCACCCGCTTCCGCGAGGGCACCAACCAGGTGCTGACGATGTCGTCCGCCGGCGGTGACGACAAGTGGTTCGTGCCGGACGCCAACCTGTCGATCGACTCGCGCGGCGGCGGCGGCGTGGTGTGGTCGCCCGACGGCACGAAGATGGCCGGCATCTACGAGGGCCTGCTGAAGGTGTGGCCGGTGTCGAAGACCGGCGAGCCGCTCGGTCCGCCACGTCGTGTCACGACCGAGATGGCGCACTCGCCGAGCTGGGCCGGCGACTCGCGGCGGCTGCTCTATCAGTCGATGGATGCGTTGAAGATCGTCGACGTCGAGACCGGTCAGACGACCGATGTGCCGCTGAACCTCACCTGGACGCCCGCCGTGCCGACGGGCCGCGTCACCGTGCGGGTCGGCAAGCTCGTCGACGGACTGTCGGAGACGGCGCGCGAGAAGGTCGACATCGTGGTGCAGGGCAACCGCATCCAGAGCATCCGGCCGGCGGCGTCGACGCGTCCGGCCGGCACGTTCGTCGACGCCTCGACTCTCACCGCGATGCCGGGGCTCATCGAGTTCCACTCGCACCTGCAGAA
>CADEDM010000071.1 GCA_902826065.1 uncultured Acidobacteriota bacterium | reverse complement strand
CAAGCTGCGCGACCACCTGATCCGCGTCGACGACGAGCTCACCTGTAAGACGTGCGGGAAGCGCTTCGAGATTCCGTCGATGCACTCGCTGGTGTTCGTGGACCAGATCGAGGGCCTGCCCAAGGTCGACGACGAGGACGAGCCGGGCACCGCGCCTAGTACAGCCCCGGCACCAGGCGCCAGCGCACCTGGCGGCAATACGCCTGGTACGCCGGCCCCGCGGCAGCGGAAAGGGTACGCTCCTCCCAAGGCATGGCGATGACGAGGTAGAGCGTGCTGACCGCGACCCACACGGCGCGGTCGGCCGTCATCGGCGAGGCGGCGCCCACCATGAGGATCCAGCCCAGGTAGATCGGGTGCCGCACCCACGTGAACGGCCACACGAGCCGGATCACCGGCGGCCGCGCCGCTCGTGACACCTGCCGGATGCCGGCGAGGTCGAGGCCGTCGAGCACGCGCGCGCCGGCCACGGTGAGCCCGACGCCGGCGACTTGCGCAGCAGCCAGCAGCCAGCGCCACGGTCCGCGCGCTTCGTAGAGCTGGCCAGGCGTTCGCTGCCATCCCACGCAGACGATCAGGAACAGCAGCGACGCGATCCACACGTAGGTCGAGCGCTCGAGCGTCGGCGGCACCTGCCGTGCGATCCAGGCCCGGGCGCGCGTGCGCGCCATCACGCTGTGATGCAGGGCGAAGGCCGAGAAGAGCAGCACGTTCACGCCGATCGCCGCGGCGATCGATGTCGAGGCCGGACCGGGCGTCGCGAACGTCACGGCGAACGTCCACGCGGCCACCGCCAGGCTCACGACGAAGAGCCCGCCGCCGAGCCAGGCGATCGCACGATGGATGGAGGAGGCGGATGACGGCTCGGCCATGACAGGCGCGCGCGGCACGCCGGCGCGGCGCACGTATCATAGAGCCACGCCCGCGAGCGCTGCGCGGGACCGCTTCGTGAGCACACCCCGCATCGTCATCTCCGGCATCGGCGTGATCTCGGCCTTCGGGCAGGGCCGCGAACGTTTCTGGGACGCCGTGTCGCGCGGCGAGAGCGGCACGCGCGCCATCACCGAGTTCGACGTCTCGGGCTTCCCGTCCCAGGTCGCGGCCCCGGTGCCGCCGATGTCGATGGCCGACGCCGTGCCGCTCGAGGGCGAAGGCGACGAGGGCTGGGCGTCGCGCGCCGATCCCAAACGCTATTCGCGTGCCGCGCTCTTCGGCGTGCTGGCCGGGCGCGAGGCGTGGAGCGACGCGGGTCTGCGCGTCGACGAGCCGGGCGCCGGCGTCGTGATCGGCAGCGGCGGTGGCGGCATCGACGTCGGCGAACAGCAGTACCGCGACTTCTTCACCAACGGCGGCCGCCAGGTGACGCCGTACGCCATCGCCATCGGCATCTGCGGCATGGTGTCGAGCGAGATCTCGATCGCGCTCGGCCTGCGCGGCATGAGCCACGTGCTGTCGACCGGGTGCACCTCGTCCACGGACGCCATCGGCTACGCCGTGGCGCAGCTGCGCGCCGGCGAGATCGACGTCGTGCTCGCCGGCGGCACCGACGGCTGTGTCCTGCCGGGCATGATGTTCGGCTTCGGCCGGATGCGCGCCGTGTCGACGCGCTACAACGATCGCCCGGCCGAGGCGTCGCGGCCCTTCGATCGCGGACGCGACGGCTTCGTGCTGGGCGAGGGGGCGTGGATGGTGGTGCTCGAGCGCGAGGAGCGGGCGCGGGCCCGCGGCGCCCGGCCCTACGTCAGCGTCGACGGCTACGCCTCGACCTGCGATGCCTACCATCGCGTGCAGATGGATCCCGACGGCACCGAGATCGTGCGTTGCATCGAGACCGCCATCGCCAGGAGCGGCCGGGCACGCGAACACATCGGCTACGTCAACTACCACGGCACGTCGACCCGGCTGAACGACGCGGTGGAGGCGCGGTGCACGCGCCGCGCGTTCGGCGCGCACGCCGACCGCCTGGCCGGCTCGTCGACGAAGTCGATGATTGGCCATCCCCAGGGCGCCAGCGGCGCCGCCGGCATCGTGACGACGGCCCTGGCGCTGTCGCGCGGCTACCTGCCGCCGACGATCAACCTGACCGACCCTGATCCAGACTGCGATCTCGACTTCCTGCCGCTCACCGGGCGGCAGGCCTCGGTGGAAGCGGCGCTGTGCAACTGCCTCGGCTTCGGCTCGAAGAACAGCGCCGTGGTGCTCGGGGCGATCGGATGACGGCGCCCGTCCCGATCGACGACGTCACCATCGTGGGCGCCGGTCCGGCCGGGGCCGTCGCCGCGCTCGTGCTCGCGCGCCACGGTGCGCGGGTGCGGCTGCTCGATCGCGCCAGATTTCCGCGCCCGAAGCTGTGTGGCGACACGCTGAACCCCGGGGCGCTCGCGCTCCTCGACGCCCTGGTCGACACGGTGCCGCTGCGGACGCGCGGCCTGGCGCTCTCGGGCATGCGGCTGTCGGGCCCTGGCGGCGCGCGCGTCGAAGGACGCTATCCGGACGGCGTCGCTGGCCTGGCGGTCCTCCGACGCGACCTCGATCAGTGGCTGGTGGCGCAGGCGGTCACCGCCGGCGCGACGTTCGACGACGGCGTGCTCGTGCGCGGACCGATCATGCGAGACGACGCCGTGGCCGGTGTCGTCGTCGCGACGCCGGCTGGCGATCGGGCGCACCCGTCGCGGCTCGTCCTGGCGGCCGACGGGCGGATGTCGGTGCTGGCGCGCGCCTGCGGGCTGGTGACTACGCCACGACGTCCGCGGCGCTGGGCGCTGGGCACCTATCTCGATGCCGTCGCCGGCGTCGATCCGGGTCTCGGCGAGATGCACGTGCGGCCGGGTGGCTATCTCGGGATCGCGCCGGTGCCGGGCGGCGCCACCAACGTCTGCCTCGTGGTGCCGCGCACGCGGGCCGCTGCCGCCGTCGTCGATCCCTGGGCCGCGATTCGCGCCGCCGTGGCCGGCGATCCGCACCTGGCCCCGCGGTTCGCCGACGCCCGGCCGGTCGCCCGACCGGTCGTGCTCGGGCCGATGGCGCTCGACGCGACCGCCGCCGGGGCTGCCGGATTGCTGCTCGCCGGCGACGCGGCCGGGTTCGTCGACCCGATGACGGGCGATGGCCTGCGCTTCGCGATCGCCGGTGGACGGCTCGCGGCCGACGTCGCCGCCGACGTGCTCGCCGGCCGGTGCCGCGCGTCCGAAGCTCCCGCCGTGCTGGCGCGACGGCGTCACGCCCTGTTCGCCGGCAAGTGGCGCTTCAACCGCGGCGTGCGGGCGCTGGTCGATGGCGCGCCGCTCGTGCGCGCGGCGGCCTGGGCCGCACGGGCCTGGCCGGGCGCCTTCGAGGCCCTCGTGCGCTACGCCGGCGACGTGCCGCGGGCGGCGTAGACGAGATGCCGGTCGCCGCCATCATCGCGCTGGGCACGCTCGTCGCCGTCCTGGCCGTCATGGCCGGCGAGGCGGTCCTGTCGGCGCACAACGCCGCAGTGCTGCGCGCCCGTGGCGCCGTCGAGCCCGCCGGCGACGTTCACCACATCATGCAATTCGCCTATCCGCTGGGCTTCGTCGCGCTCGCGATCGAAGGCGCGCTCCTGGGGCCTGCGCCGCCGCCGGCGCTCGCCGCCGGCATCCTGATCTTCGGCCTGGCGAAGGCGCTGAAGGCGTGGGCGATCTCGACCCTCGGCGTGCGGTGGTCGTTCCGTGTGCTGGTGCCGCCGGGCGCCCCGCCGATCGTGCGCGGGCCGTACCGGTGGCTCCACCATCCGAACTACGTGGCCGTGGCGGGTGAAATCGCCGGCGCTGCGCTGATCGCCGGCGCGTTCGTCACGGGCGCGCTGTTCTTCGTCGGCTTCGGCTGGCTGATGCGCCGCCGCATCGCGGTCGAGGATCGCGCGCTCGGACGACGGCTGGACGGCCAGTGACGCTAGGATCGGGACCGATGCCCGCGGACGTCCGCCTCGCGCCACGACCCCTGCCCCCATTGCCGCGTCTCGCTGCCGCGGCCGACGTCGCGGCCCTCGTGCTGGTCGGCATTGCGATCTCGGCCGCCATCACCGGCGGATTCCGCGCGCAGATCCTCGGCGTGCGGATCTCGGCGACGTCGTGGTGGCGCCTCGCCGCGATCGCCCTCGTGATCGCGGCCGTGCGTCACTGGTGGCGGCCCGCGCCCAGCGTCGTGCGGCGCGCCATCGACGGCGTGAGGGCGTGGCGACGCGACGACGTGACGACGGCCACGTGGCCGATCGTGGCGACGACGCGGGTGGGCGTGCTGGTCGTAGGCTGGCTCGCGATCTACACCATCGGCTATCCCGACGGCCGGGCGCCGATTCGCGTTGCGGAAGGCGAGGTCGCGAACCTGCCGGCGCGGTTCGACGCCGGCTGGTACCTGACCATCGCGCAATACGGCTACGACTACCTGCCAGGGCGCCTCGATCGCCAGCAGAACCTGGTGTTCTTCCCGGCGTTCCCGACCGCCATGGCGTGGGCGTCGCTGCTGGTGGCGCGGCAGGTCGTCTGGGCCGGCACGCTCGTCTCGATCGTGGCGTTCGTGTGGGCCACGCGGTATCTGTATCGTCTCGCCCGCGAGCAACTGGATGCGACGCGCGCCGGCACCGTGGTCGCACTGCTGGCGGCCTATCCCTTCGCGGTGTTCTTCAGTGCCCCCTACACCGAGGGCTTGTTCCTGCTGGCGATGCTGGGGGCCTGGTGGCACCTGCGCCGTGACGAACGGTGGGCCGCGTTCGCGTGGGGCGCGCTGGCCGGGCTGACGCGTCCGAACGGCTGCCTGCTATCGGTGCCGCTGGCGCTGATGGTCGTGACGCCGCTGTGGCACAACGGCCGGTTGCGCCGTCCGTCGGGCGGCTGGGCGAGCCTCGCGGACCGCCTGGTGGTGGCGTCCGCGCCGGGGCTGGGAATGCTCGCCTACTCGGCGTACATCTACGACCTCACCGGCGACCCCTTCATGTGGATCCGGCTGCAGGTGGCGTGGGGCCGCGAGAACATCGGCGCGCTGGCGTTCCTGGCGGGGGAATGGACGTCGGTCAACGACCAGGGCGTTTACGGCTACATGACCGGCGACATCCCCAACTTCCTGAACGCCCTCGCGGCGTTGCTCGTAGCGGTCAGCGTGGTGCCGGTGTGGCGGCGCTTCGGCATGCCGTCGGCGACGTTGCTGCTCGTGAACCTCGTGCCCTCGCTCGCCAGCGGTGGCTGGTTGTCGGTCGGCCGCGCGACCTCGGTGTTGTTCCCGCTGTTCCTGTGGCTGGGCGAGTCGATTCCCCCACGGCATCGTCACGTGTGGATCGGCGGATTCATGGCGCTGCAGGCGTTCGCCGCCGCGCTGTTCTTCACCTGGCGGCCGCTGTTCTGACGCGGCGCCCGGCCGCCAGCGCGTGCCCGCCGTCTAGTACCTGCACGCCGGACGAGGCCGTATACTGGCCGGGTCCGGGCATTCTCATGACCCACGCGCTGCTGGCTCGCTCCTCGTGCCGCCTGATTGCCGTCGCGCTCGTCGCATGCCTCGGCGTGGCCACGGCCGGGCCGGTCTGGGCGCAGGCCGCCGCCGACGCCAGGCGGTCGGCGCAACGCGCGCTCGATCGCGGCAGCTACGACGAGGTCCACACGCTGCTCGCCGGGCTGCCCGAAGACACGCCGGCGGCCGTGTTGCGGGCCCGGGCCTACATCGCCGTGGGCCGCTATCCCGAGGCAGAGAAGGTGCTGCTGCCAGCGGTCGCCGAGAATCCGATCGGCGACGCCGCGCTCGAACTGGGCCTGCTGCAGCGGATGCTGGGGCGGCGCGAGGCGCTGCGCACCCTCACCTTGATCCTGTCGCGGGAGGTCGTCGCCGCGACCGCGCCCGAGTACATCCGCGCCGGCCGTGCCTCCCGCGGACTCGGCCGCTTCCAGCAGGCCAACGACTTCTTCCGTGAGGCCAGCGCGCAGGCGCCGACCGACGTCGCCGCCAACGTGGCGTGGGGCGAGCTGTTCCTCGAGAAGCACAACAAGGCCGATGCCGCCCGCTCGTTCCAGGCAGCGCTGCGCACGAGCGCCGAGGATCCGTCGGCGTTGCTGGGGCTGGCCCGCACGATGGCGGAGGACAACCCGCCGCTGGCGCGCAAGCTGGCGACGCAGGTGCTCGGCATCAACGCCAGGAACGCCGGTGCGCACGTGCTGCTTGCCGAACTCGCGCTCGACGAGCTGAAGCGCGACGATGCCAAGGCGGCCATCGACAAGGCACTGGCCGTCAACCCCAACTCGTTCGAGGCGCTGTCGCTGCAGGCAGCGGTGGCGTGGCTCGAGAAACGCACCGCCGACTACGACGCCACCACCGCGGCGCTGCTGAAGCTGCACCCGACCTATGGCGAGGTCTACCGCGTCGTCGGCGGCGTGGCCGCCCGGCAGTACCGCTTCGAGGACGCCGCCGAGCTGGTGCGCAAGTCGCTGACGGTCGATCGCGAGAACATCCGCGCCTACGCCGACCTCGGCGCGCACCTGATGCGCACCGGCGACGAACGCGGCGCCCGTCGCGCCCTCGAGACGGCGTTCCGCGCCGATCCCTACGACGTCGTCACCTACAACCTGCTCGGCCTGCTCGACACGCTCGACGGCTTCGCCACCATCCGCGAAGGCGAGATGGTGATCCGCCTGCACCAGGACGAGGCGGCGGTGATGCGCGAGTACGTGCCGGCGCTGGCGAAAGAAGCGTTGGCGTCGCTGTCGAAGCGCTGGAACTTCACGCCCACCGGGCCGATCCTGATCGAGATGTTCCCGCGGCACGACGACTTCGCGGTGCGCACGCTGGGGCTGCCGGGCATGCTCGGGGCTCTGGGCGCGTGCTTCGGCAAGGTGGTCACGCTCGACTCGCCGAAAGCGCGTCCGCCGGGCGACTTCAGCTGGTCGGCGACGCTGTGGCACGAGCTGGCGCACGTGATCACCCTGCAGCTCTCGAACCAGCGCGTGCCGCGCTGGCTCACCGAGGGCATCTCGGTGTGGGAAGAGACGCGCGCCGGCCGCACGTGGGGCAAGGAGATGGAAGTCAGCTTCGCCGGCGCCCTGAACGCTGGCAAGGTCATGAAGCTGCGCGATCTCAACGCCGGGTTCAGCAGTCCCGAGCTGATCTCGCTCGCCTACTACGAGGCGTCGCTGCTCACCGAGCACATCGTGGCACGCTTCAAGGAGCCGGCGTTGCGCGAGCTCGTGCGCGTCTTCGCCGACGACGTCGACTCCGAAACCGCCATCACGCGCGTGCTCAAGGTGTCGATGGACGACCTGCAGGCGTCGTTCGACACGTTCATCGACGAACGCTTCGGCCGCCTCCGCCGCGCGATGGCCACGCCCGAGGGCTTCGATCCCGGCGCGCCGGTCGATCGGCTGCGCACGCTCGCCGAAGCGAACGCGGGCAGCTATCCCGTGCAACTCGCGCTCGGTCTGGCGCTCGAGGAACGCGACGCCGACCAGGCAATCGCCGCCTACCAGCGCGCTGCCGCCCTCGTGCCGATGGCGACGGGGGAGGAAAGCCCCCAGGCGCGCATCGCCGTGCTGCTCACCAAGAAGGGCGACAAGGCCGGCGCCGCGCGCGCGCTCGAGGCGCTGACGACGGCCGACCACACCGACGTCGCCTCCGCCCGCACCCTGGTGTCGCTGCTCGACCAGCCGGCGGATGCCGCCCGTCGTCGTGCCGCGCTCGCCAAGGTCGTGGCCGTCGATCCGTTCGACGGCGGCGCGCACAGCGAGCTGGGGCGGTTCGCCCTGGCCGACGGCCAGGTGCCCGCCGCGATCCAGGCGTTTCGCGTCGCGGTGGCGGCGGGCTCGCAGGACCGCGCCGGCGCGCATGCCGACCTGGGCGAGGCGCTGGAGAAGTCGGGAGCGCGCGATGACGCCAAGGCCCAGGCGCTGCTCGCGCTCGAAGTCGCGCCCACCTACGTCCGCGCCCAGGAACTGCTGCTGCGCCTCGTGGAGTCGCCGCGGTGAGTGCGGCGCCGCCTGGCGGCCGCGACTGGCGGCGCGCCCTGCGCCAGGTGCCGTTCCTGGCGGCGGCGGCCGCGCTCGTCACGGTGTTGGCCCCGGCGCTCACGATGCTGGCCCGCGAGGCGGCGGCGCAACCGGGCGTGTTCAAGGAAGATCGCTTCGCCGGCCTGCAGTGGACGTTCGTCCGCGTCAAGTACACGCCGACGCGCGGCGACCTGGCGATGCGCACCCGCTACGGCGTCGGCTTCTGGGACGACCCCTGGGCCATCGATGCGCCCGCCGCGGAACAGAACCTGTCGCGGCGCGTGCAGACGGCGACTGCGGTCGAGGTCGGCGAGCCGATCACGCTGTCGCTCGACGACCCGCGCCTCTTCCAGTACCCGTGGCTGTATCTCGTCGAGCCCAGCAACGTCGTGCTCAGTGACTCCGAGGCGGCGACGCTGCGTGAGTTCCTGCTGCGCGGCGGCACCCTCACGCTCGACGACTTCCACGGCTCGTTCGAGTGGGAACTGACCACGCGCTGGCTGGCGCAGGTGTTCCCCGACCGCGAGGTGCAGGAGATCGCGCCGCCGCATCCCATCTACAACGCGTTCTATCAGCTCGATCGCTACCCGCAGGTGCCGGGCCTTGGCTCGTTCTTCAACGGACGCAGCTGGGAGAAGGGCGGCTACACCGCCCACCTGCGCGGCATCCTCGACGACACCGGCCGGCCGATGGTGCTGATCAACTGGAACACCGACATGGGCGACGGGTGGGAGTGGTCGAACGCCGAGGAATACCCCGGCTACCTGAAGTGGACGACCGTGGCCTACCAGATGATGATCAACGAGATCGTCTACACCCTCACTCACTGACACAGACAGCCGCTAGCGGCTCGCGGCTAGCGGCTAGAAAGCCGGATCCCGGGATGAATCGGACGGAGCAACAGCACGGCGAGGACCTGGCGGGACGTGTCGCCGCGGGGCGCGACCAGATCCTGGAGCAGCTGCGGCTCGTCATCGTCGGCCAGGACGACGTGGTCGACCAGGTGCTCATCGCGCTCTTCACCGGCGGCCACTGCCTGCTCACCGGCGTGCCCGGGCTGGCCAAGACGCTGCTGATCAAGACGCTGGCCGGCATCCTCGACCTCACGTTCAAGCGCATCCAGTTCACGCCCGATCTCATGCCGGCCGACATCACCGGCACCGAGATCCTCGACGAGGCCGAAGGCGTGCGGGCGCTGCGCTTCGTGCGCGGACCGGTGTTCGCGCAGATCCTGCTCGCCGACGAGATCAACCGCACCCCGCCCAAGACGCAGGCGGCCTTGCTCGAGGCGATGCAGGAGTTCCACGTCACCGCCGCCGGCCGCACCTACGAGCTGGAGCGGCCGTTCTTCGTGCTCGCCACGCAGAACCCGATCGAGCTCGAGGGCACGTATCCACTGCCGGAAGCGCAGCTCGATCGCTTCATGTTCAACATCACCATGTCGTACCTGTCCGAGGACGACGAGGTGAAGGTGGTCACCGACACCACCGGCACGCGGCGGCCGTCGCCGGTGCACGTGCTGAACGGCGCCGACATCCTCGCGTTCCAGGACTTCGTGCGCGAGGTGGTCGTGGCCGAGGACGTCGCCCGCTACGCCGTGCGCCTGGTCGATGCCTCGCGGCCCGGGCGCGGTCCGAAGCTCGACTTCGTCGAGAAGTTCGTGAAGTGGGGCGCCGGTCTGCGCGCGTCGCAGGCGCTGATCATGGGGGCCAAGGCGCGGGCGTTGATGCACGGGCGCTATCACGTCGCCGTGAAGGACCTGCAGGCGTTGGCCAAGCCGATTCTGCGCCATCGCGTCATCCCGAACTTCTACGGCGAGGCCGAGGGCGTCACCTCCGACGTGGTCGTGGAGCGTCTGCTCACCGCCGTGCCGCCGCCGGCGAGCGGGCTGTGAGGCCATGGCCGGCCCCGCGCGCTATCTCGACCCCGCGGTGCTGGCGCGGATCGGCTCGCTCGATCTCAAGGCCAGGACCGTCGTCGAAGGCGTGCTGAGCGGGCTGCACCGCAGCCCACGGCGCGGGTTCAGCGTCGAGTTCGCGGAGTATCGGCAGTACATCCCGGGCGATCCGCTGACGCTGCTCGACTGGAAGGTCTACGCCCGCTCCGATCGGCACGTCGTCAAGAAATTCGAGGAGGAGACCAGCCTCGACTGCCACCTGCTCGTCGACATCAGCGGCTCGATGGCCTACGGCTCACACGCCGTCACCAAGCGCGACTACGCCTGCTACCTCGCCGCCAGCCTCGCCTACCTGATGCACCGGCAGCGTGACGCCGTCGGGCTGATCGCGTTCGACGAGGCCATCGTGCAGCGGCTGGGGCCGTCGGCGCGGGCGACGCACCTGCGGGCCGTGCTGCTGGCGCTCGAGCGCCTGCCTTCGGGCGCGAAGACCAACGTCGCTCGTCCGCTCGAAGACCTGGCGCGTGTCATGTCGAAGCGGGGGCTGGTCGTCGTCATCTCCGACCTGCTCGACCGGCCCGACGACGTGGTGCGCGGACTGCGGCAGTTCCGCCAGCGCGGCACCGACGTGATCGTGTTCCACGTGCTCGACCCGCAGGAGCTGCGCTTCCAGTTCGACGGCGCGGCGCGCTTCCGCGACCTCGAGTCGGCGAGCGAGGTGTTCGCCGATGCCGACGTGGTGCGCGACGACTACCTGCGCGCGATGACCGGCCTCATCGACCGCTACCGGCGCGAGCTGGGCGGGGCCGGCATCGACTACCACCTGCTCGACACCTCGCAGCCGCTCGACCTGGCGCTGACCTCGTACCTGACGCTGCGGAGCCGGACCTGATGTTCGGCCTCGGCTTCCTCGCGCCGGCGTTCCTGGCAGGCCTGGCCGCCGTGGCCGTGCCGATCCTGCTGCACCTCTACCGCCGCCGCACCGATCGTGTCGTCGAGTTCCCGGCCACGCCCATGCTGCCCGAGGCGCCGGTGCAGCAGCAGGACCGGCGGCGGCTGCGCGATCTGCTGCTGCTGGCGCTGCGCGTGGCGGCGCTGGCGGTGCTCGCCATCTCG
The DNA here is from genome assembly GCA_902826065.1 of uncultured Acidobacteriota bacterium. Lineage (GTDB taxonomy): Bacteria > Acidobacteriota > Vicinamibacteria > Vicinamibacterales > UBA2999 > CADEFD01. The sequence continues at coordinate 12,686 of CADEDM010000071.1, read as the reverse complement.
TTCGCGCGTCCCTACGTGATGGGCGACGACCCGCGCCTGCGCGCCAGCGCCACGGTCGTCGTGGTGGACACGTCGCTGAGCGTGTCGGCGCCGGCGGCGTGGGCCGACGTGCGGCGCACGGCGCGGGCCGCCATCGATGGCGCGCCGGTGGGCGACGCGGTCGGGCTCGTGGCCTTCGACGACCGCGGGCGCGTGCTCGTGCGGCCCACGGTGAACCGCGCCGACGCCGTGACGGCGCTCGACGCGCTGACACCGGGCGCGGGCGGCACCAGTGCGCCAGCCGGCCTGGGCGTGGCACTCGACGCGCTGGCCGGGACGCCCGGCCGCATCGAGGTCGTGACGGATCTGCAGCAGCGCTCGTGGAGCGGCGCGGCGTCGATGGCGGTACCGGCCGACGTGACGGTGCGCGTGCACCCGGTGGTCGTGGCGCCGGGGAACCTGGCGGTCACGGCCGTGTCACGCGAGGGCGGCGTGACGGCGGTGGTGCAGAGCTATGCGCCCGGTCCGCGCACGGTGACGGCGCGACTCACCGTGAACGGGCGCGCGACCGGACAGCGCGTCGTGGAACTGGCGCCGCTCGCGGCCGCCGACGTGCGCTTCGCCACGCCGATTCCCGCCGCCGGTGTCGCGTCGGTCGCCATCGACGATCCCGGCGGCGCCGCCGCCGACAACGTCCGCTACCTGCCCCTGGCGCCGGCCCCGGCGCCGCGGGTGCTCGTGCTCACCGCCGAAGCGCCAGAGTCGGCGCGCACCGGCTTGTACGTGCAGCGCGCGCTCGAGGCCGGCGCCGACTTGTGGCCCGTCGACGTCGCCGTTCAGGACGGCCGCGCGTTCTCCGCCGACGCGTCGCCGCCAGCCGCCCCGGCGGCGATCGTCGTGGTCGGCACGCGCACGCTCGATCGCCGCGGACGCGAGCGGCTCTCGCGGTACCTCCGCGACGGCGGGCGCGTGTTGCTCTCGCTGGGCCCCGACGTGGACGTGCCGACCCTGAGCGACGCCATCGGCCTGAACGTCCGGCTCGCGCCCGAGCCGGTGACGCCCGCCGCCGATGCCGCCGCGATCGTCGCCTCCGACCCACGCCATCCGGTGTGGCGGCAGCTGGCCGGCTCGCGCTCGGCGCTGGGACGTTTGCCGATCGAGCGCTTCCGCCAGGTGCTCGACGAGTCTGGCTGGACCGTGCTGGCGCGGTTTGCCGGCGGTGCCGTGGCCCTGGCCGAGCGCGACGTCGAGCGCGGCACGCTGCTGCTGTTCGCCTCCGACCTCGACAACCGCTGGAACCGCTTTCCGCTGGAGCCGGGGTTCGCGCCGTTCGTGATCGACGTCGCGCGCTACCTGACGCGCGATGCGGAGGGACGCCTGGCGTTCGTGCTGCCGGTCGTGCCGGACGGCGTGCCGGCGACGCCCGGCGCGCATACGCTGCCGCCGGCAGAGGGCCGGGCGCCGGCGACCGTGGTGGTGAACGTCGACCCGGGCGAGAGCGATCCGGCGACGACGACGCTCGACGCGTTCATGGCGCACCTCCAGCCCGGCGACACCACATCACGTGCCGAGGCGGACGACCGCGCCCGGGCCCGGGAGGAGCAGCAGCGCCTGTGGCAGCGGGGGCTCGCCGTGCTCCTGCTGCTGCTGGTTGTCGAAGGCGTGATCGGCCGGGCCGGTTGGCGTCGGCGTGCCGCCGAGACCGGCTAGAATCGAGACACGGGCTGCATGGCCGACGAGCTCACGACGCTCCGGACCGTCCTCGACGACATCGCGCGGCGCCGATCGTCGCTGCGGCGGCGCCGCGGGTGGATCACGGGCGCGGCCATTGCCGGCCTCGCCCTCCTCGCCGTCCGGCTCACCACCTGGCTCCTCGCACCGACGGGCGAAGTGCTGCTCGGGCTCGCCGCCGTCGGCCTCGGCACCGCCCTGGCCGCGATCGTCGTGGCCGTCCGCGGCACGCGCGAGGCCTTCACCTCGCGCCAACTCGCGCGGCTCCTCGAAGAACGGCACGGCGGACTCGACGACGTCGTCGTCTCCGCGGTCGACTACGCCGACCGGCCCGACCATCAGCCTGGCATGGCCGCGCGGCTCTCGGCCGCGGCGCTACGGGCGCTGGGCCCGGCGCCCGCCGACGCGGTCGTCGCTCCCGACGAGCTGCAGCAGAGCGGCCGGAGGGCCCTCGGCTCGACGGCCGTCCTGGTGGTGGCACTCGTGCTGGCGGTCGCGCCGCTGTGGCGCGCCCTCGATGTCTTCGTCGCCTACGTCGCGCCGTCGCGCGTCGACTTGTCCGTGGAGCCCGGGAACGTGCGCGTGCGTGCCGGACGACCGGTCACCATCCGGGCGCGGATCGCCGGCGGCACCGCGCTGACCCCGGCCCTGGTCGTCGGCACCGGCGCCGGCGCGACGCCGCGTCCCATGACGCCCACCGCCGACGGCGGCTTCGCGATCACCCTGCCCGAGGTCACGGCGACGTTCGGCTACCACGTGATGGCGGGCGCGCGGCATTCCGACGCCTTCACCGTCACGGTGGTGCACCCGGCGCGCGTCGAGCGGATCGATCTCGACTATGCCTACCCGAAGGCGCTCGGCCTGGCGCCGCGGCACGAAGACGACGGCGGCGACATCTATGCCCCGGAAGGCACGCGCGTCGCGCTGACGATCACTGCCGACCGGCCGGTCGGCGCCTCGGCGCTCGTGCTCGCCGACGGTGCCCGTCTCAACCTCGGCGTCGATGGCCGCACCGCGACGGGCGTGCTCGACGTCAATGCGGACGGCTCGTATCGCATCGCCTTCCGCGACGACGACGGCGTCGAGATGCCCGACGACACGGAGTACTACATCCGCACGCTGCTCGATCGGCCGCCCGACGTGCGCATCGTGCGGCCGGCCGGCGATCGCCAGGTCACGCCGCTCGAAGAGGTGACCATCGAGGCCCGCGCCGACGATGACTTCGGGGTGCAGGCGTTCGACCTGATCCTGCAGAAGCCGGGGCAGCCGGAGGTGGTCGTGCCGCTCGCGGCCGGCGCGCGCGGCCTCACCGTGAACGGCGCGCACACGCTCTACCTCGAAGATCTCGAAGTCGCGCCCGGCGACGTGGTCGGCTACTACGTGCGGGCCCGCGATCTCGGCCGCGGCAAGCCGCCGTCGGAATCGCGCAGCGACATCTACTTCCTCGAGATCAAGGCGTTCGACGACGAGTTCGTCGCCGCCCAGAGCCAGGCTCTGGCCGCCGGCGGCCAGTCGCAGGGCGTGCAGGATCTCGCCGCCGCGCAGAAGGAACTCGTGGTCGCGACGTGGAAGATCGACAGCCGCGGCCGGCGCGCCCGGGCGGCCGGATCGGCCAGCGACATCCAGGCGCTCGCCGATGCGCAGCGTGCGCTCGAGCAGCGCGCTGCCAAGGAAGCGGGCGCGCAGCTCCAGGCATCGGGTGCGGCGTCGGGCGGTTCTCGACGCCGGCGCGGTCCGGCGAATCTCAGCACCGTCAGCGACGATCCGCTCGGTCTCGCCATCGAGGCCATGCGACGCGCGGTGGGCGAACTCGACAAGCGCCAGACCGGGACGGCGCTGCCGCACGAGATGGAGGCGCTGAACCAGTTGCTGCGCGCCGAGACCGACGTGAAGCGGCGGCAGATCGCCCGTCAGCAGGCCGGTGGCGGCGGCAACGGCAACCGCGACACGCCCGATCTCTCCGCGCTCTTCGACCAGGAGCTACGCAAGCAGCAGCAGACCAACTACGAGACGCCGGCCGGATCGGAGACGCGCCAGGACGCGGCGCCCGAGGACGATCCGCTGGCGCGCCTGCGCGAGCTGGCCCGCCGCCAGGAGGCCGCCAGCCGCGAGCAGCAGGATCTGGCCCGCACCCGCGAGGCGATGAACGACGAGGCGCTGAAGCGCCGCCTCGAACGCCTCACGCGCGAGCAGGAGGAGATTCGCCGCGAGCTCGAGCAGCTGGCGAAGCAGATGCCGGAGCGCCAGGCACCGTCGAACCAGCGCGCGGAATCGAGCCAGTCGAGTCAGTCGCCGCAGTCGTCGTCGTCCCGCCAGCCGGGAGAGCCACCGCAGCCGGGCGGATCGCCGTCGTCGGGCAGCGGCCAGAGCCAAGGCCAGAGCCGGGGCGAGAGTGGCGCCGGCGCGCCGGACGAGCGGCAGGCGATGCGCGACGCGGTCTCCGAGATGCGCCAGGCGTCGTCGGGCCTGCGGGACCAGGATGCCGCGCGCGCCAGCCAGAACGCCGAGCGCGCCCTCGAGCGGATGCGCCGCGCCGAAGAGGCGCTGCGCGGCTCCACCGACGACGACCTCCGCCGGCGCCTCGGTGATCTGCAACTCGAGGCCCGTCAGCTCGCCGAAGCGCAGCGTCGGCTCAGCGCCGAAGCCGGCCGCGAGTCCAGCGGCGCACCGGGGACGCCGGGCGCGGCGCGGAACCGGCAAATGGCGGCCGAGCAGTCGCGGCTGGCCGACCGCGCCGATCGCCTCCGCGATCGCATGCGGGCGCTGGCGCAGCAGGCGCGGCCCGGCGACGGTCGCAGTGCGCTCGACCAGGCCGGTCGCGAGCTGAACACCGGTCGTGCGCCGGAGTTGATGCGCGACGCGGCGAAGTCGCTCGAGCGTCCTGGCGCCGCCGGTGCCCAAGGCGAAGCGGCGGAACGCCAGGCTGGGGCGACACCTCCATCCACGACGGGCCGCACGGCACCGACGGCGGGCGCGGAGTCGTCGCCGTCCGGCGCGGCCAGCGCCTCCGCCGCATCCAGGACGACGACGCCTGCCGGCGATGCCGCGCGGCTCGGCGGCGAGGCCGCCCGTGCCCTCGACCGCGTGGCCGAGCGCCTCGATGCCCGGCGCAGTGCAGATGGCGCGAGTTCGACGCGCTTGTCGGATGACCTGACCCGCACGCGCGACCTCCGCGATCGGCTCGAGGCCGTGGAGCGCTCGCTCGAGGCGTTGCGCGAGCGCGGCGCCGAGGCCCGCGAGGCGGCGGGCGGTCGCGAGGCCGGGCAGCCCGGCCAGCCACGCGACGGCCGCCCGCAGGCGGCGGGCGAGGCGCGCGGCACGACGCGCGAGGGGGAGATCGCGCGCCTGCAGCAGCAGCTCGCCGACGACATGCGCCAGGCGCGGGCCGAGGTCGACGCCCTGGGACGCACGTCGCCCGAGATGCGCGGGCCCTCCACCCCCGAGACGTGGCAGCCGAGCGTGTCGGCACCGGGGACGGAAGCCTTCAAGCAGGATTTCGCGCGCTGGGAGTCGCTGAAGCGCAACCTGCTGCTGGCGCTGGAAAAGGTCGAGCAGGGGCTCGCCGACGATCTGCGCCAGCAGGAAACGCGCGACCGTCTCAACGCCGGCGCGTCGGACGCCGTGCCCGACGACTACCGGAAGCTCGTCGATCGTTACTACCGCTCCCTCGCCGTGCCCCGGCGGCCGGAGCGCTGAGCCGTCATGCGATTCGCGGTTGCGCTGCCGTGGTGGGGCTACGCGCTCGTGGCCGCCGCCTGCATGGCGGTCGCGTTCGGCACCTACGCCGGCGCGCGGGTCGCGCCCGGCATGCGCGCCCGTCTCACGGTGCTGCGCGCGTTGGCGCTGCTGCTGCTGGCGGCGGCGGTGCTCCGTCCGGTGCGCGTCGTGCCGCCGGCCGGCGTGCGCGATCGTTTGGTGCCCATCCTCGTCGACGTCTCGCGCAGCATGCGCATCGCCGATGCGCAGGGTCCGGCGCGGCTGCAGCGGGCGATCGCCGCCGCGCGCGATCTCGAGGGCCGCGTAGCCGGCTCGGTCCGCACCGAAGTGTGGGCCTTCGGTGATGGCGCCGCGCGCACGCCGCTCGACGACATGCAGGCGTCGGCCGGCCGGTCCGACCTGCGGACGGCGCTGGGCACGATCGCCGACCACTATCGCGGCCGTCCACTCGCCGGCGTCGTGGTGATCTCGGACGGCGGCGATACCTCTCCGGCGGGCGCCGACGCCCCGGTGGCGGCGCCGGTGTTCACGGTGGGCATCGGCGAGCCGCGCATCACCCGCGATCGCGAGATCGTCGGCATGACCGCGGGCGAGCCGCGGCTCGCCGATTCCACCGTCGACGTGCAGGTCTCGGCCGTGAGTACCGGCTTCGGGACGCAGCCGCTGCAGCTGACGCTGACGGCCAACGGCCGGCCCGTGGACGTGCGTCGCGTCCCGGTCGTCGACGGCGCGCCGGTCAGCGCGGTGTTCACGGTCTCGCCGGATCCGGCGGTGCCCACCGTCTACCGGGTGGAACTCCCGGTGTCGCCAGGTGAGATCGCCGCCGAGAACAACACGCGCAGCGTGCTGGTGGAGCCGCCGGGCCGCCCGCGCCGGCTGCTGCTCGTCGAGGGCGCGCCAGGCTACGAGCACACCTTCCTCAAGCGGGCGCTCGCGCACGATCCGAGCCTCGACGTCGACTCGGTGATCCGCAAGGGCCAGACCGACGACGGACAGCCGACGTTCTTCGTGCAGGCGGCGGCGTCGCGCGCCGCGGCGCTGGCCGCCGGCTATCCGCGCACGCGCGCCGAGCTCTTCACCTACGACGCCGTGGTCTTCGGCAACGTCGAGGCGTCGTTCTTCTCGCGCGATCAACTCGACGCGACCGCAGCGTTCGTCGCCGCCCGCGGCGGCGGCCTGCTGGTGCTCGGCGGACGTTCCCTCGAGCGCGAGGGCCTGGCCGGCACGCCGCTCGACGAGGTGCTGCCGGTGGACATGTCCGATCGCCACGGCACCCCCGCGCGCGTGTCGCTCGCGGCCGCGGCGGCGACCGGCGCGGTGCAGCTCACGCCCGATGGCGCCAGCCATCCGGCGACGCGCATCGGGCCGTCGGCCGACGACGCCCGCCGCCGCTGGGCGGCACTGCCGGCGCTGGCGTCGGTGTCGATCGTGGGCGGTCCACGGCCTGGCGCGCAGGTGCTGGCGACGACCGGTGCGGCGGCGGATCGGCCGCTGGTGACGGTGCAGCGCTACGGCCAGGGCCGCGCCATGGTGTTCGCGGGCGAGGCGTCGTGGCGCTGGCGGATGATGCTCCCGGCCGCCGACACCACCTACGATACGATCTGGCGGCAGATGACCCGCTGGCTCGCGCGCGGCGCGCTCGATCCCGTGACCGTGGCGCCGCTGGGCAGTCCGACGCCGGGGACCTCGGATGTCGTCTCGGTGCTGGTGCGCGATCGCGAGTACGCGCCGGTGCGCGATGCCGAAGTCCAGGTGGCGATCAGCAGCCCGTCGGGTGACGAGCGCCGCATCACGGCCACCCTGGCCGACGCCGCCGACGGCCGCTACGAGGCGCCCGTCCGTTTCGCCGACGCCGGCGTCTATCGGGTGGCGGCCGACGCCCGTCGAGGCGGCGAGGGGCTGGGCCGTGGCGAGCGCGTGGTCCTGGCCGGCGGCGCCGATCCCGAGATGGCGGACCCGCGGCTGAACGAAGCGGTGCTGCGCCGGCTGGCCGAGCGCACCGCCGGCCAGTACGTCCGGCCCGACGGGCTCGCCGCGATTCCGCCGCGCCTGGCGGGGCCGGTGACCGTGGACGGCCCGCCGGAACTGCAGGACCTGTGGCACGGCGCCTGGAGCCTGCTGGCACTGATTGGCCTGCTGGCCACGGAGTGGACGTGGCGCAGGCGCGTGGGGCTCGCATGATCGATCGACGAACCGTCCTCCTGGCCGCGCTGCTCGCGACCGCCGCGATCGCCGCGACCGCGCACGCGCAGGCGCCGGCCGCCTCCGCGCGCGATCCGCGCTGGGCCGTCGTGGTGAGCGGCGCGTCGGGCGGCGCCGACTACGCCAAGCAGCTCGCCACATGGCGCCAGGCGATCCAGGCGGCGCTGACCAGCCGTTTCGGCTTCCCGGCCGCGCAGATCGTGCAGCTGGTCGACGAGACCGCCCGCGAGGCCGGTACCGTCGCCTCGTCCGAGAACGTGCGGAAGGCGTTCACGACGCTCAAGGGCCAGGTGGGGAAGGACGACCTCGTGCTCGTGGTGCTGCTCGGCCACGGCACTTACGACGGCCAGTCCGCGAAGTTCAACCTCGTGGGGCCCGATCTCACCGCCGCCGACTGGGCTGGACTCTTCAACGGCCTGCCCGGACGCCTCGTCGTGGTCAACACGACCGAGTCGAGCGCGCCGTTCATGGAGACGCTGGCCGCCAAGGGGCGGGTCGTCATCACGGCGACCGACAGCGCCGCCCAGAAGTACGCCACCGTGTTCCCCGAGTACTTCGTGAAGACCCTGGCCGACGCCGGGTCCGATCTCGACAAGAACGGGCGGACGTCGATCTGGGAGCTGTTCTCGGCGTCGAGCGCCGCGGTCGCCCGCCACTACACCGAGCGTGCGCAGCTCACGACCGAGCGCGCCCTGCTCGGCGACACCGGCGAGAAGACGGGCGTGCTGGCGACGGCCGCTGCCGCCGGCGCGGCCGGCGTCGCCGCCCGCGGCTGGTACCTCGACCGCGAAGCGGGCGCCGACAGCACCGACCCGGCCGTCCGCGCGTTGATCGAGCGGCGCCGCGCCCTGGAGACGGAAGCGGAGGCGCACCTGCAGAAGAAGCAGAGCACCGATCCCGCGGCCTGGGCCGTCGAGTTCGAACGGCTCATGGTCGAGCTGGCCAAGGTCTCGCGCGACGTGCGGCAGCGTTCCTAGACGCGTATCGCGGTCAGCCCGGGAACGGGCCGTCGTTCCACCACTCGACGCGCTGGCGCTCCGGCCGGCGGAAGACGAACACCAGCAGCGCGCCCACGACGAACCCGGCGGCATGGGCCCAGAACGCCACGCCCCCGCCCATGCTGCGCTCGGCTGCCGGCCCCAGCGTCGCGACGCCGTTCACGAACTGCATGACGAACCAGAGGCCGAGGAACCAGATCGCCGGGATCTCGACGACGACGATCGGAAACGGCAGCAGCGTCAGCACGCGCGAGCGTGGATAGAGCACGAAGTAGGCGCCCATCACGCCGGCGATCGCGCCCGAGGCGCCGACCATCGGCACGAGCGAGTCGGGCGCCGCGAACGTCTGCGCCAGCGCGGCCCCGGCGCCGCTCAGCAGGTAGAACGCGAGAAAGCGGCCGTGGCCCATCCGATCCTCGACGTTGTCGCCGAAGATCCAGAGGTAGAGCATGTTGCCGCCGACGTGCATCAGGCCGCCGTGGACGAACATCGAGGTCACCACGGCCAGCCACGAGAACTCGGCCGGGACCAGGCCGAAGACGCCGATGAAGTCCTCGAGCTGACGCGGCGCCAGCCCCAGTTGCCGCACGAACACCAGCGCGTTGAGCGCGATGAGCGCCATGGTGACGACGGGCCTCGTCCGTGACGGGATGACGTCGCGAAGGGGGATCATGCGAGCCCGTCCAGTATCACGTATGCTGGGATGCTGGCCAACATGGCGGCCTGGTTGCCGAGATGCGCTGCCGATTCTGTGACACCGAGATCGCCGACAAGGCCCTGATCTGCTACCGCTGCGGACGTCCGACCCAGGACGCGAAAGTGGCGGCGCCGCCGGTGGCGCGCGGCCTCTCGGGACCGGTGGCCGCGACCGTCGCGGCGGTGGTCGTGGCCGGCGCCGCGGGGCTGGACTACTCCGTGCTCGACGGCGCCGCCGCGTGGGCCGGATATGCGGTGTCGGCGGTGTCGGCGGCCCTTGCCGGCGCGCTGTGGTGGGGCGGCCGCGCCGGCCGGCGATAGCGCGCAGCGTCGGTAGCGCGGCCCGGCAGGTCGGGCTATCATCGGGGCCACCGCCTCATGTCTGAGCCCCGCCTCGAAGTCAACGACGGCCTCGGCCGGCGCGTGATCCCCGTCGACAAGCCGCTGCTCACCATCGGCCGGCGCACCGAGAGCGACGTGCGCCTGGTCGGCAGCGACGTCTCGCGCGAGCACGCCGAGCTGGCGATCGAGGGCACGCTCTTCGTGCTGCGGGATCGCGGCTCGCGCTACGGCACCTTCGTCAACGGCGCGCCGGTCACCGAGCATCGCCTGACCCACGGCGACAAGGTGCAGTTCGGGCGCACCGGCGGCGCGGAGGTGGTGTTCCTCACCGAAGCCGCCCCGGCGGCCTCGGCGACCTCGTCGGCGGGTACCGCGGTCGGCGACATCCGCCAGATGGCGACGCTGCTCGAAGGGCTGCGCGCCCTCGGCTCCGGCCGCGTCCTCGACGAGGTCCTGGTGCTGGTGCTCGACGCCGCCATCGGCGTCACCGGCGCCGAGCGGGGCTTCATCATGCTGGCCGGCGACGACCGGCAGCTCGACCTGAAGCTGGCCCGCGCCCGTGGCCGCGTGACACTGCCCGGCAACCGCTTCGACACCAGCCGCAAGATTCCCGAGGAGGTCTTCGCCACCGGCGAGCTGAAGGTCGTGGCCGACCTGCTCGACGGCGACCTGGCCCAGGACCATCGTGGCACCGTCGCCCTCGGCATCCGCCACGTCCTGTGCACCCCGCTGCGGCTCGTTCGCTATCTGGACCGGCCCGATCAGGCCCCGGAGGCGAAATCGATCGGCGTGCTCTACCTCGACAGCCGCGAGAAGGGCCAGTTGCTGTCGCAGGCGACGCGCAGCGCCCTCGACACGCTCGCCAACGAAGCCGGCGTCGCCATCGAGAACGCGCGCCTCTACCGCGAGACGCTCGAGAAGGCGCGCATCGAACACGAGCTGCGCATCGCCGCCGAAATCCAACGCTCGCTGCTGCCCGAAGGGCGGCGCGACGGCGAGTTCTTCCAGGCGATGGGCGCGTCGTTGCCGTCGCGGTCGATCGGCGGCGACTTCTTCGAGTACATCGACATGGAGGACGGCGCCATCGGCGTCGTCCTCGGCGACGTGGCGGGGAAGGGGCCGGCGGCGGCGCTGCTGACGGCGAAGATCCAGGGCCTGTTCTCGGCCCAGGTCTCGGCCAACAGCCCGGCGACGGCGATGCGCCAGGTGAACCAGGGCCTGCTGAAGCGGCAGGTCGACGCCCGCTACGCCACCGTCTTCTACGCCACCCTGCTGCCCAACGGCACGCTGACCTACTGCAACGCCGGGCACAACCCGCCGCTGGTCGTCAGTGCCTCCGGCGTCCGCTCGCTCGAAGGCAGCGGCATGCCGGTGGGGCTGTTCGGCGCGGCCCCGTACGGCGACGAGCAGACGCGCCTCGATCCGGGCGACGTGCTGGTGGTGTTCAGCGACGGCGTCACCGAGGCCTTGAACACGGCCGGCGAGGAATACGGCGAGGCCCGCCTGGTCCAGGAGGTCATGACGCAGCGCACCGGCCCGCTCGGCGACTTCCTGCAGAGCATGATCACCTCGGTGCAGACCTTCGCCAGCGGCGCCTCGCAGAGCGACGACGTCACCGTGCTGGTGCTGCGCTACCTCGGACCGCCGACCGCCCCGACCAGGTTCTGATCGCCAGGCCGTACAAGCGACGGGCCGGCTCGACGAGCCGGCCCGTGACGTGTGCGGCGAGGCCGCGAGCGGCCGCTACGTGCGCTGTGCCGCCGGCACGTAGTCGCGCGACTCGTAGCCGGTGTAGATCTGCCGCGGCCGGGCGATCTTCTGGTCCTCGTCGAGCAGCATCTCCTGCCACTGCGCCGCCCAGCCGACCGTGCGGGCGATGGCGAAGAGCACCGGGAACATGGCCATCTGGAAGCCCATGGCCTCGTAGATCAGGCCCGAGTAGAAGTCGACGTTCGGGTAGAGCTTGCGCTTGATGAAGTACTCGTCCTCGAGGGCGATCCGCTCGAGCTCGAGCGCGATGTCGAGCATCGGGTTCTTGCCCGTCACCTCGAAGACGTCGTAGGCGGTCTTCTTGATGATCTTGGCGCGCGGGTCGTACGACTTGTAGACCCGGTGGCCGAAGCCCATCAGGCGGCCGTTGCCTTCCTTGACGCCCTTGATGAACGCCGGAATGTTGGCGACCGAGCCGATCTCCTGCAGCATCTTCAACACGGCCTCGTTGGCGCCGCCGTGCAGCGGGCCATAGAGGGCCGCCGCCGCGCCGGCCATCGCCGAGTACGGGTCGACGTGCGAGCTGCCGATGCCGCGCATCGCGCTCGTGGAGCAGTTCTGCTCGTGGTCGGCGTGCAGGATGAAGAGGATGTCGAGCGCGCGCTCGAGCACCGGGTTCGGCGTGTACTTCACCTCGGTCATCTTGAACAGCATGTTCAGGAAGTTGCCGGTGAAGCTGAGGTCGTTGTCGGGGTAGACGTACGGCCGGCCCATGCTGTGCCGGAACGCGAAGGCGGCGATGGTCGGCACCTTGGCGATCAGCCGCACGATCTGCTTGCGGCGGGCCTTGGCGTCGAAGATCGCCTTGCCATCGGGATAGAACGTCGACATCGCGCCGACGGTGCTGACGAACACGCTCATCGGATGGGCGTCGTAGGTGAACCCCTCCATGAACTTCTTGATGTTCTCGTGCACCATCGTGTGCATCGTGATCTCTTTGGTCCACGAGGCCAGCTGGGGCGCGGTGGGGAGCTCACCCTCGAGAATCGTGTAGGCCGTTTCGAGGTAGGTGCTCTTCTCGGCGAGCTGCTCGATCGGGTATCCGCGATACATCAGGATGCCCTTGTCGCCGTCGATGAACGTGATCTTGCTGCGGCAGGACGCCGTGTTCATGAACGCGGGGTCGTAGGTGGTGAGCCCGAAGTCTTCGTCCCCGGTCTTGATCTTCCGCAGGTCGATCGCCTTGATGGTGCCGTCGGTGATCGGCACGTCGTACTGCTTGCCGGTGCGGTTGTCGGTAATCGTGAGCGT
>CADEDM010000070.1 GCA_902826065.1 uncultured Acidobacteriota bacterium | reverse complement strand
GCCAGCCGGTAGGTCATGTCGATCGCGTGGGCGTACGGCCACTGGCGCATCCAGGCTGGCTGGCGGAAGAACTCGAGCCGGCTCGTCACCGACGCCGCGGCGCCGGTGGCCGACGTCTCGACCACCTTCCACAGCGGCGTGGTGGTGATGAAACCGTGGATCGGCACCTCGCCGCGCACGTTGCCGAGCGTCATGTCGAAGGCGTGACGGCGGCCGTTGGCGTGAAACGCCTGCTCGTCGAGGCGCCCGGCCCACGGGCCCATGAACGGGATGCCGGTGGCGCCAGGACGGGCCCGGAAGTCGTCGAGCGAGGTCTGCTGGTAGCGCAGCACGTTCTGGCCCTTCACGCGCAGCGCCGTCGCGATGTTCCCCACGCCGGGCACGACCTCGACCACCGTGCCGGTCGTGCGATCGGTGAGCCGCACGACCGCGCCGGCGCGGTCTGCGGCGTAGCGCTGCGCCGTCGCGGGCGTGGCGATGGCGAACAGCGTCAGGAGGGTGATGACGGCGCGCATCGGCTACTGCACCGCGAAGGCGAGCAAGACGTTGCCGGCGCGGCCCCGCCAGCGGCCGTACCCCGAGCCGGCGAACACCATGCCGCCGACGATGGTGGGTCCCGGCCCGTCGATGGATCCACCCGACGCGGCCACGCCGTTGACGGTCGGGAAATCGCGCGCGGTCTCGACGTCCCAGATGATGCGGCCGTTGGTGGCGTCGTAGGCGCGCAGGTGGCCGTCGACCGCGCCCGAGAACACGACGCCGGGGATGACGCTGATCGCCGCCGACTGGGCGCTCGAACAGCCGGTGCCCGTGGCGCAGCCCGGCGTGGGCGCGGGCGCGTGCCAGATGCGCTCGCCGCTGCCGATGCCAATCGCATGCAGCCCGCCCGACTCGGGGTGCAGCACGTCGGACACCGGCACGTACATCACGCGATCGTCGGCCGCCGATCCCCACTCGATGCCGCCGAGCGCACTGCCCTTCCCGGCCCGGTAGCGCCACAGCACCGCGCCCTTGTCGTCGGGATCGAGGCCATAGGCCACGCCGGACTTCTGGCCGACCACGATGATGCGCCGGCCGTTGGCGAGCGTCCGCAGGATCGGCGAGTTGCCGAAGTCGAAGTCGGGACCGACGTCGTCGGGGCAGTTGTCGTTGTCGGCACGGCAGCCGATGACATAGGTGTCGTTGGGAGTGACCTGCGAGACCCAGCGCACCTCGCCGCTGTCGAGCGCCATGGCCATCACGGCGTCGCTCGTGGGGGCCGCAGGCTCCGTGTAGGCGTTGCCGGTCGCGACGTAGAGCAGGCCGCGGGCGGCGTCGATGGTCGGCGACGCCCAGATGGCCGCGCCGGCTGGTTTCCAGAGCGGCGTGCCGGCGGCGTTCTTGCCCACGACCTTCGGTTCTTCGGGAATCGTGTAGGTCTTCCAAACGCGCCTGCCGGTCGCCGCGTCGAGCGCCACGACGCTGCCGCGGAACGAGCAGCACGGGTAGTCCGGCCGCGCGCCCGGCCCTTCCTCGAGCGACGACACCGGCACGTAGAGGCGGCCGTTCCACAGCGTCGGCGCGCCAGTGATGCGGGCCGTCACGTGGTCTTCGACCTTCACCTTCCACAGCAGCGCGCCGGTAGAGGCGTCGACGGCGTAGACATTGGCCCGCAGATCGCCGAAGTAGGCGGCGTAGCGCGCCGGCCCGCTGCCGGCGAGCGCGGCCACGCTGATTGCGCTGCGCACGTTGCCGTCGGCCTTGTAGACCCAGTGCGTGCAGCCCGTGACGGCATCCAGACCGTAGACGAGGCCGACCTCCGTGCCGAAGAACACGCGGCCAGAGACCACCGTCGGTTGCGCGCTCATCGCGACCGCCCCGGGCACGCCGAAGGCCCACTTGAGCGTCAGCTTCGGCACCGTCGCCGCCGTGAGTCCGGCGGCGGCCGCGGTCTGGAACCGCGCATTGGTCGGACCGTTGCCCCAGCCGTTCCACTGCGGCCGCGCCGCCGGATCGCCCAGCGGACCGCCGGCCGATGCGCAGCGATTGGCGTCGGGGTCGACGGCGGGCGCGGTCACCGTCGACAGGAACGCGGCCACGGCGGCACGCTCGACGGCGCTGAACCCCTTGGCCATCAGGGCCATCGGGCCGCCGGTGTCGAGCGCGGACTCGATCTGGGCCCGGGTCATCTTCGCGAGGGTCGCGCGCGGCGGGGTGCGGGCCGCTTCGGGCGCGTCGGGCGCGGCGTCGTGGCACGAGGCGCAGCGCTGTTTGTAGAGCGTCGGCCCCGGCGCGCCGATGCCGAAATCCTGCGGCTGGGCAGCCGCACGGCCCACCATGCCGCCGATGAGCAGCGCCAAGGTGGCCAGGTGGTGCACGCCCCGACCGAGTCGCCGTCGCAGATCGTGGGTCACGTCGCGTCCTCCGGGCCGGCGTCGATGGCGCTGCCGTGCGGTGACGGAGCATATGACACCTCGGCCCCCTGCGCACGGGCGGCGCCCTGGCCCGCTGCGCATCCCCGACCGCGCCTTGACACCCGGCCCCGGCGGTGACAACGTTCGCCGCCAGTTCGCCACGCGATCGCGGAGGTGCCCGTGCGTCAATTCCCAGTGGTCTCTGCAGCGCTCGTGCTCGCCGCCGGCGGCGCACTCGTCCTGGCCGCGCAGAATCCTCGCGATCTCGTGCCCGCAGGCGCCGAGTCGTTCGGCGTGCGCGTCGTGGCCACCGACCTCGCGAACCCGTGGGAAGTGACGTGGGGACCCGACGGCTACCTCTGGGTCACCGAGCGCACCGCGTTTCGAGTGACGCGCGTGAATCCCGCCGACGGCTCACGGCAGGTGGCGTTGACACTCACGGGTGTCCATCAGACGGTCGTGCAGGACGGCTTGCTCGGTCTGGCGCTGCATCCGGATCTGCTGCAGGGCCGCGGCCGCGACTACGTCTATCTGGCCTACGTCTACGACGCGGATCCGGGCGCGGCGGCGACGCCACGGCTCCGCGTGCGCCGCTACACCTACGACGCCACGGCGCACACGCTCGCGGCGCCGCACGACGTCATCGACAGCCTGCCGGCGTACGACGACCACGGCGGCGGTCGCCTCGTCGTCGGCCCGGACGGGATGCTGTATCTCTCCCGGGGTGACCAGGGCGCCAACTTCCTCAAGAACTACTGCAACACGATCCGCGCCCAGGACCTGCCGACCGCTGCGCAGGTGGCCGCGCGTGACTGGTCGACCTACCAGGGGAAGATCCTGCGGATGACGCTCGACGGCGGCATTCCGGCCGACAACCCGGCCATCGCCGGTGTGCGCAGCCACATCTACTCGTACGGACTGCGCAATCCGCAGGGCCTGTCGTTCGGGCCGAGCGGCCTGCTCTACGCGTCCGAGCACGGGCCCAGCACCGACGACGAGCTCGATCTCATCCGCGCCGGCGGCAACTACGGATGGCCCCACGTGGCCGGGTTCAACGACGACCGCGGGTACGTCTACGCCCGGTGGGGTGCGTCATCGCCGGAGCCGTGCACGTCACTGAAGTTCGACAACCTGAATCCGCCCGCCTCGGTGCCGCGAGCCACCGAGGCGTCGTGGACGCACCCGGACTTCGTGCCGCCGCTGGTCACGTTCTTCACCGTGCCGTCTGGCTTCGATCTGCGCAGTGGCGGCAACGCGACGATCGCCCCGGGACAACTCGAGGTGTATGCCGGCACCGCGATTCCCGGGTGGAAGACCTCGCTGCTCGTGACCGGCATGCGCACGGGCGCCATCTACCGCGCGAAGCTGAGCGACGACGGCCGTGCGGTGGTGGGCGCGCCGGTGACCGTGGTGCGGGATGCGGACCGCTTCCGCGACACGGCATTCGCGCCGGACGGCCGTCGACTGTACGTCGTCACCGACAGCTTCGGCATCACCACCGATCCGAAAGGCCAGCGCACCGAGACACTCGCCCATCCTGGCGCGGTGCTCGAGTACACCTACGCGCCGTCGCGCTGACGGTGCCGCTCAGCGCGGGACGCGGATCTCGACGGCCTTGCCCTTCAGCGCCGCGGGGTCGACGCCACGATTCCACACCGGCACTCGCCGTCCAGCGCGTGGCACGATGACCTGCACGTCCACGCGCGACACGCCGGAGGGCACGCCGACGTGCACAGGCATGTCGCTCTGCGCGTCGTAGCCGGATCCGGCATCGACCAGCCGCGCACCCGCCAGCCGCGTGGTCCCGGCCGCGAAGACACGCACCTCGGCGCCGGCCAGCGTCGCGTGCCCGGCGGCGTCGAGCACACGGACGTGCAGGCCGCGACGCGCGTCGGCCGCCGGCAGGTCGTTGCGCAGCACCGAGTGCATGCCGTCGGGCCGTGAGCCGGTCAGCGCGAGATCGAGGTCGCCATCGCCGTCGACGTCGGCCCACTGCACGCCGTGATCCGCCTGCAGGTCCCGGACCGAGGGCGGCGTGACGTCGACGAACGCCGTGCCGGTATTGCGGAACAGGGTGTCGTGGTAGCTGGTGCCGCCGGTGACGGTGCCGTTCACGTAAAGATCGAGTCGGCCGTCGTGGTCGATGTCGGCCGGGGCGCAGGCGTCGTAGCGGGAGTCGATGGCCAGCCCCATCGCCGTGGCGCGATCCTCGAAGCGCCCGCCGCCGCGGTTGCTGAAGAACCCGAGCGGGCCGTAGTTGGCGGCGATGAGGTCGAGGCGACCGTCGCTGTCGAGGTCGGCCGCACACACGCGCACCGTGCCGTTGGTGGCCTCGCGCGGCGCACGTCCGCCCCACTGCACGCCGGCGGCCTCGGCGACGTCGGTGAAGCGCCCGCCGTCGTTGCGGAACAGACCGTTGGCGTCGCCGTCCATGTTGGCGACGGCCAGGTCGAGGTCGCCGTCCTCGTCGGCGTCGAACCAGACCGCGCCGACGGTACGCCGGGGATCGGCCAGGCCGAGCGCCGGCGCGACGTCGCTGAAGGCGCCGCGTTCGTTGCGGAAGAACGCGTTCGGACGATCACGGAAGGCCACAAAGAGGTCGAGGTCGCCATCGGCGTCGGGATCGACCCAGGCGAGCTGCCGCACGGCGCCGGCGGCCACCGTCAGGCCGGCCGTCGTCGTCGCGTCGGTGAACCGTCCGCCGTCGTTACGGTAGAGCCGAAGCACAGACGCGCCCGGCGACGGCGTGAAGCCGAGCAGCAGGTCGGGATCGCCGTCGGCGTCCATGTCGCCGAACGCCGCGGAGCGCGTCGCGCGCGCATCGGCGACGCCCGACGCGGCCGCGATGTCGGTGAAGGTGCCGGCGTCGTTGCGATAGAGACGGTTCGGCGTGCCGTCGAAGCCGACGAACAGATCGAGGTCGCCGTCGCCGTCGACGTCCGCGAAGGCGTTGACGAAGTTCTGGCCGGCCGCGAACAGCTCCCGCTGCTGCGGCGTGAACACCGGCAGCGACTGGACGAATGCGGGCCCGGCCCAGGCCAGCAACCCGACAACGACGACTGCACGTCGAGGCATGGCGCATGGTAACTCGGCTACCATTCCGGCCATGCGACTCGCCGCGCCGATTCTGGCCGCCGTCGGACTCGCCGGACTGGCGCTGGCCCTGCACGCCCAGGGCACGGCGACCGCGCCGGCCGTCCGCACCATGCGCGTGGACTACTTCCACACCGGCAGCGCCACGCAGGAGCTGTTCTCGCTGGATCGCGTGGTCATCGAGCCGGCGCCGTGGGCGGGCCCGCGCGACCGCGGCGAGGACGTGCTGCGCTACGGCGCCTACGGCTTCGACGTGACCGACGCGGCGTCGGGACGTCTGCTCTACTCGCGCGGGTTCGGCTCGATCTACGACGAGTGGGCCACGACCGACGAGGCGGCGAAGGTCACGCGCACGTTCCACGAGTCGCTGCGCTTCCCGGCGCCATCCGGGCCAGTCGACGTGAAGGTGCGCAAGCGCGGCCCGAAGAACGCCTGGGCCACGGCGTGGACGACGCGGGTCGACCCCGCCGACATGTTCGTGGATCGCGCGGCGCCTCAACCCCCACCCGGAGAGGTCTTGGCGCTCGAGCGACACGGGGACCCGGCGACCAAGGTCGACCTGCTGCTGCTCGGCGACGGCTACACCGCGGCGGAGCGCGGCAAGTTCGAACGCGACGCGCGTCGCCTTCTCGACGTGCTGTTCGCGACCTCGCCCTTCAAGGAACGCCGCCAGGACTTCAACGTCTGGGGACTGGTGCCGCCGGCGGCCGAGTCGGGCATCGCCCGGCCGTCGCTGGGCGAGCATCGCGCCAACCCTGTGGGCTCGACCTACGACGCGTTCGGATCCGAGCGCTACGTCCTGACGTTCGAGAACCGGCGCTTCCGCGAGCTGGCGTCGTACGCGCCGTACGACGTGGTCGAGATCGTCGCCAACGGGCGGACTTATGGCGGGGGCGGCATCTACAACCTCTACAGCACGGTCGCCGCCGACAACGCCTTCGCGCCGTACGTGTTCGTCCACGAGTTCGGCCACCACTTCGCGGCGCTGGCCGACGAGTACTACACGTCGCCGGTGGCCTATCTGCCGTCGACGGCGCGCGCGGAGCCGTGGGAAGCCAATGTCACGGCCCTGCTCGATCCGGCGTCGCTGAAGTGGAAGGACCTGGTCGCGCCGTCGACGCCGCTGCCGACGCCATGGCAGAAGGACGCCTACGAGAAGCGCTCGCGCGAGGCACAGGCCACGCGCGCGGAACTGCGGAAGCAGAAGCGCCCTGAAGCCGAGATGGAAGCGCTCTTCGCCCACGAGCGCACGCAGGACGACACGCAGTTCGCGGCCGAGCAGTACGCGGGCAAGGTCGGCGCCTTCGAGGGCGCCCGCTACGAGGCGCGCGGCTACTACCGGCCGGCCGCCAACTGCATCATGTTCACGCGCGCCGACTACTTCTGCGAGGTCTGCACGCGGGCCCTGCACGGCGTGATCGACAGCTACGTGAAGTAGCCCGTGGGCGTCACCGCGCATCCCCTCGACCTGGCCGTCGTCATCGTCTACGCGCTGGCGATGCTGGCCTTCGGGTTGTACTTCTGGTTCAAGGTCGAGCGCTATTCGGACTACTACGACGGCGGCCGCACCTGGGGCGTGTGGATCGTGGGCTGCGCCGTGGCCGCCACCAACATCGGCGCCGGCAACACCATGGGCTCGGTGGCGATGGCCTATCGCGACGGCTTCTCCGCGATGTGGTACGTGACGCTGCAGGCCCTGGCCTTCATTCCGTTTGCCTACGTCGCCGTCCACAAGATCTACCCGCTGAAGGAAACGACGCTCGCGGAGTACCTCGAGTCGCGCTATCGGCCCTGGCTGCGCCCGATCTCGGCCGTGGCCCTGGCGCTCGCGACCTTCGCGATCCTGCCGGCGCAGATCGTCGGCGGCGCGTCGGTGATGACGGCGCTGCTGGGCGTGGACTACACCACGGCGTTCCTCGCGGTGGGCATCACGCTGATCCTCTACTCCGCGCTGGGCGGCATGCCGTCGGTCACCTATGGCGACGTCTACCAGTGGGTGCTGATGCTCGGAGGCTTCGCGGTCGGCGTGCCCATCTTCCTCGCGGCGGCGGGCGGGCTGTCGGCGGTGATGGCCGCCGCGCCGCCGACGCACATGTCGTGGACGGACGGCGCCACCGGCACGTGGAATCCGCCCACGATCGCCGCGTGGCTCGTGACGGTGGTGATGGCCCGCTTCGGCAGCCAGGAGTGGTACCAGCGTATTCGCGCCTCCCAATCGGCCGAGGCGTCGCGGCGCGGGTTCGTCCTGGGCGGGCTGATGGCGGCGCCCTTCGGCTGGCTGACGATGATCGTCGGCATCGCCGCGTTGCAGCAGCTACCCGGCCTCGCCAACCCCGAGGAGGCGTTCGCCCGGTCGATGATGGCGGC
This sequence comes from uncultured Acidobacteriota bacterium, assembly GCA_902826065.1. Taxonomy (GTDB): domain Bacteria; phylum Acidobacteriota; class Vicinamibacteria; order Vicinamibacterales; family UBA2999; genus CADEFD01. Next base: position 15,914 of record CADEDM010000070.1, on the reverse strand, counting down.
CATGCCGGTGGGCCTGCGGGCGCTGATGATGAGCGCGATTCTCGCCGCGGTCGTGACGAGCGGTGAGAGCAGCGTCAACGCCGCCACGGCGCTGTTCGTGAACGACGTCTGCAAGCGGTTCGTGCCCGGCCGGTCGGACACGTTCTACCTGCGCCTGTCGCAGTTGTCGTGCGCCGGCCTCGGCCTCGTCGCGCTCGTGCTGGCGCTGAACGCGCCGCACATCGTCGAGTACATCCGGCTCGGCTTCATGATCCGCACGCCGGTGGCCATCACGGTGCTGATGGGCCTCTACTGGCGCGGCGCCAACGCCACCGGCGCCGCCGCGGCGATCCTGATCGGCACCGCCGCGGTGCTGGGCTGGCAGACCTTCGGCAACACACGGGCGGTCGATCCTTTCTGGATCGCCGCGCCCGTCACGTTCGCGGCGCTCGTGGCCGGCTCGCTGGCTTCGCGCGGCGCGGCCACCGCGCAGCCACTCTCGGGACACTCCGCATGACGCCAGACACGCCCCTCACCCGCATGCACGCCGCCGTCTCCGAGGCGACACTCGCCCGCCATCTCGAGTGGTTCTCGACGGTCGACCGCGACACCGGCGGCGAGGGCGAGGACAAGGCCGCCGCCTATCTGGCGCAGCAACTCGCCGCCGACGGCATTCCGGTGACGATGCACGAGTTCGACGCGTTCCTGAGCTATCCGCGCGAGGCCACGTTCCGCACGGTCACGCCGGCCGTCCAGGACCACCGCTGTGTCACGCATTCGTTCGTGCGCTCGACCGGGCCTGATGGACTTACCGCAGACCTCGTGTTCGTCGAAGAGGGCCGCTTCGCCGGCGCCCGCGGGAAGGTCGCGCTCGTCGACGGCCTCGCCACGCCAGTGACGATCCTGCAGGCGAGCCAGGCCGGCTGCGCCGGCATCGTGTTCGCCAACGAGGACCGCTTCATCCACAACATGATCGGCACGACGATCTGGGGCACGCCGTCGCTCGATCAGATCGACCGCATGCCGACGGTCGCCGCCGTGTCGGTCGACGTCGACTCCGGCCGCGCACTGAAGGCGCTGCTGGCCGCCGGGCCGGTGACCGCCACGATGACCACGCGACTCGACACCGGCTGGTACCGTTCGAAGCTGCCAGAGGTGCGGATTCCCGGCACCGTCGAACCCGACCAGTTCGTGCTCGTGGGCGGACACTACTGCGCCTGGCACGAGGGCGTCACCGACAACGCCACGGGCGACGCCTGCGTGCTCGAGATCGCCCGGGCCCTGTGGCGCGAGCGCGCGCACCTGACCCGCTCGGTCCGAGTGTGCTGGTGGCCGGGCCACTCGCACGGCCGCTACAGCGGCTCGACCTGGTACGCGGACACGTTCTTCAGCGACCTCGCCGAGGGCGGCCTCGCTTACTACAACATCGACTCGCCGGGCGTGAAGGGCGCCACCGTCTACTACTGTCGCAACACCTGCGCCGAGTTCGAGGGCTACTGCCGCCAGGTGATCGAGGATGTCACCGGCCAGGCGAACGCCCCGGCGTTCCGCCCGGCCCGCGCCGCCGACCAGTCGTTCCTCGCCAGCGGCCTGCCGTCGTTCTCGGCCTATCCCTTCCTGGTCGACGGCCATCCGGACAAGCGTCCGTGGACCGGCGGCTGCGGCAACGCGTGGTGGTGGCACACCGAGCACGACACGCTCGACAAGGCCGACGTCGGTATCCTCGCCACCGACGTCAAGGTCGGGCTGTCGGCGGTGTGGGGCCTCGCCAACGCCACCTACCTCCCGCTCGACTACCGCGCCACGGCGCGCGAGCTCGTCGACGCCGTCACCGGGTTCCAGGCCCAGGCGCCGGCGGTCGATTTCGTGCCGCTGCTCGACGACGTGCGCGCGCTGTCGCACGCCCTCGACGACTTCGAGGCCCGACGGGGCGCGGCGGACAACGAGGCCGCGTCGTCCTGGAACGCCCGCGCGATCCGCCTGGGGCGCATACTCAATCCGGTGATGTATACGAAGGGCGGCCGCTTCGCACACGACCCGGCCGAGTGGTCGCCCATCCTGCGTGCGACCAAGCGCTTCACCCTGCCGGGGTTGAACGTGGCCGAGGGTCTGGCGGCACTGGCAGGCACGCCGCAACATGGATTCCTCGCCGCGCAGCTGGTGCGCGAGGTCAACCGCGCGCGGGCGGCCGTCCGCGAGGCCACGCGGCTCGTCGGCGGCTGACGGGGCGTGCGCGAGGACTGACCAGGGAGACATCGATGGCCCGCTACAGCGACGACCGCGTCGCCACCGACGTCAGCGTCACCACGCTGCCAGCCGGCTACTACACCGACCCGGCGTGGTTCGCGCGCGAGACCGAGCGCATCTTCCGCCACCTGTGGCTGTTCGTCGGCCGCGCCGACGACGTGCCCGCGCCGGGCAGTTACGTCACCCGCCAGCTCGCTGGCGCGCAGGTGCTCATCGTGCGCGACGACACCGGGACGCTGCGCGCCTTCCACAACGTGTGCCGGCATCGCGGCACGCTGCTGTGCAGCGAGCCGTCCGGCCAGGTGCGCGGCCTCATCCAGTGCCCGTATCACTCCTGGACCTATCACCTCGACGGCCGCCTCTTCAGGGCGCCGCACATGGACAAGGTGGTCGGCTTCCGCACCGACGACTGGCCGCTGCGCGAGATTGCGCTCGAGGTGTGCGCGGGCCACGTCTTCCTGCATCTTGGCGATCCCGGGCAGCCACGGATGCCGTTGGCCGAGTACCTGGACGGCGTCGACACGCGGTTCGCCAACTGGCGCATGGGCGAGCTGCGCACGGTGGCGACCCGCACCTACCACCTCACCGCCAACTGGAAGCTGGTGATCGCCAACTACCACGAGTGCCTGCACTGCGCGAATGCGCATCCGCAGCTCGTGAAGCTGTCGCATCCGCTGTCGGGCGACAACGAGCCGCCGCATCCCACGTGGCTCGGCGCGTCGATGGATCTCCTGCCCGGGTGCGTCACGCTGTCGACGCTCGATCAGCCGTCACGCGCGCCGTTGCCGGGCCTCACCGAGGCGCAGCAGCGGCAGGTCTACTACTACGCGATGCTGCCGACGCTGCTGCTCAACCCGCACCCGGACTACGTCGTCACGTTCGCGCTCACGCCGATCGCGCCGGACCGCACCGACATCACGTGCCACTGGCTGATGCACCCGGACGAGGTCGCGAGGCCGGGCTTCGATCCCACCGACGCCGTGGAGTTCTGGGACGTGACGAACCGGCAGGACTGGCGCCTCTCGGACATGGCGCAGGCCGGCATCGCATCGCAGGGCTATCGTCCAGGGCCGTACTCGAACCGCGAGGAGCTGCTCGTGGCGTTCGATCGCTGGGTGCTCGAGACCGTGGGCGCGCCGTAGCGGACTGGTCGTGACCGGGCTGCGCCGCACCCTCGGCACCTGGGACCTGGTGTGGTTCCTCGTCACGGCCGTGGTCGGCCTGCGCTGGATCGCGTCGGCGGCGGCCGTGGGCCCGAGCGCGCTGGTGCTGTGGCTCGTGGCCCTGTCGGCTTTCTACGTGCCGCTCGCCTTCGCGGTGATCGCCCTCTCGGAACGCCATCCGGTGCAGGGCGGCCTCTACGTGTGGGTGCGGCTCGGACTCGGCGAGTTCGCCGGCTTCATGGCCGGCTGGATGTACTGGATGAGCACGGTCGTCTACTTCAACGGCCTGCTCTACTTCGGCGCCGGCGCGGCGCTGTTCGTCGTCGATCCCTCCGGCCGCACCTGGGGCGACAGCCCGGTCTGGTTCGTGGGGGTGTCGCTGGCGGCGCTGGCCCTGGCGCTCGGCCTCAACGTAGTGGGCTGGAGCGCCGGCCGGTGGCTGCACCTGCTGGGCGGCTGGTCGACGTGGCTGCCGGTCGCGACGATCGTGATCCTCAGCCTGGTCATCGCCACCCGGTTCGGATCGGCGACGCCCTTCACCGCGGAGAGACTGATCCCCTCCCTCGATCTCCGCAACCTCTCGTTCTGGTCGACACTCGCGTTCGCGTTCGGCGGCTTCGAGGCGGTCGCGTTCATGAGCGAGGAGATCCGCGATCCGGCGCGCACGATCCGCCGTGCCGTGGTGATCGGCGGCGTCATCATCGCCGCGATCTACCTGCTCGGCACCGCGGCGCTGCTGATCGCGCTGCCGTCGACGGCCATCACCGGCCTGCAGGGCGTGATGCAGGGTTTCGCGGCGATTGCTGAGCGCACCGGCTGGCCCGGGCTGACGCCGATCTTCGGCGCGCTCATCGCCCTGGGCACGCTGGGCGGCGCCAGTGCCTGGCTGGCGTCGACCGCGCGCCTGCCCTACGTCGCCGGCGTGGATCGCGTGATGCCGGCCGGGTTCGCCCGGCTCCATCCGCGCTTCGGCACGCCCTGGGTGGCGCTGGCGACGCAGGCTGGCATCAGCGCGCTGCTGGCGTGCGTCGGGCAGTTCGGCACGTCGGTGGCCGGTGCCTATGACGTGCTCGTCAGCCTCGGCGTCATCAGCTACTTCATCCCCTACCTGCTGTTGTTCACGGCGATGCTGCGCCTCGACTCGCGGGTCCACGCGCGGGTGCTCGCCAGCGTGGCGCTTGCCGTGACCATGCTGTCGGTCGTGCTGGCGGCGATTCCGTCGCCCGACGCCACGGATCGCGGTGTGGTGCTGCTGAAAGTGGTCGGCGGCAGCGCGACGCTCGCCGGATGGGGCGCCTGGCTGTACTGGCGCGCGATCGGCCGTCGGCGTCAACGCGCGGCGGCGTGAGCGTCGCGGCGCGCCCTCAGCCGACGAAACGGACGACCACCGCCAACGCCACCGCCGCCAGCGTGACCTGCAGCCACGCCTCGGCCCGCGAACGCGCGAAGACCAGCGCGGCCGTGGCCAGGCCGGCCGCCACCATGAGGAAGCGCGGATACAGCTCGACCACCGACGCCTGCGTCTCGCGCGGCGGCGCCAGCCGGCGTCCGGCGTCGACGATGCGATTGGCGATGACGTGGTCGTCCTCGCGATCGAGCTCGAAGTACTGACCGCTCGCCGTCTCGGCGATCCGCTGCAGCGACGCGCGGTTGAGCCGCGAGATGGCATGCGGTGCGGGCTCCTCGGTGGCCGGCACGTGCACCTCGGGCAGCCAGTTGCCGGCCAGCGTGCCGACGCCGAGCACGAAGATCGGCACCCGCGCCTGTCGCGCCCGATCGATGGCCCGCGCGACTTCCCCGCTCCACGCCTCGCCGTCGGAGAGCAGCACGAAGACGCGCGCGTTCGGCGACACGCCGTGCAGCTCCTGATCCTTGTCGAGGATGCGCAGGCCCCACATCACCGCCTGCTCGAGGTTGGTGTTCCACGTCGTGTCGGCTTCGAGCGGAAAGGGCGGCCGGGCGTGGAGGTGGTCGAGGAAGAAGAACAACGTGTTCGGATCGCGCGTCAGCCGGATCTGCGGCGTGGCGACGTGCGCGAAGACGGCCAGCGCGACGCGATCGTCCTGCCAGCTCAGGGCGTCGCCCAGGGCGCGGATCCACGTCATCGAGCGCTGCCACCGATTGCCGGGCACGTCCTTCACGTGCATCGAGGCCGAGCCATCCTGCAGCACCACGATGTCCACGCCGGCGCGGGCCAACGTGGTCGCCGTGCCGCGCGGCAGGGCGACCGCGAGGATCACCGCCACCGACGCCGTCAACAGGCACAACCACGCCAGCAGCGCGCCGGCGACACCGTGCCGTTCGCGCTCGGGCAGCAGCCGGCGTTCGGCCAGCACACGGACGTCGACCCAGCGGAGATAGACCCGCCACGCCCACAACAGGCCGAGCACGGCCGGCACCGTCAGCAGCCACAACGCGGCTGGCGCGCCGAAGGTCATGCGGCGCTCCGTGCCGGGAGCAGTCGTAAGCCGGCCATCGCGCCCGCCGTCAGCCCTTGCGCTTGATGGGGGCGCCGGTGGTCGCCTCGGGCTGGGCTTCGCGGTCGCCGAAGTCCATCGGGGCGATGGTCTCGAAGCCTTCGCTCTTCACGTCGGGCGGTGGGGCGCCGGGCAGGCCGTGAATCGAGAGCCCTGGTGGCGGCGGACGCAGTCCCGTCATCACCGGCTGCGGCTTGCCCGGGGGCATCGGCCGCAGGCGGGCGACGATGTCGCGGGCGCGGGCCACGAACTCGTAGTTCCAGGCGGCGTCGGTGTTGCCCGGGTCGGCCTTGATGACGTTGGCGTAGGCCTCGAGCACGTCGTCGAGCTGTCGTGCCGCGACGGCGCCCACTTCGCCCGACGCGCGAGCGACGCGGAAGGCGGCGTTGGCGGCGGTGAGCATCACGGCGGGGTTGGGATCCGCGCCGCTCGCCCGTACGAGCCCTTCATAGCGCGACAGCCAGTACTCGGCCGAAGCCCGCTGCTGATCGCTGATCGCGGTCGTCGGCCGCAGCATGGACGGCAGCCACGTGATCCACCGCGGTGGCGCGGGCGGCGGCGGGATGTCGTTGTTCAGCGCCACGAGCTGGTGCCAGGCGTCGGCCGTGGCCTCGACGCGCGCGGCTTCGGCCCACGCATAGAAGGCGCCGCCGACCAAGGCGGCGGCCAGCAGGAGTCGTCCGAGGATGATGGGCATCGGGATCGTCTCTCAGGGGAACGACGCGAACACGGGCAACGACAGGCGCAACGCCGCCGCCAGGAGCCAGCAGCCTGCGGCCGCCATCGCCAGCACCGCGAAGCGCGGCTGGCGGCTGGTGTACTGCGTGGTCTGGATGGCGCCGACGGCCGCCTGGTCGATGTCGCGCACGGCGCCGAGCAGGCTGGCCTCGTCGCGCGCGATGTAATAGCGGCCGCCGGTCTTCTCCACCGCCGCCTGCCAGCGCTCGTCGGGAATGCCTTCGCCGAAGGCCTTGCCGTAGTTGGTGCGCACGAAGTACAGCGGAATCTTGTTGTCGACGGCGCTCTTCAGGATGTCGTCGAGGCTGCGGCCGTTGACGATCGAGGTCGTGTCCTCGCCATCGGTGAAGATCACCATCAGGTTGCCCGACGCCTCGAGAAACTGGAACGCCTTGAAGATCTCGATGCTCTGGTCGATCGCGCTGGCAATGACCGTTCCGGGATCGGGGAACATCGAGAACTCGACCGGATCGCCGATCAGGCTGATGCTGAGCAGCAGGTTGTCGTAGTCGCTCGTGAACGGCGTGATCACGTAGGCGCGATCGCCGAACTCGATGAGCGCCATGAGATCGCGGTACTTGCCGGCCCGTCGCAGCTCGACGAAGCGCTGCGCCGCAGCCACCGTGGTGAAGAACGCCGGCTCGGTGGCACTGCGCGTGTTCAGCGTCTCGGCCGTGAACCACGACGTCATGCTGTCCGAGGCGTCGATCATCAGGGCGATGCGTCGCCCCGGATAGCTCACGCTGCTCGAACTGAGGGACGTGTACGGGTCGGCTAGTGCCAGCAGCGCCAGCGGCACGCCGAGTCCGGCCAGGGCCAGCGGCGCGTGCCGGACCCAGGCCATCCGCGACGGGCGCAGGCGCAGCATGGATGGCACGGCGACGGCATCGCGACGGGGACGCACCCCGCGCAACAGCCGGTAGGCCAGCATCACCAGCGCCAGGCCCAGCAGGGCGCCGGCGGCGAGCAGCGGCTCATCGCGATAGGCGAACTGCACACCCTCGGTCGTGAGAGCCCGCCAGTCGGCTGCGACGTTCGCCGCGAGCGCGCGCAGCGCCTCGACCATCCTCAGAACTCCACGGGGGCTGGGGAGGCCGGGGCGGATGGCCGCCAGGGCCGCCACGCGAACAGTCGCTGCCGGGCGGTGTCGCGGCCGATGTCGCGGACGGCGCGCACGGCCTCATCGGCGTCCACCGACGCACTCGCGTCGCGGAGATACTGCGCCCGCGCCAGGGCCGAGAGACCATCATGCAGACGTTCCAGCGTCGCTCGCTCGGTGGCGCCGGCCCCCGGAGCGAGCGCCTCGATCGCACGCGTGACGTCGGCCGCGGTGGTCGACGCCGTGACGGCGCTGCGGTGGCGGCCGAACTGGCGCGTCAACAGCAAACGACCTTCAGGCACCGCCTCGGCGGCGTCCAGACGCTTCTGCCGCACGCCGGCGCCGAGCACTACGGCCGCGACGAGCCGGGCCGCCGCGTGCGCCTCGCGAAGCGCCTCGGGCGTCCATCCGCCGGCCGATGACGCGGAGAGCGCATCGAGGCGGCTGCTGGCGAACGCCAGCACCGCGCGGTCAGACGCGCGACCCGGGACCCGCGTCCGCGACGTGCGCAACCGCCCCGCCAGCGGCAGCAGCGCGGCGATCACGGCGACGGCGCCCAGGGCGGCGAGCACCGTGCCGCCGGTGCGCCAGGCGTTGGCGCGGAACCTCAGCGCCGCGATCTCCCCCAGGCTGGCGCTGGCGCCGTCGCGGATATCCGACGCCTCGCCTGGCACCTGGCCGACGACCCGAATCGGGATCTGCGGCATCAGGTGCGTGAGGTCGCGGCCGGCCACCGTGGCATCGGCGCCCATGCGGCTCTGCACGCGGTACGGGATCGCGAGCGGCGGCAGCTTGACGTCGCGGCCGATCGCGTTCGCGTCGAGCATCCGCAACTGGTAGACATACTGGAACAGGCGCCGGCTGCCGGACCGCGTGTCGACAGGATGCGTGCCGCCCACGATCTCCCACGGCGCCATCTGCACCGCCGCCACGGTGAGCCGGGTCTCGTCGACGACGGCGCGGGTGGTATCGCTTTCGAGCGCGGAGCAGGTGAGCGTGACATCGACGATCTCGCCGACGTGGATCGCGCCCTGCGCAGGACGCCACCAGCACTGCAGCGGCACCTCGCCGGCGGGCGCCGGAGGCACAGGCGTGGCCGGTGCCCCGGCCCGCGGCTGGGTCCAGGCGTCGCCCGCGGCCAGGAGCAGCCCCAGCGACGCGCCCGCGATCCACTGGCGTCTCATCGCGCCACCTTCCGGAGCCGGCGCTCCGCCACGAACTCGGCCAGCGCGATCTCGCCCTCGGCCTGATCGGGGCTGAGCACCACGACGTCGAGATCCGAGGCGCGGGCCGCCGCCACGACGTCGTCCTGCCAGGCGCGGGCCTGCTGCGCCAAGGCGCGGAAGGCCTTCCGCGAGACCACCTGCGCGTCGCCGTGCTCCACGTCGCGCACGGTGACCCAGCCGGCAGAGACACCGCGATCGACGAAGGCGAACGCGCTGTCGACGACCACGAGGAAGACGTCGTGGGTGACGTTGACGTAGGCCAGCTCGCGTATGAACGCCGGGGCGTCGTCGAAAAGGAAGTCGGACACGACGGGCACGAGCGACGCCGATCGCAGGCTGCTCGAGAGCGCCGCCGCGACGGTGGTGCCAGCCACCGGTTCCAGACCGCGGCGAGACTCGTAGGCCTCCAGGCAGTGCACCACATGGCCACGGCCGGTGCGCGCCGGGATGCCCGAGACCGCGCCGAAGCCGCGATCGAAGGCCAGCAGGCCGAACCGATCCTGGAAGAACGAGGCCGAGAGACCGATGGTGGCCAGCGCCCGCGCGACCACGGCGCCCACGGGCACGCCGTCGACGCCGCACCGCGTCGAGAGCGAGGCGTCGGCCACGGCCAGCACGGTCGCGGTGCTGGGCTGATCGAACTCGCGCACGATCATCGGGGCGAAGTTGGTGATCGTCGATTGCGGCCAGTCGATGGACGAGAAGCGGTCGCCGGCCTGCCAGTCGCGAAGACCGACGAAGTCGAATCCGCTGCCGTCGGCGCGGGAGCGGTGATCGCCGGTGGTGCCGCCGGCGAGGCGCTTGAGGATGAGCAGCTCGATCTTGGTGATGAGGTTGAAATCGACGTACGACGTCGCTGCCGGAGCGTGCGTCATGGCATCGGCACCTCGGCGACCACGTCGTCGATCACGGCGTCCGTCGTGAGCCCGTGCGCGGCCGCATGCGGCCCCAGCCAGATGCGATGTCCCAGCACGAACGGCGCCAGCGACTGGATGTCCTCGGGATAGACCTCGTCGCGGCCGCCGACCAGCAGCGCCCACGCCTTGGCCAGGCGGCTCCAGCAGATGATCGCCCGAGGCGAGGCGCCGAGGTCGACACCGCGCTCGACGAGATCCGACGGCGAGCGCTCCAGCCAGTCGGTGTCGGCATCGCGAGGACGGGTCGCGCCCACCAGCCGCTGCACGTAGCGGCCGAGGCTCTTGTGGAGGAACACGTGCTCACTGATGGCGGCGCGCAGGTGGATGATGCGCTCCTTCGAGAGGATCGGGCGCAGTGTCATCCGCTTGAACTCGAAGTCGACGAGCTTCTCTTCCTCGTCTTTCGGCAGGTAGCCGATCTGCACCATCGCGGCGAAGCGGTCGGTCGCCGCTTCCGACAGCGGGAACGTGCCCTGCCCCAGCTCCACCGGGTTCATCGTGGCGATGGCGAAGCTGAAGGCCGGCAGCTCGTAGGTGGTCTTGCCCACCGTGACGGTGCGGTCCTGGAGGCCCTCGAGGAAGGCGCTCTGGCTCTTGAGCGGGATGCGGTTGATCTCGTCGAGCAGGATCACTTCCGCCGACGCCATCGGTCCGAACTCGGTCACGAGCTGGCCGGTGGCCGGGTTGATCATCTGGAAGCCGACCACTTCGGTCGGTTGCAGATCGGCGCGGCCCTGGATGCGGGCGAACTTCGCGTCGCTGATTGCGGCGAGGATCACGCCGAAGAACGTCTTGCCCACGCCGGGCACGCCGCGCAGCAGCAGGTTGCCGGCGTTCACCTGGCGCTCGGAGCGCTTGTCGTAGGTGGTCGGGATCTCCGACAGCAGCACCACGTTCGCCACGGCCTTCGCGGTGTCGTAGCCGACCAGGGCGCGGGCGCCTTCGGCGAGCACGGCGTGATGGAAATCGAGGGCGTCCTGGAGGTCGGCGTGCATGCGGCGCAAAGCGCGGTCGAGGAGATCCTACACTGCGGCGCCGGAGCGCGATACGAGGCGAGCCGTGGCTCGGGGCCAGCGGCGCGCCACCAGCCCCCAGCCGCACGTTCTCACGCGGCGTCGTGCGGCAGGGCGATCACGCCCGGCCCGGGACGCACGGGCACCACGGCCACGTTGGTGGCCTTCGGGCAGCGGTGCCGGTAGGCGGCAATCCATGCATCGGCGAACGTGGCGGCGTCGTCCTCGTGCACGAGCGCCCAGACACCGCCACCGAAGCCGGCGCCGAAGCTCGTGGCGCCGAAGGCGCCACACTCGCGCGCCAGCGCCGCCAGCAAGGCGGTCTCGGGCACCTGGTTGCCGAGCCACGTCTCGGCATGCGCCTGCGATCGCACGGCGAGCGCGCCGACGGCCGCCGCATCGGCCCGGTGCACGGCCTCGACCGCCTCGCGCACCAGCGCGTCTTCGGCGACGAAGTGATCGAGGCGCTCGAGCAGCGCCGCCGACGTCCAGCCGTCGGGCACGTCCTGTCGCACCAGCTCGCGGAGCTGCCCTTCGGCCCCTGGCTTCTCGAGCGCCGCGGCGAGCGACGGCGCCGCCACGGCGGCGCTCGCGTTCCACCGCTGCAGCAACGCACGCACACCGAAGGTGGTGCGGTTGTAGCGATCGCGCACCGATCCGGCCTTGTCGGCGTGGACGCCGCTCGTGGCGACCACGAACACCCAGCGCGGCGGACATGGCACCCGCGCCAGGCGGGTCGTGGGCACGAAGCGGAAGTGTCCGAGCGTGCCGGCCTCGCCCAGCAGGATCGCCGTGTGGTCCTCGCTGCCGCCGTGGGTGCCGACGCCGGACGTGCCGGCGAGCGGCCCGAACGTGGCGCCGTTCTCGATGCAGCCCAGATACGTCGCGTGGTCTTCCGGGGACTGAATGGCCTGGCGCCATTCCTCGCGATGGTCGAGGCCCCCGCGGGTCACGAGCGCGGTGGCCGCCGCCGTGACCAGCGCGCTCGAACTCGACATGCCCGCGGCGCGCGGCAGATCGCTGGCGAACGCCAGGTCGAGCCCGAGCGGCGCGCCGGGAAAGTTCGTGGCCAGGCGCCGGCGCGTGACCTGCAGGTACGAGGCCCAGCCACTGCGCAGCGGACCCGTGTCCGCGGCCGCGAGCCACAGGCTGACGTTGTTCTTCACATCGACGACGTGCAGGCGGCCGTCGTCACGCGGTGACGCCGCCACCGCGAACCCGCGCGGGGCGGCCGCCACCAGCACGTCGCCGCCGGCGTAGTCCGTATGCTTGCCGAAGACTTCGAGCCGGCCCGGCACGAACCAGCGCCATTCGGGAGCGCGGCCGAGGGCCGCTGCGAAACTCGCGGCCGTGCGCCTCACCAGCGCGGCCTGACGCTCGGCGTCTTCGGGCTGGCAGCCGCGCGCGACGAACTGATCGGCGAGGGTCATGCGCGGACCTCGGCGAGCGCCAGGGCACGCGTGACCGCCGGGACATCGGCGGCGGTGGTGAGGTCCAGCACCGCGCCTTCGGCCGGCACGACATGGAAGGGCACGCCGCGAGCCACCGCGAGCATCACGGCGTCCGGCAGCTCTCGTTCTCCGCGCGGAGACAGGGCCACATCCCTACAAGCGTCGAACAGGCGCCGATCGAGCCGCCACAGGTTCATGCTGACGAGCGTCTGGGCCGTCAGCGTCTCCGGTGCCGGCTTCTCGCGCAGGCCCATGAGCCGTCCGTCGCCGTCGCAGTCGATGGCCGCGAACGCCGCCACCCGCTCGCGCGTGAAGCCGCTCTCGCGCTCGAGCGACGCGCGACGGAAGCCCGCGAGGCCGCAGCCGGCCAGTGCCGTCAACGCCCGCATCACGTCGAGTGGGTAGAGATTGTCGCCGTTCACCACCAGGAACGCGTCGTCGTCGACAGAGGACGCGGCTGCAGCCACTGCGCCGGCCGTGCCATCGGCGACCGTCTGCACCGCCAGCCGAATCGATGCGCCGACTGGGACGGCGTCGGAGAGATGGCCCGCCAGGGCCTCGTGATCGGCTGGGACCACCAGGACGATCGTGGAGCAGCCCGCCTCCACCAGCCGCGCGATCACGTAGTCCACCAGCGGGCGCCTCGCGGGTCCCACCGGCATCAGGACTTTCAGGCCACGCGCGGCAGCGTCGCGCTGTGCGGGCGTGAGCGCGGCTGCGTCGCTCGCCTGGAGCCGACGTCCCCGCCCGGCCGCCAGCACCACCCCCGTCATGCGCGACAGAGCCTCCCGACAGCGTGCCGTGCGATCAGCGGCATGTCAGACCGTGACTAGGTCGAGCGGCGGCGTCGCCTTCCATCCACCGCGGGTGAAGTCGGGCACGTCCACGGCCCTGGCGCGCGCGCCCGTCGAGCGGATGCTCAGGTCGACCACGGCCGAGAGCGCCGCGGCGTCGTAGACCGTCATGTCGGTGGGCAGGCCCTCACGCAGGCATTTCACCAGGCGATAGTCCTCGATGTAGTCCATGCCGCCGTGGCCGGCGCCGGCGGCCTTCGCTTCGAGCTCGCGCCACAGCGGATGGTCGAACTCGTCGCGCAGCGTGGTCCAGTCCTGCCACTGGTGTTCTTTCCCACGGCCTTCGATGTAGGCCCGGTGCGGATAGCCCTGGAACATCCCCTTCGTGCCCTGCACGACGTGGATGCGGCTGTACGGCCGCGGCAGGTTGGTGCAGTGCTGCACCATCACGGTCTTGCCGCGCGCGGTCTTGATGAGGCTGGTGTTGACGTCGCCCAGCGTGTAGCGCTCCTTCCGCTCGGGCGCATCGGCCGGGAAATGCTCGCGGGCCCAGTCGTGGAGGCCGCGCGACGGGCCGCTCATCGAGACGAGGTAGTCGAAGCGGTCGCCACGGTTGATGTCGAGGCAGTTGGCGATCGGGCCGAGGCCGTGCGTCGGGTACGGATTGCCGTCGATCTTCATCGACCAGGCGCGGCGCCACAGGCCCTCGTCCTGCTTCTCGAACTTGATGGCGCGCAGATCGTGCAGATAGCCGCCCTCGGCGTGCACGATCTCGCCGAACACGCCCTTCCGCACCATGTGGAACGCCATCATCTCGGGGCGGTCGTAGTTGCAATTCTCCATCATGACGGCGTGGCGCCGCGTCTTCTCTGCCGTCTCCACGAGCGCCCAGCAATCCTCGAGGGTCATCGCCGCCGGCACTTCGGTGGCGGCATGCTTGCCGGCCTTCATCGCGGCGAGCATCACCGGCACGTGCCACTCCCAGGGCGTGGCCGTGAAGACCAGGTCGAGATCTTCGGTGTCGCACAGCCGCGCGAAGTCGCGCGGTCCGCGCGTGTAGACCGCCGGCGCGGGATGCCCTGCCGCCGTGATCTGCTGCGACGCCCACGTGGTGCGCACGTCGCGGACGTCGCACACCGCCGTCACGCGGCAGCCGGGGATCTTGAGGAAGTTCTCGAGGTGCGAGCCGCCCTGCAGGCCGATGCCGACCATGCCGATGCGCACGAGCGGGATGGGCGGCGCGGCGAATGGCAGCGAGGACGCCGGCTGCGGCTGGGCCGCCGACTCGCGCCCGGACGCGGCCGAGACCGCCATGGCGGCCGGGCCGAGCTTCAGGAAGTCGCGGCGGTCGAGCGGCATGTGACGCGGACGTTGCTCATGCTACACCGGGCAGGCGTCCAGCTCAGCCTTACTCTCGCATGTGGGCGCCGCGGTGTTCCATCGCGGCTCTGCGCAACGGCAGGAAGGCACGCCGGCCAGGCCCCGCAAGATCATGTCCGGGTGGGTCGCGGAGACGCCCATACTGCTGATCACGTGGTACTCGTCGCCCGTCGGCCGTCACCGCCGACCGTTCGGACCACCGCACGCATCGCCGTCGCCCTGGCGACGGCAGTCATGTCGCTGCTGACGGCACGCGACGCGGCGGCGATTGAGTGCGTTCGGCGCAAGAATGTCGTCGTCGTGACGTCGCAGTTCGCCATCCAGGTGTATGACGCTCTGCCTCGGCCTGGATCTGACTCGTTGGCGCCACTCGAGGGCGCGAAGGTCACCGTCCACTGGAAGGGATCGCGCGGCGATTCCGCCGCCGCCGTTGGCAACGTCGACGCCACCGGTCACCTGCACGTTGTCGGACTGCCACCCGGCGAGTACCGCGCGTGGGTCGCGCTGCCGGGCTTCACTGGCCGTGAGGTCCACTTCCGGATCGTTCCCAAGACCGCGGGCCCGACGCGACTGGTGGCAGTCTCGCTGGAAGTGATGATGACTTGCGGCGGCGAGGTGTGCGCAGTGTCTGCCGGGCCCGGGCCTCTGGCAAAGCCGCCCGCGTGTTTGAGCTCGCCGAAGACGCCACGTCACTTGCCGCGAAGCCGCCCTCCACGGATCGCGCCGGCGCTAGACGCGCCGAAGCCGTGATGAGCGATGCCACGTCACGGCGAGCCGCCGCCGGGATCCTGCGCCAGTTCGTCGCCGGACGGATGACGAACGACGAGCTGGGAACGTGCTGGCCGAGGTCGTACTATCCTGCCGTCACTGCGGTTCGAGACGCTGCGTGGATGCTCTACAGCGACGTCGGCGAATATCGCCTCATAGGCTCCGACCGTGAACGTGCTGACGATTGGCCTGACCCTGCGTCTCCGGGACCGGTGGCTGCCAACCCACGGCCACATCGACGCGTGGCCGTTCATCTGCCGCACTGATCTCCGCCCAGCGTTGCGGCGGCCGCGGCTACTGAACGCCGGCTGACGTGTTCCTGCGGGTCGCTGCGTACAAAAAAATCGGCCGGGTGCGGACACCCGGCCGGGGACATGGAGGTTGAAGCGTGTGGTCTAGCGGGCGCGAGCCGCCACCGCGACGGCCTCGGGCTCGAGCGCCGCGCCGAAGGCGTGCTCGACCTCGACGCAGGCGCCGGGTTCGGCCAGGAGCTGCGCGGCAAGCTGCGTGTGCAGGCCGTGGCCGGCGCGGTGCGCCACCACGTGCCCCAGCACCGGACGGCCCAGCAGGGCCAGGTCGCCCACCGCGTCGAGAATCTTGTGACGCACGAACTCGTCGTCGAAGCGCAGCGCGTTGAGCGGGCCGGTGTCGCCGATGACGAT